>CAJMDF010000025.1 GCA_905212085.1 uncultured Clostridium sp.
AAAATCTAATTATGTATTTAAACAAAACGGATTTGTATTTATTGTCTTGGACGGGGCTAAAGAAGTAATTCCAGGTTCTAACGGATTTTATAAAGATAATACTCTTAGTTGGTTAGATAAACAATTAAAAAAATATAAAAATGATCCTGTAATTATTTTTCAACACTTTCCAATTATTATGACAAAAGAAAGACCTACACATACTGTTTACCAAAAAGAAAAATATTTAGATATTTTAGATAAACACGATAATGTAGTCTCAATAATTGCAGGACATCTTCATATAAATGATGAAGTGATGAGAAATGGTGTATATCACATTACATCACCAACTTTACTAAGTACACCTCCTGTATATAA
Source organism: uncultured Clostridium sp. (assembly GCA_905212085.1). Taxonomy (GTDB): domain Bacteria; phylum Cyanobacteriota; class Vampirovibrionia; order Gastranaerophilales; family Gastranaerophilaceae; genus Stercorousia. Next base: position 361 of record CAJMDF010000025.1, read on the forward strand.
AATAATTACGGTTTCTACAACAAAAGGCTTTTCCCCTATGATTTATACAGAACTTAAAGAAGTAGAAATGCCTAAATCACAAGAATAAGATTGCATTTTTTTATAAAAAATATTATAATTACACTAAAACAGAAGTAAGAAGGAAAAAATATATAATGGATGGTTCGGGTAATACAATATTCAATTTGTTTGTAATAGCATTTTTGTTATTTTCAAACGGTTTTTTCGTTGCGTCAGAATTTGCAATGGTAAAAGTTAGAAAAACAAGAATTGAGCAATTAGTAAATGAAGGTAATTATAATGCCTCGATAGCTATGGAAGCTCTCAAAGATTTAGATAAATTCATAGCAGCAGTACAACTAGGCGTTACAATATCAAGTATCGGTCTAGGTTGGGTTGGAGAAGGCACTTTAGCACATATTATCGAACCAATTTTCGCATTTTTACCAGGTATCAGCCAAAATATTGCAACTCACACAATGTCTGTATCTATTGCATTTGCATTGATTACATTTTTCCACGTTGTATTAGGGGAACTAATACCAAAATCAATTGCTTTGGAATACACAGAAAAAACAGCTCTATGGGTTGCTCGTCCAATGCAAGTTTTAACTTTTATATTTAATCCTTTCATTTGGTTGCTTAACGGATTTGGAAATTTTGTATTAAAACTTTTAAATATTCCACACTCACATAAAGGCTCATTAGTACATTCAACAGAAGAATTAGACATGCTTGTAAATGCAAGCTATGACGGCGGTGTATTAAATGAAACAGAAAAAGATATGTTGCACAACGTATTCAAATTTTCTGATTTGACAGCAAAACAAGTTATGGTCCCAAGAACTGATATGGTATGTATTCCAAGCAACATGCCTATGGAAGAATTAAATAAATTAGCTGCAGAAAGTCAATATACAAGATATCCTGTATATGATGAAGATATCGACCACATAATAGGTTTAGTTCACGTTAAAGACTTATATTCTTTATCTATAAAAGACCAAACTTGTCCTATTTCTAATATTTTAAGAGATGTATTATTAGTCCCTGAAACAATTACAATGGACAATTTGGTTTTAGAATTTAAAAAACGCAAAGGGCAAATGGCAATTGTAGTCGATGAATTTGGTGGCACATCAGGTCTTGTAACTTTGGAAGATGTCATCGAAGAAATATTCGGAGATGTACAAGATGAATTTGACGAAGAAGAAGAACAAGAAGAAGAAATTATTGAAGTCGCTCCTAACACTTACGTTGCTAATGCAATGATGAGATTAGATGAATTTGCTGAATACTTTCAAATTAATGAAAAAGAAATTGACGATGATGATATTGATACAATAGGCGGACTTGTTGTAAAACTTTTAGGACGTCTTGCAGAAGTAAATGATAAAGTTGAATTAAATAATCTTATATTTGTCGTAAAAGAAGTAGATGGTGCAAGAATTACCAAACTTGAAATTGTAAAAACAGAACAAAAACAAGAAGAAGAAAATTCAGAACAAGCAAAACAACAAGATTAGAGCATGGAAATTACACCACAAACTTTAGTAAATTAAAGACAATTCCTCTTTTTAAATGATGTAGTTAAACTTATATTGTATAGAATAGATATGTAAGATATTTGAACAATATTTGGGAAGTTTAATGAGCCAAAGTTTTGATTTTACATCATACAATAATATAAAACGACTTACGGAGGAAGAACTTGCAAATTTATGGCAAGAATATCTGCGTGATAAAACAAACAAAACCGCCCGTGACTCTTTAATTGTGCAATATATTTATTTAATCAGATATGTTGTAGGCAGAGTAAAAGTTACATTACCTGCGACAATTTCGATTGAAGATATTGCAGGTTACGGTGTAGAAGGTCTTATAAATGCGATTGAAAGATATTCACCTCAGAAAAATACAAGATTTGAAACTTATGCACTTATCAGAATAAGGGGCTCCATATTAGACAGAATTCGTTCTCAAGACTTTTTACCAAGAAGCGTAAGAAAAAAAATCAAAGATATAAAAAATGCACAAGAGCAGCTTAAACAAGAACTTGGACGAATGCCGACAACAAATGAAGTAGCTACTTTCTTGGATATGGATCCTGAAAAAGTTACACAAATTCTATCTGAAGATACAACAATGACGTCTTTATACGACAAAAAAGGCTCCTCTGATGACAGTGTTGAAATTATAGATACTATCCAAGATACAAATAAACTAAATCCTCAAGAACAGGCTGAAGAACAAAACGTTAAACAAGAATTAGAAAAAGCACTAAGAAGACTGCCTGAAAGAGAAAGAATTATAATGGTCTTATACTATCAAGAAAATATGACCCTCAAAGAAATAGGACAAACAATCAATATGTCTGAATCAAGAGTTTGTCAATTACATGCACAAGCGATTATGAAATTGAAAAATATCCTTAGCGAAACAAGAACTTCAAGATTACAAAAAAGTATTATCGCCTAGCTTCATATTCAAGAATTACAAAATCAACGCGATTATTTATTTTCCTATTATTATAGCTGTATTTAAGGCTTTCTTTATCAATACTGTCTAAACCTTCAGTAGGTTCAACATTTCCTCTGAAAGGCATATATTGTCCATACCCTAATGCAAATAATTGGGAAGAAGGCAAAGCACCGCATGTAATCATATACTCTACAATATTATCAGATCTTTCCAAAGATAATTCCCAATTTTCATCATCATAACTGTTTTCCTCCGTATGATTTTCAACAACACAGTAATTCGGCAATTGTTTTAACAACAAAATTATTGTATCCAATAAACATAGAGAACTTTCTTTTATTCTTGCTTCTCCTTCATTAAAAAAACAATCTTCACTAATACTTACAATCAAACCTCTTGGAACTTTAGTAAAAATTATATCTTCTTTTTCCACAGGTAAATATTCTCTGAACATCTTATCCAATCTATCAACATTCGGTTGATAAGACAGAGAAATATCGACAACGGGATTTGAAAAACCGGTGCAAAACAATAATATTAAAATTAAAAGAAATAAATATAATTTTTTCAACGCACATATGCCTCTTGAATATTATTTCCGATATTCAAGAGCATATCTATTAGCTTATTTGGTTACGGCTTTAAGACAGTTAATACATATATGTCATTAAAATATTTATTAGCACAATTTATAATATCTTGCGGTGTAACTTTCTTAATCTTTTCAACAGCTTTTTTATGGAAATCATAACCAAATCCCATTACTCCGTAATGAGCCAGCCAATGTGCCTGTTGGGAATTAGTTTCACTGATAAAAGCCCATTTCCCGAATATATTATTTTTAGCATTTTCTAATTCTTCTTCACTTACAAGATTATTCTTTATCTTTTGAATTTCTTCTTCAAAACCTTTTAAAGAAGTTTCAATATTATTCGGTTCTGTAGCAATATAAATTGAAAAATTCGCAGATAATCTTGCAACATCATAAGCACTTCTTACTACATATGCCAAACCTTTTTTATCTCTTAATTCCAAGAATAATCGTGAAGATAGTCCGCTTGCACCCAAAATAATATTTAATAAAGAAATAGCTGCAAAATCTTCACTGTCGGCAGAAGATACTGTCCAACCTTTTAAAATATGAGCCTGATTTAAATCATCTTGAATTACTTCAACGTTTTTCATTTCTTTAAGAATTGGTCTGGACAACTCAGGTAATACCTCAATAGATTTCTTAATATCACCTAAATGCTTTTGTAATAGATTATTTACATAATCAAAATCTAAATCACCAACAAATGCACAAACTTTTTTACTGTTCTCAACGATTTCATCATATGCATTAATCACATCTTCTTTTTTTAATTTAGGCAAATTTTCAAGAATTACAGTATTCGTAAACCCGTAATTATGCCCTGAATAAATATTCTTATAATAACTATCAATAATTTTTGCTCGAGGAGAATCTAATTCTGCGACTATTTCACCTTGAAGTTTTGTACGTTCCTTTTCAAATTCTTCAAAAGTTGTATTTTTAACAATATCTGTAAATATTTCAAGAGCTTTTTCAAAATCCTCATTTAAACATACAAATTTAAATTTTACATAATCCAATTTTAATTCTGCAGAAAAATCAATAGCATATTTATCTAATTCTTCAGATAACTGCTGAGCTGTCCTGGATTTTGTTCCCTGCATAAACAATCTTACCATCAAAGAATATACACCTGGCATAGGTGATGGTTTGTTTAATGAAAAATTCAAATAAAAAGCAACCCTTGGAGTATCAGGATTTCTTTTATAAGCAAATTCTATATTATTATTGAGTTTCGTAATTTTAGTATCCATATAATCTCTCCTCTTAGGTGAATTTTAGCATAATATATGATAAAACACAAATACGATTTTTTTGATATAATTAAATAAAGAGGTCAAAAATGGGAAAAGGATTATTTATAACATTTGAGGGAGCTGACGGTTGTGGAAAAACCACACAAATGGAATTATTAGCAGAATATTTAAAGGATAACGGGAAAGAAGTACTTCTCACACGAGAACCGGGAGGCAAAGGTCTTGGCGAAAAAGTAAGAGAAATTCTATTAAATTATAACGGCCCTGTATCTGACAGATGCGAATCTTTCCTATTTTTAGCAGATAGAGCACAAAATATTGATATTATTGTAAATCCTGCAGTTTCTCAGGGAAAAATTGTACTATGCGACAGACACATTGATTCTACAGTAGCATACCAAGGATACGGCAGAGGGCTTGATATTGAAAGGATTAACAAATTAAATGATATTGCAACAAACGGCAAAAAACCTGATTTAACATTTGTATTTGATATCGATGTAGAAACCTCAATGAAAAGAGTCGGGAAAGAAAAAGACAGAATGGAAAGTGCCGGAATAGATTTTCATAATAGAGTTCGCAAAGGCTATCTTGAACTTGCCAAACAAGAGCCTCAAAGGATTAAAGTACTTGATGCCACTAAAACAATTGAAGAAATACATAATAGTGTTGTAAATATTTTAAAAGATTTTTTAGATAAATAGCAAAAAAAAATTTTATGCGCTTTAATACCATAGATAAAAATTTTAAGGCGCTTATATGAGTACACAAATTACACCTTCAATGACATATTATCAACCTAATCCTGCAGCTGCCCGCAAAAGAAAAATTGGAGCTACTATGGCAGGAGCTCTTATTGGGATGAATGCATATTATTTACCTGTAAATAAAGATACATTTATACAAAGAGCTTTTGATATTACAAAAACTCAGACTCAATCTCAAATTGCAACTCTTGCAAAAATTGCAAAAGAAGTAGATAAAAAAGCTGTCTCAACAGAAAGTAAAATGATTTTACAAGAAATGGGGCTTACTGAAAATGTAAGCAATATAACTCAAAAATGTATAGATCTTGATAAAAAAATTACAGATAAAGCAGCCGTAAAAAATTTAAAAGATAATTTTGCAAATAATTTTGACACATTTAAAAAGCAGCCAAGCTTAATGGAAAACACTTGTAATGAAGCATTCAGAAGTGTTAGAAAAACAAAACTTTATTGGGGTTTAGGCATAGGTGCTGCAATAGGTCTTGCATTAGGAATGCTAAGTAGTAGAGAATAATTATACCGCAAGCATTTTCGGATTACTAATTACATCTATCACATTAGCATCTCTAAAATGAGATAAAACTTTTATATTTTCAGGATTTTTTGCATTTTCTTTTGCCAAAATTGCCCCGACAATTGCCTCTAATTGGGACATAGGCATCATATTCAAAGGCAAATCAATATGCCATTCATTTTTCAAAGTTTGCTGTAAAAATTTACAATCAGCAGGAGACCTTTCTTTGTAACAAGAATTCAAATGCAGGCTCTGTCGTGTCAAATACAGCTCAAATCTATTAATTTCAATACCTTTTTCCATTAAAGATTTAAAATACTCACAGCCTCTTGTAGAATATCTTTGAGTCCAGCCTTCTCTATTCGGAATAAGAGGATTAGTTGCAACCATTTGGTAAGGTTTCCCTAATATCCTCCATTTCCCGTTAAGCATTGTCCTATCCCATACAAGAGATACACAAATTTTAGAATATTTTAATGACGGATAATTGTCAAAAAAGAACATAACATCGTTCATTGTGTATAATTTATCCACAAGAATTAAATTGTTATCCTCATCTAAAATGGCAATACCACTATCCATTCCTGATGATGCTGCAAGCGATAAGCCCACATAATAGTTCATAAATAACTCTCCTTACGCCAATAATTGGGTAATTATTAAAGGTTCATCGTCAGTTACAAGTACCGTATGTTCAAAATGAGCAGAAGGCATATTATCGCTTGTGCTCACTGTCCATTCATCATCTGCCACTACAACATCATCTCCGCCTAAATTTAACATTGGCTCAATTGCAATTGCGTAACCTTGTTTTAATAATGTTCTGTCACCGACTTTGTAATTAAACAAGAATGGTTCTTCATGCATTTCATGACCGACACCATGACCACCATATTGACGAACTATACCTAATTTTTCTCTTAATGCAACAGCTTCTACAGCTCCTGAGACATCATCAAGAACATTCCCTGCTTTCATTTGAGCAATACCTGCAAAAAGAGCTTCTTCTGTTGCTTTCAAAAGTCTTTGACATTCATCACTTACTTTCCCTACAGGATAAGTCCAAGCACCGTCACCAACCATTCCTGCATAAGTAGCACCGACATCAATACTAATGATATCGCCTTCTTTTACTTTTACATTTTCATTAGGAATTCCATGTACTACCTGCTCATTAATAGACGCACAAATAGCCCCAGGGAAACCATGATAGCCAAGAAATGTCGGAACAGCTCTTTCTTTTCGAATAATATCATGAGCAATACTATCTAATTCTTTTGTACTTATGCCGGGTTCAATTACCTCTCTCATCTTTTGATGAACTAAAGCTACGATATGCCCAGCATGACGCATTCTTTTAATTTCATCACGTGATTTTCTATGAATCATAATTCTATTTACGAGAGCTTATAATATTTATTATTTATATAGAGGGACTTTCAGTATAATTTAAACTAACCGTCCCTCTGTATATTTTATAAACTTTCGCACCTTTCCTTTTATTTTATAACTTGTAACAATCTTTCCCAAACTTCATCAATTGATCCGTTTGCATCAATAGATTTCAAAACACCTTTTTTAGTGTAATAATCAATTAACGGAGCTGTTTCTTTATTGTATGTATCAAATCTTGATTGAGCAACTTCTCTTGTATCATCTTTACGTTGAGTAAGTTCTGCACCATCTTTATCACAATGACCTGCAACTTTTGGAGGCTTAAATTCTAAGTTATAAATTTCTCCGCAAACAGGACAAGAACGACGATTTACAATTCTTTCAACAAGAATGCTTGTATCAATATCAAAGTATACTGCAATAAATTTAGTATCAATACCATTATCAATTTCCGCATTCATTTTTTCAAGTTCTTCAGCCTGTTCAACACTTCTTGGGAAACCGTCTAAAATATAGCCGTTTTTGCAATCATCTTGAGATAATCTGTTTTTAATAATTCTTGTAACTAATTCAACAGGAACTAATTGACCTTTATCAATATAAGCTTTAGCTTCTTTCCCTGCTTCTGTTTCCCCTTTGATTTCAGCTCTCAAAAGTGAGCCTGTATCAACGTGCGGGAAATGTAAGTGTTCAGCTAGTTTGTTTGTTTGTGTTCCTTTACCGCAAGCTGGCGGTCCTAAAAAAATTAATTCTTTTTTTGTCATTTTAAATCTCTCTTTCGTCTAACTTATGTAATAATATTACATCAAGAAAAAATTATATTCAAATAAAAAAGCCCAATAAAGGGCTTTTTTATATAAAAATTCATCTAATACCTAAGAAACTTCTACATTCTATGTATCAATATTTGTAGCATACACCGCGTTAGCTTCAATAAAGTTTCTTCTAGGATCAACTTTATCTCCCATCAATATGTCAAACAACTGATCACACAACATAGCATCTTCTACATTTACTTTTAATAATGTTCTTGTTGCAGGATCCATTGTTGTTTCCCATAACTGTTGAGGCATCATTTCACCTAACCCTTTGAAACGTTGTATTTGTAGGCCTTTTGAACCTCTATCATCAATAAATTTCTGGAGTTTTTCAAATGAATTTATTTCGTACTGTTCAGTATCAGTTTCAAGAATTAGAGTATCCTCTTCTTCAATCAAGTAATCTCTAATCAATGGATAAGAAGCTTTTAATCTCTTATATTCAGAACTTTTTACGATATTTTGAGTAAGCAATACATGTTCTTCTTCATTGAAATTCAATTGAATAGCATATTTTGCATTTTCCGGATTATATTTCAATGAACATACATAATTTGCAGCTTCTTGAATATTATAATTTTTAGCGTGATCTTGCAAATAATGATTTAAGTATTCAATTACTTCATTCATTTTTGCCTGATCTTCAAAATATTCAGGTTCAATATTAGAACGAACTAATCCTCTTAATACAACAGCAGGATACAAATTCAAAATCGGATTATTATAAGAATTATAGAATGTTGACATATTTTTGATTAATTCTAATAACTCATCTCCTGTTTTAACTCTTGATTTAGTTTTATCAGACAAGCTTAAATTTTTAATACCACGTTCTTTAAGCATTTTATCCAATGCATGTTCATCATACAGATATTCAGAAGTTTTACCTTGAGTAACCTTAAATAGAGGCGGTTGAGCAATATAAACATAACCGTTTTCAATCAAAGGTCTTGCATATCTAAAGAAGAATGTTAAAAGAAGTGTTCTAATATGCGCACCATCAACATCGGCATCTGTCATGATAATAATTTTATGATAACGAAGTTTTTCCAAATCAACTTCATCAGGATTTCTGCTGATATTTATACCGAAAGCCTGAACCATTGATTGGATTTCGTTATTACCGTAAATTTTATCAAGTCTTGCTTTTTCTACGTTTAAGATTTTTCCTCTCAAAGGCAAAATAGCTTGGAACATTCTGTTTCTGCCTTGTTTTGCAGAACCGCCGGCAGAATCACCCTCAACTATATAGATTTCACACTTTTCAGGTTCTCTATTAGAGCAATCGGCAAGTTTACCAGGTAATGTAGAATTTTCCAAAACAGATTTTCTTCTTGTTAATTCTCTAGCTTTTCTTGCTGCTTCGCGAGCTCTTTGAGCCTGCAGAGTTTTTTCTATAATAATCTTAGCAATCTTAGGATTAAATTCTAACCACTCTTGCAATTTGTCACGAACTGCATCTTGAGTAGCCCCCATTGCTTCAGCATTACCTAATTTTTCTTTTGTCTGACCTTCAAATTCAGGGTTAGGGATCTTAACACTTACAATAGCTGTCAAACCTTCCCTTACGTCTTCACCTGACAAGTTTTGATCAGAATCTTTTAAAATATTATTTTTTCTTGCGTAATCATTAAATACACGAGTCAAAGAGTTTCTGAACCCTGTCAAATGTGTACCGCCAGAATGCGTATTAATATTATTTGCGAATGATAAAACGCTTTCACTATATGCATCTGTATATTGCATTGCAACTTCGATTTGCATACCATCTACAACTTTATCAATATAAATCGGTTTGTCATGTAATACATTTTTATTTTGATTCAAGAATTCAACATAACTTGCAATACCACCAACATAGTGGAAAATTTCAGTTTCTTCTGTATGAGCATTCGTAAATACAATTTTCAAACCTTTATTCAAAAATGCCATTTCACGTAATCTGTTTGCAATTACATCGCAGTCAATTTCTGTAGTTTCGGTAAAAATTTCAGGATCAGGCCAAAAAGTAGTTTTTGTACCTGTTTTATCTGTAGCTTCACCCTTTTCAACAGGAGAAAGAGGTTCACCTCTCATATATTCTTGGCGCCATACAAAACCTTGACGAGAAACTTCTACACGATATTTTTCTGACAATGCGTTTACAACAGATGCACCAACACCGTGAAGACCGCCTGATACCTTATAGCCGCCATCTCCGAATTTTCCGCCTGCGTGTAATACAGTGTGAACAATTTCCAATGCAGATTTTCCTGTTTCCGGTTTTATATCAACAGGAATTCCACGACCGTTGTCCTCAACGGTTACGCTATTATCCTTGTTTACCGTTACATGAATATCTGTACAAAAACCTGCCAAAGATTCATCAATAGAGTTATCTACAATTTCGTAAATACAGTGGTGAAGACCTCTTTGAGAAGTTGAGCCGATATACATACCGGGTCTCATTCTTACAGCTTCTAATCCTTCTAAAACTCTAATATTACTCGCATCATAAGATTGGGAAGTTTTTGTCTCAATGGCTTCATCATTATCCGGAAGCTCATTAACTTCAATCTTTTCTACAGGCTGCGCCTGTGTGTTATTCTCATTAGTTACTTCTGTAATTCCATCAGCCATATTATTTATATTCTCCCCTTAATTAGACTAATTCCCTTGATTATATTGTAGCATAAACATATTCTTTTAGCATATTTATGACAAAATTTAACAGAACTTAAACTCTTGAAAAACTCTAAAAAATATTTATAATTAATTTACAATGATAAATTTGCTTATAAAAAAAGAATATTTGCTTTTACTCTTGCAGAAGTTTTGATCACTTTAGGAATAATCGGTGTAGTAGCAGCAATGACTTTACCAACGGTTATTAATGAAACAAGAAATAAACAACACGTTGTTGCATTCAAAAAAATGTACTCCAATTTTTCAAATGCAATTATGCTGTTTAAATCAGACAAAGGCTGTGACGGACTTGATATTGCGACTTGTATAGAAGGAATGGGATACGGAGACAATAATTGTGAAGCATTCAAAGAAGTCGCTAAACAAATGAAATATCTTGACATGACAGATAATAGCGCAAATGCAAGCTGCATCCCTGATAAAAGTTATAATTATTATGGAGAAGAAGTTTCTAACGGCTACGGAATGATAAACAAAACAGGAATTGGATGTTTTTATGCACTTTCTGATGGTATGATTTTTAACGTTGATGTAGATCCAAACGCTTTCAAAGTATTTATAGATACAAATGGTAAAAAAGGGCCAAATAGAACAGGTAAAGATGTACACGCATTTACTGTTGGCTGTGGAGATATTAACGCTGATCTTACAACAATATGCTTAAATTCACACAAAGACATTTTTCCTTTCGTAAGCGGAACCTTCCCAAGTGAAGTAACCAAAGGCTTATGTTCTATGGAAAGTTATCTAAAAGGAAACTGTAAACAAGATAATATGTTCCCAAATGAATACGGCGGAGCATCACCTTCTTCATATATTTTAATTATGGATAAATTACCTAACTATAGTGAAATTTCAGGAAAAGTTTCAGGGTTTAAGCCATAACAATACCCTTATGAGTAATAAAAAATTTCATAATACCCTTTATATTATCTTTGTAAAAATTAAAGGAGTATTGTTATGGGAAAAAACCTTTTAAAATCTATCAAAAAAATTATTGATGATAGTGGCTCAAACAAGATTACAATATTTACAAGCCATTTAAAAATTGATGGAGAACTTTTTTTACCGGAAGGAAAATGCGAAGAATGCCATGATGACTTTATTACATTAGAAAACGCTTTAGTTTGCAGACTTTCGGATTATTGCAAATGTGATGGTGAAAAATGCGAATGCAATGATTATGTATGTTTTAAATATGATTGGTTAAACATTTCAATCGATAATATTGTCGCATTTAGTATTATCAAATAATATACAAATACAACAGAGCCGCCAATTTCAATTGACGGCTCTTTCAATATATAAAATGGTTGATTATTTTACAATATCTGCCAATGCATTAATAACTACAGGATCCCATTTTGAAGCTGCTTCTGACTTCATTATTTCTAATGCTTTATCAATAGGCATTGCTTTTCTATATGGCCTGTCAGATGTCATAGCTGAATATGCATCTGCTACCGCAATAATTCTTGAACCAAACGGGATTGACTGACCTTTTAATCCCTCTGGAGAACCAGAGCCATCATATCTTTCTTTTTGATAAGTTATATATGGAACAACTTCAGACAAGAAATTAATGTTCATTAATAAATGAACTCCAATATTTGCATGTTCTTGAATTTTTTTCAATTCATCCGCTGACAATTTACCGTTTGTAGTAAAGATTTTTTCAGGAAGTGCAATTTTACCGATATTTTGCAACAGACCTGCATAATATATCAAATCAGTTGTTTTTTCATTCAATCCTAATTGTTTGCAAAGTTGTCTTGCAAGTTTTGCAGTATTTTTAGAATGAGAAACTTTATATCCGCCTTTTGTATCTACAGCATTTGCAAGATTTTCAACAAAACTTTGCTGATAATCACAAAGATCACCAATTAAAGCAGTTAACTCCGCTCTCATATGTTGTAGACCTGAAACAGAAGAAGATTCATCATTAATTAATTTATTTGTTTCATCAATAGTATGTTGTAAAGTCATTGAAGTAGCAAATAATACTGCAATACTCTCAACTAAATCAATGTATTCACGATTAATTTGTTCTGAATTTTCTAAGATAATTACACCTGTAGACTTTATGTTACAGTGCATTGGAATCACTGTAAAATCCTTATCAAACACAGACTCCTTTGTCAAAAATGCACGTCCTGCCTGTGTAGTTTCATCAATTTTAAATTTCTCAATATTATTTGATGTTGAACCTACAAGTTCTAATTCATTATTTTTTTCAAGATAAATATGGCATGCCTGAATTTCTAACATTTGTTTAACTGAATGAGCAATTGATGTATAAATTGCCTGTTCTTCAGACTTATCGAAACTCAATACACACAATGTATTTTGCAACGAATATATAGTAACCAATTCTTTTAACTGATTTATCAAACCTGATTTTTTATCTTTCACACTATTTCCGATTTTTCTTGCCAAATCTTCTGAAATCAAATTTTCAGCAATAAAATCTCCTAAATTAAGCGCAAAAATTTCTTCAATAGGGTCTTCACCTATTAAATAATCAGATTGTGAAAAGAGGGACACACCATTTTTATTCTCTTCGTTTTTCATGAAATTTTCCTTACATACATGCCTTCAAAATTATTTACGGCACAACTTAAAAAAAACTTTAATGAATTTTACAAAAATTCATACTTTAGTATGGGAAATTTCAAACAAAAGTATAATTAATATCCGATAGCCCAATTAAAAGAAGCTGTTTTTTCAGTCTTTTTATCAACAGCAACAGGCGAATGAACAGCTTGCACTTCAATTACCTTGGCAGCTTTTTGGAGCATGTTATACTGCATCATTTTGCTATCAACATTATTAAATGACTTCAAACGATCCAACTGATTTTGTAATTCAGCATTTTCATCATTCAAAGTAGTAATCTGACGACTAAGTTTATTCAAAGTAAGCTCATTTGACATTGCAAAATAATAACCGATAAAAGCTACTATTACGGCTATACCTAATAATCCGCATAATGTTTTATTAACTTTTCTGATAGCCATAGCTTTTTGTGAAATCTCCTTTTGAAAATAACCTTCAATTACTTGATTGTCTTCTCTTATCGGATTATTTACGTATGATTTACTATAATAATTTTCTTCCGATACTACTAATTCTGATGTTCTTACTCTTGCTGTATTCAATTTTCTACCCCAGGTTCTAACCTCACCCTAGTGCCTTATACATCTAGCTATTCTGAGTTTGGCACTTCTTGAAGGAGGATTTATTTTTATCTCCTCTTCACTCGCTGTAATCGGTTTTTTGTTTACCAGTTCCAATATCGGAGGCGGACAATGACATATCATTTGAGATTTATCACAATGGCACCTCTGCGAGTGATATTTAAATAAGTGTTTCACGATTCTATCCTCTAAAGAGTGAAAACTTATTACACTTATTATAGCACCAAAGTCCAACAAATCCAACACATCATTCAGAGTATTTTTTACATTTGTTAACTCTTGATTAACTTCTATACGAATTGCTTGGAATACGCGGGTTGCAGGGTGAATTGAAGATTTTAAATGAGGAGTGCAATTCACAATTAAATCAGCCAATTCAACAGTTGTTTCAAGCTTTTTCAACTTTCTTTGTTCAACAATTTTTTTTGCAATTCTTTTTGAAAATCTTTCCTCTCCATATTCAGAAAAAATTCTCACTAAATCATCTTCGCTATAAGAATTCACAACATCATAAGCTGAAAAATCAGCATCCTGATTAAATCTCATATCCAAAGGAGCTTCTTTAGAAAAAGAAAAGCCTCTTTCACCTTTGTGAAACTGATGATATGATGCGCCTAGATCAAAAAGCACTCCACCTGTAATTTTTTCAATACCAAGATTATGTAACACTTTTTTAATATTTACATATGAATCTTTAACTATTGTTAAATTCTCGTAATCTTTTAATCTTTCAGAAGCAGCTCTAATAGCATCGTCATCAACATCAAAGGCTATTAATTTTCCATCAGGCTGAATTCTGCTCAAAATTAAACCGCTATGACCGCCACCGCCTAATGTGCAATCAACATAAATCTTTCCATTCTCACACTGAAGCGCATCTACAGCCTCATTTTTCATTACTGTATAATGTGTAAATTCTTCCATACCCAAATTGTAACATAAAAAGAGCAGACGTGGGGTGCCTGCTCAAGTATTCAATACTTCCAGCAATAACTAGTTGAAAAGCCTCCAAACATACTTTTAATGGTTTAATGTCTGGTTAGAAATATAATATTACATCTAATATTATATTGTCAAGTATAATGTAAGTATAAGGAAATAAAATGTATAGAAAACTAATGAGAAACGGCAACGGCTGGGCACTTACCGTAAATAAAACAATTCTTGAATTGTTAAAAGTGAACCCTGAAACAGATTTAGTTGAATATACTATTGAAGCAGGAAAATTAATTATCACGAAAAGTGATAAGAAACGTTCTGATATTTAATTTATTCTGCAATTTGGTTTAACCCATACATATCATAACGTTCAATGAAGCTATCATAACACATTTTATGAACATTTGTTGAATCTTCTGCATCTTCAATAGTAATCATCATCCCGCTTTGTTCTAATACTTTTGGAAAAACTGCATTGAATAGCACAATCATAAAAATGTATTTTTTGATTTCGTCTGATGTAATGTGAATATTAACCATTATCTTTGTCCCCCATAGGCTGTAGAAAACAATACATATATATAAACACTTACGACAATAATTGATAAAACTTTAAACATTAGCTTAGATTGTAAACATTTATTAAAAAATAAAAATGAGTCTGATTTTTATCAGACTCATTTTTTCATTGATAATCAAAATTAAAAACTATTTTAAACAGTTTGTTTCATAGCATTTTTAACACGTCTGAATGTTTTATCTTTGCCGATAATTGCAAGGATTGCAGTCATATCTGCACCGCAAGTTCTACCTGTAACAGCAGCTCTGATAGCCCACATTGTAACTTTTGGCTTAACACCTTTTTCTTTGTAAAATGCTCTGAAAGCTTCCAATTTTTCGTGAAGATTTTCTTCTGTCCATTCCCAATCTTTAGCTTGTTCCATAAATGTTTTTAGAACATCTTGAGATACTTCGGTAGATAGAGTTTCTTTCGCTTTTTCATCATATTCTACATCTTCACCAAAGAAATATGTAACAGCATCTGTAATGTCTGACAATAATGTCAATGGTTCATATGTAATTTCTACCATACGAGTATATTGAGCATCTGTTAATTCATTCAAATTATATTTTGTCAAATACGGTTTTAATTTTTCTTTCAATTCCGGAATAGAAAGCATTTTTATATAATGACTATTCATCCAATTCAATTTATCATATTCAAAAATTGAATTTGAAGAAGAAATTTCATTAATTCTGAAATCTTTTGCTATTTCATCAACAGTTTTAATTTCTTGACCGTCAGATGGTGACCAGCCTAACAATGCTACAAAGTTGATTAAAGCATCTGTCAAATATCCTTTTTCTACGAATTCTGATACTGCAGTAGCACCATGACGTTTTGACAATTTACTTCTGTCAGGAGCCAAAATCATACCTAAATGACCGAATTTTGGAACTTCTGCGCCTAATGCTTCAAAAATCAAAATTTGTTTAAATGTATTTGAAATATGGTCTTCACCTCTGATTACGTGAGAAATTTTCATCAACATATCATCTATTACAACTGCGAAATTGTAAGTAGGAGTTCCGTTAGATTTCATAATTACGAAATCACCTAAAAGGTTTGTATCTACATGCAATTCGCCTTTTACCATATCATCAAATTTCAAAATTGATGAATCATGAAAAGCTTTTTGAGCTTTTTCAATATTAAATCTTAAAGCAGGTTTTCTGCCTTCAGCTTTCAATTTAGCTTTTTCTTCTTCTGTTAAATTTAAGCATTTTTTAGTATAAACATAAGGTTTTTTGTTTTCAGCAGCTTCTTTTTTTTCTTCTTCCAATTCTTCTGGAGTACAATAGCATTCATAAGCAAAGCCTTTATCTAGAAGAATTTGAGCATATTTAGGATAAATATCAAATCTTTCAGATTGAGTATAAGGGCCATAAGGGCCACCTACATCAGGACCTTCGTCCCAATTTAATCCTAAAGCCTTTAAGCTGTCAAAAATATTATCGATATAAGCCTGACTTGTACGTTCAGCATCAGTATCTTCAATTCTTAAAACAAATTTCCCGTTATTTTTCTTAGCAAACAAATAGTTGAATAATGCGGTTCTTGCTGTTCCGATGTGTAAATTTCCGCTTGGTGACGGAGCAATTCTGACTCTAACTTCTGTCATTTTTTCCTTCTTTCTTATTTATAAATCAGCATAAAAAGGATAACATGAGCACAATTTGATTTCAAGTAATCATAAAAATATACTAATAAAAATATTCATAATTTGACTAAGATTTATAAAGTTTTAAAATATTTGTATGAGGAAGTTTTTATTAATTTTATTATCATTAATGGTTATTCAAATTCCTGCATTTTCAATAAATAAAAAAATGCTTCCATCTTCGGGCGGAGAAAACGGATTGCCTAATATTTTTATATATACAATTCCTGATGATAATGTTCCTGAAAGACCTATGGAAAATCCTGATTCTGACGGAGATAATTACATTCAGGAGGATAAAACGACTTCAAAAAAAGATAATGAAGATGATGCTGTAATGCTTAATATGTCAGAAGAAAATGATGAAAATGTAGTACTTGGTGCTACAGTATTAAAAGGATACGCTGAATATATTGAGGACAGTGAAGCAATATACCTCAAAGATGACAATGATAATTTCATCATAAATTTAAAAGTTCCTCAAAAAATAGCAGCATCAAAAGGTCTTGATTTGGCAACATATTCACGAGCAAAAGAAATTTCAAAACATACAAATACCGAATATAATATTGCTCCTAAATCAGTAGTTTCATCCAGTACCAAAGGGAACTTTACAATAGGTGCACTATATGACAACGAAGTAGATAATATTGCAATGTTAGAATCTGAAACAGGGCTTTTTACAAAATATGAAAAAGACAAATTTGCAGTAAGTTCTTCTTTTAAAAAATCCTTAAATACAACTTATGCTCAAGATTACAATACAATATCAGTAACGCCTGAACTTAAACTAAACAGTTATATTTCTTTAAAAAACAAATTAACAGCAGATATTACAAGAAATAGAAGATCTTCAGAGCTTATATTCTCATTAAATCCTTTTGGGAAAAAAGATGCAGACAGAATGAGACTTGAAGCAAGTGCAAAACAAACATATTATGCTGACACAGGGGAAAACAAAACTCAAGTTAATTTTTCTGCGACTTTTAAATTGTAAATTTATACAAATTTTATTGTTTTAATAGTTTATTTCGATTATAATTTTCTTGTGAGGATATATGGCTGAAAATATTGAACAAGAAAACTCTAAGGAAGAAACAACAAAAACAACGCCGGTAAAATCAAATAATAAAACAGGCTTTTATTATTCTTTTTTAACGCTTGTTCTATTACTTTGTCTAATCCAAATCGGTTTTGGTGCTATTTTAAATATCTCAAAAACAATCTCTTATCGAGCAAAAATTTCTACCCTCACAAAAATTAGAGATGAAGCTGAAAATCAAAATCAAGAATTAAAACAAGACATAAAAATGTTTTCATCTACATCAAGCCTTGAAGGTATTGCAAGAAATAACTTAAAAATGGCTGGTGAAGATGAAGTTCTTATTTTAATAAATAATAATCAACAACAAAATAATTCTAAAAAGAAAAAATTTAAACATAAAAAACACAATAAAAAGAAGAAATAACGGAGCATAAATGCAAGAAACTTTAGAATATATTAAACAAGCATTTGATTTAAAATCTCAAAAATGCTACAAACAAGCTATCGAAATGCTTTACAAAGCATTAGAAGCTGAAAATGACAATATTGAAATTTTATTTCAACTTGGAGAATTATATTTTCTGTTAAACAATTTTCCAAGAGCTGTTCAATATCTTGAAAAAGTTCTTTTAAAAAATGGAGAACATATTGAAGCTTTAAAAATTCTTGAAAAAATTTATATATTTTCTAAAGATTATAAAAATGCATATTTTGTTGCTGAAAAATTATTCAATATACAACAAAATTCTGAAAACTTAATTGAATTAATAAACATTTCATCATTAAAAAAAGATTTAGAAAAAATTAAATCATTTGAAAACTCTGAACTTATTAATGACAAAGTTTTATATGCCATAGCAAAAGCTTATTATGACAATAATAAATCAGAATATGCTAAAGATAATCTTGAAAAAGCTTTGAATATAAACCCAGAAAATGAAGATGCTCTAGTTTTATTAGGGAAAATATATTTTGATGAAAACGAATTTGAAAAATCTAAAAACATTTTTAATACATTTTCAAAAACATCTGAAAATCCTGAAATATTAAATTATTTAGGATTATTTGCACTTGAAGATATGAAATTTATTGATGCAATAAAATATTTTTCAAAAGCATCATCAATAAACAAACAAAATCCTCGTTATTTTTATAATTTAGGGAATGCATATTTTTACAACGGCTGGTTCAAAGAAGCGATTCAGTCATATTTACAAGCAATTTGTATGGCTCCTGATAATTCAGGTTACAGATATTCTTTAGCATATTTGTATTTCGAACAAAAAAACTTTGACAAAGCGAAAAAAGAAATTGATTATATATTAGAACATAACCCAGAATACGCTTTAGCACACGTTCTAAATGCTCTATTAAAATTTGAGAAAAAAGATTTTTTAGGTGCGCAAATTGAACTTGAAAATAACTTAAAAACAAATTCTGAAGATAACTTTACTTTGGTTGCGCTATCTAAAGTATACAGAGAACTTTCAATGTATGAAAAAGCACAAAATGCGATTTCAAAAGTTATATCTCAAAACCCAGAAAGTTTAAATTACCAATGTCAACTTGCTGAAATTTATATCGCAGAAAAAAAATATAATGAAGCCTTAGATATTATTAAAAAAGTTTTGAATAAAAATGAAAACTATATCTCAGCATACACAATCGGAGCAAAAGCTTGTTTTAACATGGAAGACTTTGACAATGCAAAAATTTATGCTCAAGAAGCTATTTCTTTGGATATGAATTATGCTGAAGGCTATTATTATCTTGCATTAGTAAGATTTAAAGAAAAAGATTATGATGAAGCCATAGAATGTATGAAAAGAGCAATTATGTATGATGTAAACAACGCATCATACTATGCAAAAATGAGTGAAATTTATAAAGAAAAAGAAGATTACAAAACAGCACTTGAATATATTAAAGAAGCTGAAAGCATTTCCGGTGATACAGAATATAAAATCAAGTACAAAGAACTTGCTTCTTTAAATCGAAAAATAAGGTAATACAAAATAAAATTTGACGATGGAATTAATATAATTATAATATTAAATAGTTACTACATTTGTAGCGTTATTAATATTATAGGAGTAGATTAGTGGATAGCAAAAAATTAAAAAAGGTTTTATTTATAACTACAATAATTTTATCATTTCAATTACCTTCATTTTCAGCAAAGAAAAATGAAGAGTTAATAGAATTACCCAAAACATACCCTGCCAAATATACTGCAGAATATATCAAAGAGATTACACCGATATACAAATCTGTAGGAAAAGATGAAGTTTTTTATGTCGCACTTGATATGTTAAAAGGTACAAACGGAGAATTTTCAAGGAATGCAATTTTAGGTAACAATCTATCAGGACGCCCTGTAAAAATTGAATTCAGAGATCTTGCGACAATCAATCCTGATTATGAAAAATTTGATGCACTCGGATGGAAAAAAAATAAACAACTTTTCATCTTTATAAATCCTCGCCATAAAGATGCTCCTCCAGGAGCTATTGCAGCTTTATTATCACATGAAGCATTGCATCAAGATGAATTTAACTCTCTAGCTGAAGAGACCTATGCTTGGACAATGGAAGCATCTGTTTGGTACGAAATTGTAAAAATGTACCCTGAAAGTAATGATGCCTTACACCCTCTTGTTGTAAGGGAAAATACTTTGAAAAAATTATTTGAAAGAGGAGGATATTCAAATAAATATATAAAAAAAACAGTAATGTCCAATGAAGGTTACAAAAACCTTCCATCGACATCTCCCGGTTTTGAAGACTTATAAAAATTTATTTGTAAAAGATTAAGAATTAACCTGATATACTACTTAAAAAGTATATTGATTATAAAAAATTCTTGATGTTAAATATTCGTATGAAGAAAAGTCAGGCAATCTTATTTATATTATTAATTTTAACACTATTTGCACTTAACAGTATTTTTATGAATGCAAATAAATTTGAAGTATCTGAGATGCCTGAAATGATAGATCACGACCATATATCTTCTCAAAAGCTATTCGACAACAGTTGGAAAATAATTAGAGATAATTACTATGACGAAGACCTAAATAATCAAGCTTGGGGCAGATGGAAAGAGCATTATCATGGAAAAATAAAAACCGATGACGATGCAAAAGTTGCAATAGATACAATGCTTGCAAGCTTGAATGATCCATATTCGAGATACATGTCAAAAACAGAATATCTGGATCAGAATAACTCTATAAACTCTAAAATCACAGGTATTGGAGTTAATATTACATCAATTGCAGGGAAAATTCATATTGTAAATGTTATGGAAGGTACTCCGGCACAGTTTGCAAATCTCTTACCGGATGATATTATCCTTGCGATTGACGGGAAGGAAGTAAACGGACTTACACTATCAGAAGTTGCAAACTTAGTAAGAGGACCTGAAAACAGCTTTGTAAATATAACGATTTTAAGAAATAAAGATAAATTAATCAAACGCGTAATGCGAAAAGAAATAAAAATTAAAACAGTAAAAAGTACCATTGTAGACAAAAATATCGGCTATATACAAATTACAAGTTTTATTGGCTCTACAACCCCGAATGAATTTTTAGAAGCACTTGAAAAAACAAAAGATACAAAAGGTCTAATCCTTGATTTGCGAGGAAATACAGGAGGTCTTTTACCAAATGCAATATTTATAGCAAATTTATTTTTACCTGAAGGGAGCAATATCGTAAGTATAGTAGGCAGAAACGGATACAAATATGATATTGATGCACAAGATACTGAATTTGGAGTAAATAAACCAACAATAGTTTTAGTTGACGGGAATTCTGCAAGTGCAAGTGAAATTTTGTCAGGCGCACTGAAAGATTATAATAAAGCAAAATTGCTTGGAACTAAAACTTATGGAAAAGGAATGGTACAAAAAATTATACCAATGCCAAATGAAACAGGACTAAATCTGACAATTGCCAAATATCTAACACCAAAAGGCACTGATATTAATAAAAAAGGGATTACACCCGATATCAAAGTTGAATTTAGCATTAAAGATGTAAAAACAAATAACGATGCACAATTACAAGCAGCTAAAAACATTTTATCAAAAATGCTAATTAGTAAAAAATAATTTACCTTTTAAATATATTTACATCTTTTAAATCTTTTTTATTCACAACAAGACCGCATTTTGAACATGCCAGGACTTCACCTGTACTATCAATTGGCAAAAATATATGCTCGCAATTATCAGAATCTTCAATATCATCCTGCGCAAAAGGGTCAAAAGAACTATTTTTTTTATATTTTTTCCCCATTATATATCTTGTTATTAATTCAAATAAATACATCGTTATAACATAAATGATTCAGGCAAAAGCTCATCCAAAGAATAAACTTTTATTCCATCTGCAACTTTAGTTATCACATCCAAACCCTCTTTAGATTTGAATTCATTCAAGACCTGCCGACAAGCCCCGCAAGGTGTACAATTTTCCATTTTTGGAGAAAATATTGCAACAGCACGAACTTTTTTTTCTCCGTCAGCAATTGCAGATCCAACGGTATTTCTTTCCGCACAAATTGTAAGTCCAAAACTTGAATTTTCAAAATTACAACCGGTATAAACTTTTCCACTATCAGTAAGCACACAAGCTCCTACAGGGAATTTTGAATATGGAACATAAGCATTTTCTGAGGCTTTTTCTGCCAATTTTATCATTTCTTCGTAATTCATAATCAAATTTTATAATATAAAATAAAAAATATAATCCTATAATCAAATGATATTATGCTATAATAGAATTATGAAACTGTTGATAAAAATTTTATTGGTTATGCTGTTGATCATTTCACCTGCTAAAGGTGTAAGTTTTGATGTCCTTGTATTACCTACGGATTTATTATCAACAAAAGAAAATTATTATAATTTTAACGAAATGTCTGAAATTATAGCAAATGATATTATACAAGATTTCAATAATTCTAACGGGAAAATTAAATCACCTAATTTATATGAAGTTAGGAAAAAACTTAATCTGAATTCAGAACAAAAAATATTAGTACAAAATACACTAAACAAATTTAAATCAACACAAAATATTGACTACTCTGCACTAAAAAAAATCGGACAAGAGTTTTCCTGCAAATCAATTTTGCTGATTTCAAGTTCAGTTACCACAAACAAGAATTCAGCAAAAAGAAGTTTGTGGGAAGTCCTTGAAGTATCATCCGATTTTGAAACAGTATATCCATACAGACTGGAAACATCAATTGTATTAATTGATACTATAAATGACATAGTAATGTGGAGCAACCACTATTCAACCAAACTTGGGAATAACGAAAATATTTTTTCTGCACAAAATTACGTCGAAGCAAATGAGTGGTTAAAAAAAATGAATTTGTATTCTAAAACAATCATATCACCAAGTGCTTCGCAAAATATTACCCTCAGATTTTTCCCAAAAGCAATAAGACCAATAGAAAATAATCAAACAGAAAACACTGGCGGGGCTTTAAAATTCGACAAAACGATTCCGCAAAATCCTCAAGAAAAGAATAAAAAAGATGATGATTTCTTCGGGGAAATGATTTACGGAATTTAATTTACGGGATTACTGATTGTATCTCGTCTTTTATCAACATTATTCAAATTATTTTGCAGCAACTTTTTATCCTGCATAGTTTTTTGATTTGCACTATCTGCATTTTGAATTAAATTCTTTTTTATATCATTTGTATTATATTTCATTTGTACATTCGGTTTTTGAATAGATTGATTCATTTCGACCTGAGCGGGAGTATTTGCAGCTACCTCATCCAATTCTTTAATTCTATCTTTTGCATCATAAAAAGCTATGAATGCAACTATTAATATTGAGAAAAACATTAAAGATTTTTTCATATCTAACTTTCCTTTCACAATATGATAAATTCTAACTCACAATATGAAATAATAAATTCAACAATCTATCAATTTTACGGACTTGCACAAAAATAGTTAGAATGATAAAATATTCTTGTAATACAGAATTATTAAGAGGAAAGTTTTATGGCAAGATTAATAAGACCAAGTTGGGCAATAAGATGTGTACAATCAGGTTGCAAAACATTATTTGAAGTAGCAAAATTAGAAGATGGCAAACAACAAGAAGTTGTATGTCCAAATTGCGGAGAACATTACGTTTATCCGATTTATGATGAAGAAGAAAATAAAAATTCATAATTATGTTTAATAATACTGATAAGCGCTACAATCAATACAGCGCTCATTTAAAAAATAAATTCGGCGTTAAGGTATATAAAATTACTCTTGATGCCGGTTTTTCATGTCCAAACAGAGATGGTACAATATCTACAGGCGGTTGTATTTTCTGTGACGATGGCGGGAGTTTTTCTCAAGCACACTCAAATCTTTTATCAATAGAAGAACAAGTAAAAATAGGTGCCGAAAAATTAAAAACAAGGTTTAAAGCACAAAAATTTATGTCATATTTTCAGGCATTTTCAAATACATACAAACCTGTCAAAGAACTTGAGAAAATCTACAATTCAGCTCTCAATCACCCTGATATTGTGGGAATTTCAATAGGCACAAGACCAGATTGTATTGATGAAGATAAAATTAAACTTATTTCATCATATAAAGATGATTACTACACATGGATTGAATATGGTCTACAATCAATCCATAATAAAACATTAAAAAAAATCAATCGAGGTCATGATTTTGATTGTTTTTTAAGAGCTTATGAAAAAACAAAATCAGCAGGTATAAATGTATGTGTCCATGTAATTTTCGGGCTTTGGGAAACTCATGACGAAATAATGGAGACAGCACAAAAATTAGCTGAACTTGGTGTAGATGGAGTAAAAATTCATATGCTATGTGCCCTTGAAGGAACGAAATTAGCCCAAATATATAAAGATGGGGGCATTAAATTTATGGATGAAGATGAATATGTCCAAACCGTTTGCGATTTTCTTGAATATTTACCACCAAATACAACAATTCATAGGCTTGCAGGCAACGGACTAAGTTCTGAATTGATAGCCCCGCAATGGTTAGGCAAAAAATTTGATTGCCTGAATAAAATTGATAGAGAATTTATTAAAAGGTCTTCACATCAAGGGAGTAAATTTGTTTACAAATAAAACTTTATATGCGATAATATCTAGCGTAGAAGTTCAAAAAAAGAATGTAACAAAACATTAACAAAAATTAATTTTACCAGCAAAAAAATTTCTTTACACTTGTTAGGTATCTTGAAAATTACTTTAATGGAGAAAATTATGTTATCAGTACAGCCTAAACTTTCTAACAATTATGGTCTTACATTCGGAGCTAGAGAACAAAAACGAAAATTAACTCCTGAAGAAATTGAAGAAAAAAAATACCAAGAATCAAGACAAGAACTGATTTCTCAAAAAGAAGACTTAGAAGAAATTCTTGAAAATGATGAATTCAAACTACCAAAACCTGCAGAAAAAATAATTAAAGGCGGGGCAGTAGTCACTACAGGTTTATTAGGCGGAATGGCAACAGGCTGGGGTACAAAAAAGACAATCCAAGCATTCTCTAAAATTGGGCAATCTGCACCTGTACAAGGGATAAAAAAACAAATTAAAGCGACTAATACATTTATTAAAGATGCTTTAAAAACTATTAATACAAAATTCAAAAAATCAGATGCTTATAAAATGCCTCTAGCTAAAATTAATAAATGGGAAAAAACTAAAGTAGGCGGTCCGATTATAAAATTTGCAAAAGCAGTTGGTAAAGGAATTAAAGCCGTTTATAATACTGTAAAAAATGGTATAAAATTTGTTTATAACAAAATTACAGGTGTAAAAAAGGAAACTTATGAAAAAGCAACTGTCAATTTTGTAGGAGCTTCAGGTGGTGTAGCAGCTGGGGTTACAACATTAAAAGAGCAAAGTGAAGCAGGAGATAAATAATAATGGCTATTTCTTTAAACGAAAGAATAACATTTACATCACAACCTGCTAACAACAATAACTCTGATAACAAAGATGCTGAAAAAAAAGTTGTGACAGGTGGCGGTGCTCTAGCTGCAACAACAGCTGCTGCCAGAACTAAAGCTGCAAAATCAGGATTTGATATGTTTGATTCTGCATCAAAAGTATCTAAAGGAATGAAAGGTTTAACAGAAACAACTAAAACAGCTGCAGATGTTGCAAAAAAATCAAAAGGATTATTTGCCAAAGTTTCAGAAAATGCAAGATGGGCTAAAAATGCGATATTAAACTGGGGCACCAAATTCAAATCAATGAAATATGTAAAACCACTAGTAGAAAACAAAATATTCAAAGCCGGAGCAGGTGCTTTAGGTTATGGCTTCGGATTCATTACTCTAATATCCGGAGTATCAGATATCGCAAAAGTTACAAGTGAAACTATTGAAAGTAAAGTTTCGCATTAAAATAATTAAGTTGTTAAATATATAAAATCGTGCTAAGCTAAGCTTATGCACGATTTTATTTTACGAGAATTAAAAAAAACTGATATTGAAAACGAACTAAAAAATGTAGGATTTGATAAATCCTACATACACAAAGCTGCAGAAAAATTTGATTATAAAAATATTAAAATATATTCTCTAACCCCTGCTCAAGCAAATATTTTAAAACAAACTGCAATATCAGTTGGAGCCGATTGTGCTACACATAGAGAAGTAATTACAGGCAAAATCGAAAAATCAAATTGTATTTTAGGTGCTAGTAAAAGTCAAATAAAAAAAATTGCAGAAAAATTAAAACATCAACCATTTAAATTAAAAGAACTTGGAGAATTATTACTTAATGAAAATAGCTTTGAACATAAAGTCAAATTAGTCGGGATATTAAATATTACTGATAATTCTTTTTCTGACGGTGGGCTATATAACGACTTTGAAAAAGCTAAAGAACATCTTCTACAAATGGTAAATGACGGAGCAGATATTATTGATATTGGGGCAGAATCAACAAAACCATATTCTTCTCCAATATCAGATAATGAACAATTAGAAAAATTATTACCTATTATTGATTTTGCAAAAGACAAAATAAAAATAAGTATTGATACTAGAAGTTCAATTGTCGCAGAAGAATGCATTAAATCAGGTGCTGATATTATAAATGATGTATCAGGATTTGATTATGATAAAAAAATGTCAGATGTAATTGCAAAATACAATATTCCTATAATTATTCAACACTCAAAAGGAACCCCTGAAAATATGCAAGATTCACCTAAATATAATGACTTAATGGAAGATATTTTCCTTAATCTGAAACAAAAAATTGAACTTGCAAATTCAAAAGGAATTGAAAATATAATAATTGACCCAGGTATTGGCTTTGGAAAATCCAGAAAAGATAATTTTGAAATTATCAAAAGGATTGAAGAATTACAATCTCTAAATTGCCCAATAATGCTTGGAATTTCAAGAAAAAGTCTTTTAGGAATGCAAAATGAAACAAACGAAATAAAAGACATTTACACATTAGCTCTAAACACACTAGCTATTGAACATAAAGTTGATTATTTGAGAATACATAATGTATTACTGCATAAAAAACTTACCTCTTTATTGGAAGAGTTAAAATAAATAATTTTAGCTTTATTAACACCTGAAAAAAGTGCATTACTTGTTGGTAAGCCTGGTATTGGGAAAACCGCGATAG
The DNA here is from genome assembly GCA_905212085.1 of uncultured Clostridium sp. Lineage (GTDB taxonomy): Bacteria > Cyanobacteriota > Vampirovibrionia > Gastranaerophilales > Gastranaerophilaceae > Stercorousia. Next base: position 27,952 of record CAJMDF010000025.1, read on the forward strand.
TGGAAGGGCTTGCATATAGAATTCAAAAAGGATTAGTTCCTGATGCTTTAAAAAATTATTC
>CAJMDF010000026.1 GCA_905212085.1 uncultured Clostridium sp.
GTTTTAGATTACACTTTATAATTCATTAGTTTAACTGTAATTTTTGGCTGTTATTAAGCAAATAATATTGCAAAACTAAAATAACTCACATTTTATTTTTAGAAAAAGTATGATGGGATATAGATTTTTTATTAATATTTTAGGGAATGAAAATTTGCCCTAAATTGTTTATAAATAATCATGTTATGGGAAAAAATGCCGTTAATAATTTATTAAAAGCTCTGGGTGAAAATACAAAACTAAGTCAGGATTCTTTTAGTAATTATATTGCTTTCCATGGAATTGGCAGTGCTTATAATAAGCGTTGGCTTGGGAATGTTGTACCATCGGATGTTTTAAAATTGTCCGTAAAACAAGCTGTAAATATTATTATGACGCTTGTCGAGAGTGGCGAATTTTGTGAGATTTTCCCAGATGAGATAATAACTCCTAATTATGGTGATAATTGGGGACGTTTTGCAAATTATATTGAAATTAATGACAGAGCAATTGCAACTATGGATAACGGTTGTACTTGCAGCGGAATTTTGAGTTGTATAAAACTTCTTTATGCAATTCCTCCTTCTGCAAATAGTTGGGCAAATTGCATTATTTTATCCCAAGTTTGGCAGAATATTTATGGTGATGCCTATGAAAAAGGTCCTGTTGAAGAAAATTCCATATACGGACTAAGATTAAATACATCATATAGTGATAATGTGATAGATTATTCTATTGCAGATAAAATTTCACCTGAACAACAATTAAAAGCGTTTGTAGATTTAGCTCATTTTCGGGGACTAAAAGTCGGATTTCGTCATGTAATTTCTGCAGATCAAATAAAAATCGCTAGAGATTATAAAGATGATGAAACTTTTGATTGGGGTAATCCTGAACATGTGGAAATTTATATAAATGAATGTGTAAAACTTATGGATTTAGGTTTTGAATGTATGTTTATAGATTCTGCAAAACATATTGGCGGTTATGATATGGAAAATTACACAGGGGTGGGTGCTTTACCTGAATATCACCAGATGCAGTATATTTTGAATGAAATAAGATTACGATCAGCGAAAACTGATATTAGTTTTGTCGGAGAAAAAAGTTCTGATGATTTTGAAAGATTTAAAATGATGGGGCTGAATGCAGGGACTGATTATATTACCGGTGATAACTTTGATGCGGTCAAAGAATTATCCGCAAAATTGAGTTATTCAAGGGAATATGCTCCCGGAGTCGAAGTTACAAACGATAATTATATTGGCGGGCTTTCATATGAGCAAAAATTGAATAGAATTAATACGGCTCTTTTCGGGTTTTATCAAGCTAGTGATAAATTGCCAAGTTTTATGCAAATGGATGATTTGTTTCCGCTAAGATATGATACAAATACTCATCATCTTATGATGACTAATTCGTCATATTCTACGGATGGTAGTACTTTGAGCCATTGGGAAAATCTTTTTGCGAAAGATGATGGGAGATTATATAACAAATTAGTTGGAGAACTTTTTGCTTATGCGTTAGGTATGTGAAAATTTAGGAGTTTAATTATGGATAAAAATTTGAAAAGTATTTTAAAAGTTACTGTATATGCAGGTATTATGACAATTGGAATTTTTGCTTTTTTAAGTTGTATGGCAAAACAACGAAAAAAGGATATGAAACATCGTATGATTTTGATAGCAAGACAAATTGATGCAGATATAATCAATACCCAAAGAAAAATTTCACCGAAATACCATGAAAAAAATCAAAGAAAATATGATGAATTATGGGGAAATGGGAACTTGAATAATTAATAAAAAAATGCGTCATATTAGACGCATTTTTTATTTTATAAAAGGTTTACAAGTCCTGTTGAATGATCAAAATGACATTTTGCTATTCGCAATTTTTCATTTTTTACAGCTTCATTAATAATTACAGAATGTTTCATCAAATAATTTTCAACCCATTTTGTGTGTTCTTGAGCGAAGAAATTGTGACATGAGATATCTTCATCTTTATCAAGTACAGGGTATACACATTTAAGAATTGATGAAAAATCTTTCATAGGTTCAGGATAATGCTCTTTTGCGTATTTCATAACCCCGCAGTCATCGTGACCTAAAAGTATCAAAAGCGGAACTTGCAGTTTTTTTACTGCATATTCAATGCTTTCGATAATGTTTGGTCCTGTAGTCATTCCTGCGACTCGAACAACAAATAATTCACCTATGCCGCAATCAAAAATAATTTCAGGCACGACTCTTGAATCAGAGCATGTAAGTACGCACGCATAAGGTTCTTGGTGAAATGCGTATTTTTGTAATGTTTCAAGACTCATATTTTTAGTTGTAGGAGTCCCGTTTACGAAATTTTTGTTTCCTTGTAATAATTTATCCAGTTCTTTTTGTGCTTTTTCTTTCATAAGTGATATTATAACTTATTTTATCTAAATTTCAAGTTGTTTAATAATATAAACTTATGGCTAATTTTGTTTATGCTAGAATAGAAAAAGTGATTAGGAGAGAAATTATGGAAAAAACGATAAATTTTATAAAGAAACATAGTGATTTATTCCTATTTTTAGGCTTATTACTTATTTGTTATTTTGTATTTTTCTTTAACATAGGTAATTATGCATTGATGGACGTTGATGAAACTCGTTACGTTTCAATGGCTAGAGATATGTTTCACAGCAAGGATTTTTTGACATTGTATTTGAACGGGGAATACTTTTTTGAAAAACCGCCTCTTTATTTTTGGGGTGAATGTTTGTCTTTTGCAATTTTTGGAAAGATAAATGAATTTACTGCAAGATTTCCTGTTGCTTTGTATGGAACATTGTCTACTTTAATCGTTTATTTTACAGGTAAAAAGATTGTATCAAGAAGATTTGGATTTATTTCTGCCGTAATTCTTGCAACAACTCTTGAATTTGTAATGTTAGCTAAATTTGCAATATTAGATATTGTAGTTACGACTTGTGTTGGATTTTCTGTTATGTTTGGATTTTTGACACAGTTTGTTCAAGATAAAAATAAAAAATATTTCTGGTGGTTATTTTATATATTTTCAGGTTTGGCTGTTATGGCTAAGGGAATACCCGGGTTTGTAGTTCCTTTTGCAGTTATGTTTTTTGTAACTATTGCAAACAAAACTTTTAAGCAGGTATTCAGACCGCAGTATATTTTACCGGGATTTTTATTATTCTTTTTAATTGTTCTTCCTTGGCATTTGATTATGTTTAAAATTCATGATCCTCTATTTTTTAGAGAATATATTATAAAACATCATTTGGAAAGATTTTTGAATTCCAATGAAATCAATAGAGAACAACCTTTTTATTTCTATTTTATCACTGTATTATGGGGATTAATTCCTTGGGTATTCTCTGCAATTGCTGTTGGAGTTACCAAACTTAAATCATTTAAAAAATTTGCTGTTGAGAATTTATCTGACAGACATAAATTTTTATTGTTTAACGTAATTGCATTTGCTGTTACAATGTTATTTTTCTCATCATCAAGCACAAAGTTGATTACATATATTTTGCCTGTATATTTCTTTACGGCATTTATTATGGGTGCTTTGTGGGAAGGTTATATATTTGATGAAAAATATAAAAAGCCTGTAAATTTATCTGTTTATATTTTAGGCGGAATTTGTATTTTTGCTGGAATTGTAACTTGTTTTGCAAAATATGTTTTGCCTTCTCAAGTATATTCTGATTTACTTATCATAAAATGGTTTTGTATAAGTCTTGTAATTATTTTTGGTATTTCAAGTATTTTGTGTGCTGTGAAAAATTGCAGAAAAGGTGTATTTGCCTGCTATGCTTTGCTTGTAATAATTACTTCAGCATTCGGTACAAAACTATTTTATAATATGGACTATGAATTCGGGCAAAATGATTTAATGAAATTTGCAAAATACGCAAAAGAAAATAACAAAAAAATTGTTGTTTTAAACAATGAACGTAAGTATTCTGTTTTATATTATTACGGTTCTCCTGTGGATAAAAACACAAAAAGCAGAGTGTATTTTATTTCTCAAAATGATGAGAATGAAATGGCAAAACTTGGCAGTATGCTTGATGACAGAGATGTTGTTGTAGTCGTGAGAGAAAAACAAATGCCGCAGGTAGACCAAACTCTCGATTTTGATATAATATTAGATGGAAGAAAGTATTCACTTGTGAAAGTTCATTAATGTTAAAAAGATACGAAAAATTTCTTGAAAAATTGGATAAACGTCTTGAACGTTATTTTGAAGAACAGTGCGAGTTTATAAAATGTAGGCCGGGCTGTTCTGCTTGTTGTGAAATCGGTCAATATCCCTTTTCACGTCTTGAGTTGGAATATTTGATGTCAGGATTTGTAGAGCTTCCTTTTGGGGTAAAGCATAAAATAAAAGAAGAAATTAAACGATTGAAAAAAGAAAAGCCCAAATGGTATAAATGCCCGTTTTTAATCGATAATATGTGTTGTGTGTATAAATACCGCGGTATTGTCTGCAGAACTCACGGGCTTGCTTGGTATGATGAAGAAGCAGACAGAATAAGATTACCTTATTGCGTGAATGTTGGATTGAATTACAGTAAAGTATTCGACAGAGAAACAGGCGAAGTCCTTTTGCAAAACCCGATTAAAGAACGTTTGCGTATCGATACTATATTGAGAAGTCCTGAAGCAGAGCAATACGAGCTTGAATGCGGTGAAATAAGACCTTTAATCGATTGGTTTTAAATTTTTTAGTTTATTTGTCTTCAACAAATTCAATTCTGTAACCAAGTTCTTTTAATATTAATTCAACATCTCTAATTGTAATAGTTTTTCTGGATATTTTTGATGAGAGATTGTTGCTATTGAATGTTGGATTATTAGTTTTTTCACTAATGATTTCACAAACTTTTTTAAAAGTTTGACCTTTTTTGGAAACAATACTATTAATTTCGTTTCTGATATTCATAATAAACATTATAATTTTAGTTGCATTACAATGCTATATATGTTATTATTATGATATATAGCATAATCTAATGAATTAAAGCATAATAATGTAAAGGGATATATGGAAAATAAGGACAAATTAATACATCAAATACTTGCATTTGATTTGATTAAGCTGAATAATGATTTAAAGCAATTTAACATTATTATTGCAGAATTTAGACAATACATCTCTAACACTGATTTTACACAGGATTTTTCAGAGGAATTCATACATACTTTTACTGATGTAGCTGTGTTACTGTCAAAAATAATTAATGCTATTGATGATTTTGAAAATAACTTAATCAAATTGGCAAATTCAATAAAAGATAAAGCGTCTTAATGCAAATATTTTACGTATAAATAAATTGAGCTAAGCAAAAGTGAAATAAAAGTGACAAGTGCACCGTATTTCATAAATCTCATAAATGAAATCGGATGTCCTTTTGTTGCAGATGTTTCACTTACGATTACGTTTGCTGCTGCTCCTATGATAGTTAAATTCCCGCCAAGACATGCACCTAAAGATAGCGCCCACCAAAGCGGATGATGTCCTTCTCCTGCATAAGGCAGTGTGTGTTGAACTTGAGCGATTAAAGGTGCCATAGTCGCTGTATATGGAATGTTATCAACAATCCCTGATAGAATTCCGGATCCCCATAAAATAAACATTGTAGCTGCTGTCAGACTGCCTTGTGTGAATTGAATAAGTTTATCCGCTAAAAATGCTATTCCGCCGTTTGCTTCAAATCCGCCAATTATTATGAACAAACCTACAAAGAAAAATATTGTGAGCCATTCTACATCTCGATAAATTTCTTTTGGTTTTTCAAACAAAAGTAAAAAAGATGCACCTGTAACTGCAAATACATATGCAGGAATATGTGTCATATCATGTGTTACAAAACCTAAGATTACTAGTGCTAATGTAATCATTGATCTTATCATTAGATTTTTATCCGTAATTGTTTTTGTATTATCAAGATTTGCAATATGTTCCATTTTTTCTTTAGTTGCTTTTAGGGATTTTCTGAACATAAATATCAAAATTCCAATACATACAATAAAGATTAGTGCAATAATCCCTGTAAGTTCGTTTACAAAATCCATGAAACTTAATCCTGCTTTTGCACCTATAATAATGTTTGGAGGGTCACCGATTAATGTCGCTGTACCACCGATGTTTGAGGCAAGAACTTCTGTGATTAAAAAAGGTATAGGATCACATTCAAATTCTTTAGCTATGACAAATGTGACAGGCATGATGAGTACTACAGTTGTTACATTGTCCAAAAAAGCAGAGGCTATTGCTGTAAAAGCTGCCAGAGCAAATAAAACAAGTTTTGGGTGTCCTTTTGTAGCTTTTAAAATCTCCAGCGCCATCCATTTGAATACCCCGCTTCTGCTTGCTATATGCACAATAATCATCATACCGATAAGCAAGAATATAACTTCAAATTCTATATAATCAAAGACTGAACGTATGTAATTTCCTGTTTCAGGATTGATTTTTCCATGAAAAGGTAAAAGCCCCAAAATCATTGTTAATGAAGCTCCGACAAGTGCAACTACTGATTTTTGAATTTTTTCTGTTGCAATAAAAATATAAGCAATCAAAAGGATTGCACCTGAGATAATCATTCCGTGGTTTTGTACTAAATCACTTAACATAAATGTCCCCTTATAAAAAGTAAAGTAACCTTTTCTTTTTCGAATTGAACCCAAAAATTATCTGCACTCCAAAAAGAAAAACTTCCTGCAAACGGGTATTTTTTTGTTAAGTATACCATGAACATTAATTTGTGTAAAAAATTGTAATAAAAGGGTAGCAGCGAATTAAAATATGAGTTATACTACAAATGTAGTATAATTTGTGTGGTATTTATTAATTTAACTTATATTGTTCTGTTTATTATAAACAGTAAATTATGCCGTCTAAATGGCGTATTGTTTTTCATAGGAATTATTATAAAATAGTTTAAGGAATGTAAAACAAAACATCAAATTCGGCAAAAAAGATTTGTCAGTTGTTTTATAGAAAATGTGTGTAAGCAGGTGTAACTTTTGAACGAAAATCAGGAAAAATTAACGGAAGATATAAAGGCAAAAACGCCTAAAAAGAAAACGAATAAAGCTGTTTCAAATCCTTTATCAAAACAGTTAAATTCGCTTAAAAAACCTGCTTTGGAAAATTTATCACATGTAAAAACCGAAATAAAATCACCTGCAAAAAAAGAAGAAGACAAGCCTAAAGAAAAAGTTATAAATCCGATTAAATCTGAAACTTCAAGTATTGTAGCTCGTATTAATAACTTTAATACTAACAAGACTTCAAACAGGATGTATTCAGGTTTTATGAATATGCCAAATTCAAGTTCTCATAAAGTTATTGACTATACAGAACTTGTAAATAATTTAAACAGCACATTATGTGATAAATCAAATATTCATGATTTGTTTGTAGCTGTGCATGAGTTGTTTACAGATAAATTGAGCAGCTTGTATACAGCATTTGGAGTTTTTCATGAAAAATCAAAATGTATTAATTTAAAATTGTTTAATAATTTAGGCAGTTCATATACATCAAAGATTTTCTTATCAGATCAGGAAAATCCTGTAATAAAATGCTTTAATACTTGTACACCTGTAATTGAAGAAGATAACAGCTTTTTGAATATTCCTTATTTGCAAAAAACATCATCTTTAGTTCTTCCTTTGATGTCTGTCAGCGGATGCAAGGGAGTTATGGTGATTGGAAAAGATATTTTTGAAAATCGTATCGGTCTTTTCTCATTTATTGCAAATTATTGTGCATTGTTTATGCATAATATTGAGCTTTTAGAACAGACAAATAAATATGCTAATACTGATACTTTGACTGGTTTGTATACCCATAGAGGTTTTCAGGAAATCTTAAAATCAGAATTGAAAAGAGCTGAAGAGAATGAAACTAATCTTTCAATTATCATGCTTGATGTCAATAATATTTCTAAAATCAACAGAGAATTAGGTCATGCAAAAGGTGATGAAGTAATTAAACTTTTAGCTGATAAAGTAAAACAAAATATTAGAAGTACTGATAGAGCAGGTCGTTATGGCGGTGATGAGATTGCAATTATGCTTCCTGATACAAATACACCTGATGCAAAATATCTTGCAGAATATATAACCTATTGTCTGTCTTGTTGTTTTGTAGATGATGTAGGTCCTGTGAAAGTTTCTGTAGGTATCGCAACTTATCCTGAATGCAGCAGAGATCAGGAAAAATTGTTAATTCTTGCAGAACAAGCTATGTATATCTCTCAGGCAAAAGGTTATAAAGAAGGTATGTCTGCGATTGTCAGTTCTACAGATTTCAATTTCTGGGATGATGATGCTTTAAAATCTTATGCTGAAGTTATTGCAAAAAGACATTCACAATTAGGTGTTAATTTTGAAGATGAAATTGTTCATAAATTTAATAATGAACAAATTGTATCTCAAAATCATTTAATGGAACTTGCAAATTCATTAGCAGGCGCAATTGATGCAAAAGATCCTTATACAAAAGGGCATTCAACATCAGTATCAAGATATTCAGAAGCTTTAGCTCGAGCAATAAATTTACCTGAAGACGAAGTCCAAAGAATTAAATTAGGTGCATTATTACATGATGTCGGTAAAATAGGTATTCCTGAAAATGTGCTTAAAAAACCTGGTAAATTGGAAGGTGAAGAATGGGAAATTATGAAACAGCACCCTGTAATCGGTGCAGAAAAAGTGTTAAAGCCAAATGACGCTTTAAGAGATTTAATCCCTATTGTAAAATATCACCACGAACATATCGACGGAAGCGGTTATCCTGAACATTTGAAAGGTGATCAAATCCCGCTTGCTGCAAGAATTGTTGCTGTTGCAGATACATATCATGCATTGGTCTCAGACAGACCTTACAGAAAAGGTATGAGTGTTGAAAAGGCTTGTGAAATCCTAAAAGAGGGCGCAGGTAAACAGTGGGATACTGATTTGGTTCGTCAATTTATCAGCATTGCTCCATCATTGACTACCAGTGTATAGTTAAAAATAGACAGTTGCATAATTTCAAAAATAGTGTATAATGATATGAATTAAAGGAATTTTGCAAGAGGTTTCTTTAACGTACCACTTAAAATCAGGAGAAGAACAATGTACCAAGACGAAAAACTTGTATGTGAAGATTGCGGCGCAGAATTCATCTTCACTGCAGGTGAACAGGAATTTTATGCTGAAAAAGGTTTAGTGAACAAACCAAAAAGATGTCCGGAATGCAGAAAAGCTCGCAGAAAGAACAATAGAAGACAAAGAAGAATGTATGAGGCTGTTTGTTCAAAATGCGGAGCTCAAACTCAAGTTCCTTTCAAACCAATTCCGGGTAAGGAAGTTTATTGTAAAGAATGTTTTGCAAAAGAGCAAGAAGCTGCTCAGGGTTAAATTTAAATAAAATTTAAATAAAAAAGACCGGATATATTTTGTATCCGGTCTTTTTTGTTTTTAAACACCAATACAACTGTTCAAATATTCAATTGTGCTTATTTTTTCATCGTACAAATACTTTATGAAATTCAAATATGCGGCATTATGAGATGTTATTATTAAATTGATTTCAAATCCGTCAGTACAAAAAGGTTCGTAGTCATATACAACATAGCTGTTATATTTACTTTTCCATTCTTTTCGTTCGATACGGCTGTTGTTTTCTTCGATTACATCTTCAAGCCAATCAAGAATGTCTTTATTCACATTTTTCATTTCCAAGCGATTGTACTTACCGCAATCTTGGCAATCATTTCCCATTAACATGTTAAAATTACTCCACAAATATGTTATATGTAAATTGTAAATCTTTTTCTATGTAAAATAATCCCCTTTAGGTATAAGGATTAAATAGTGAAATGTGGTGATTTATTATTTTTTATTTAGTTTTTATTTCTTTATAATTAATTGAAAAATAATGCGTATTTTTATAAAATTATAAAAAGGGTTTAGTTTGCTAAAAGAGGATTTTATATGACTATTGAAAAAAGAATTTTGATAGCTGATGATGACGATGAAATCAGAGAACTTTTGGAATTTGATGTCAGAGCCAGCGGATATTTTGTGGACACTGCAAAAGATGGTATGGAAGCTTTGAATAAAGCGTTAAATAACACTTATGACTTGATTTTGTTAGATGTTATGATGCCTAAGATGAATGGTTTTGATGTTTGTAAAAATATTCGTCAGGCAAAACTTGCTATTCCGATTTTAATGCTTACAGCTAAGGGAACTATTGATGATAAAACTGAAGGTTTTGACTGCGGTGCTGATGATTATTTAGTAAAACCTTTTGATATTCAGGAAGTGCTATTGAGAATAAGAGTTCTTTTAAGAAGAAACCAGATTGAAGATAAGACAGTTTTGTCAGATGAAGTTTTGAATGCCGGTGATATTGAAATTTTCCCTGAAACTCTTGAGGCAGTAATAGTTAATAAGAAAGTAAAATTGACTCCGACAGAATTTGAAATTTTGTATTGTCTGATGCAGCATTTTAATAACCCTGTAACTCTTGCTACATTATTAGATGAGGTATGGGGATATGATAGTAATGAAGATGTAAGAATGTTGAGGGTTCATGTGGGCGGATTGAGGAATAAAATTGAGCCAGATACAAAACATCCAAAATACTTGCACACAGTTACAAATGTTGGGTATAAACTGACTCCGTTCGGTGAAGGTTAGAAAAATTATGTTTGAAAAGCATTTAAAAATTGTGGAACAAATTGCAATCGTATTTATTTTTGCGGTTGTAGTTCCTATGACAATAAGTGGGTTTATCATAAATAATATTAACCAGCAATCAATGCGTTATCAGCTTAGAGAATCTGCTGTCTTGATTGCTAATATGGTATCTGATGAGATTGACTTTTTTAACAAAACCGTATCAAGTAACTTGGAGCAAATAATATATTCTCTTAGTTATTTACCGACAAAAAAAGCTAAAAGTGACTATTTGCAATCTGTTGTAAAAACTCTTCCGGATTGTGAAGAACTCAAAATAGTTAATATCTCCCAACTTAATGAAATTCATGAAAGAAATAAAGCAAATAAAAAAGCTACAATTTCTTTAAAAATAAATGATAGTCAGTATCTTGTTGCAACATATAAGTTAGATGCTGTAAGAGATGAACTATTCAGATCAATTGCAGATGATAAAAGACAAATTTATGTATTGACAAATGACGGTGATCTTTTAGCTGAGCATAATTACACAGAAGATGCTTACAAAAAGACACTTGCTCTTTTGCCTGATAAATTGAGAAAAAATAAACCTGTAATTTTCGGGGATACGAAGAACCAACCTTTGGTATATGTTTCAAAAGAAGATCCTAAAATTACGATTATTGTAAATACAACAGAAAAAGTTACAAGAAAAGCTATTACAAATAACAGTTTAAAAATTATTTTATCCTGTTTGTTTGCAACATTTACGATTATTTTTGTCGTAGCTTTGTATACATATTATTTGTATATCAATATAAGGCAGTTATTTAAAGGGATTATAGCTATTTCAAAAGGGAATTATGAACGTCAGATAAGACTGTTAACTACAGCTTTTACTCCTCACGAAATTATATTTTTGGCTTTTGAATTTAACCGTATGGCAACAGAAATTCATAAGTCTTATATCCAGTTGAAAAAGAATAACGTTGAATTAAAACAGTTAAATGAATTCCGTTCAAATCTTATTGATACTGTAAGTCATGAATTGAGAACTCCTTTGACAAGTATTCAAGGATACACATCTCGTTTGATGCGTCAGGATATAAAAATTGATGAGGAGACAAGACAAAAGTCTTTGAGAATTATAAAAGAACAATCTGAACGTTTGAAACGTTTAATCGAAGATTTATTGACGATTCCAGATATTGAGGGAATGCGTTTAAGGACTAAAGTTGAACAGGTATATATTCCTGAATTGTTAGAAGAATCAAGGATATTGATAAAAAATAAAGATAATAAAGAAATTATATTTAATGTAAGTGAGGATTTCCCGCTTGTAGAGGCAGATAAGGACAGATTATTGCAGGTATTTGTAAATTTGCTTGAAAATGCTGCTAAGTATGCAACGGAAGGTTCTCAAATTGTTGTAGATGCTGAAGTTAAAGATAATAAAGCAAAAATCTTTGTAAAAAATGACTGTGAAGTTATTCCGCCTAAAAAATTAAATAAATTATTTGAAAAATTTATTCGCCTTGATGACAATACGACAAGAACTACACGCGGAACAGGTTTGGGCTTATTTATTGTTAAAGGTTTAGTTGAAGCTATGAATGGAGAAATTTCATTACATAGTGACAAAACTTGCGGTTTCTGTGTTGAATTAACCCTTAATCTTTCAAATGAATCAGAGGTAGTTGAATGAAAAGAGCTATAGCACTTGCAAATAAAGCAAACGGAGAAATCCCTGTCGGGGCTTTGATTATTAAAGACGGAGAGGTTATAGCAGAAACGTTTAATCAAAAAGAGATTACAAATGATGTAACAGCCCATGCAGAAATTTTGGCGATTAGAGAGGCTGAGCAAAAATTAGGCAGATGGCGTTTAGATGATTGTGAAATGTATGTCACGTTAGAGCCTTGTCCTATGTGTGCTTGGGCGATAGTTTCCGCAAGAATAAAAGCTGTTTATTTTGGTTCATATGATAGAAATTATGGTGCTTTAGGCTCTGTCATTGATGTGAGAAAGCTTGCAAATTCCAAAATGAAAGTCTATGGCGGGATTATGGAAGAAGAATGTGATAAGATATTAAAAGAGTATTTTAAAGGTTTGCGCAATGATAACAAAATCTGAAATTGATGAATTAGCAGAAAAATATGAAAATATTGATTTTATAAAAGACGATCCTGTAAGAGTTCCACATAAATTCCGTGAAAAAAGGGATATTGAAATTGCAGGTTTTATAGCATCTCTTGTAGCTTATGGCAGGAGAGAAGTTTTTTTGAAAAAATTGGATACCCTATTTAATATTGCTCAAAATGAACCTTTGAATTTTATTTTGAATTTTGAGCCGAAAATTTTAGGAGATTTTAATTATCGTTTTGGCAAACCTGAAGATTTTGCTCAAATTTTTACTATCATGCGTGATTTATATTCTAAAAACAGTAGTCTTGAAGATCTTTTTAAATACGGTTATGAAAATCCTATTAACGATAATATGTTTGTACCTATTACGGATTATTTTTATGCAAATGCAAAAGATAATAATTCGCAAGGTTTCAAATTTATGCTTCCAAATGCAAGAAAAGGCAGTGCAATGAAGCGTATGTGTATGTATCTTAGGTGGATGGTAAGAAAAGGACCTGTGGATTTTGGTATTTGGAATTTTATGAAGCCTTCAGAACTATTAATTCCATTAGATACGCATGTAGCCAGATTATCAAGGGAAATGGGACTTTTGACAAGAAATGCAAATGATTTTAAATCCGTGCTTGAAATTACAAAAAATCTTCGAAAATTTGATCCGGAAGACCCTGTAAAATATGATTTTGCAATGTTTGGCTATGGAGTTAATAATAAAGGGTAGATTGTGAAAAAGAGTTTAATTTTTAATAATTTATGTATTATTTTTATATTTATATTATTTTTGTGTGTGGCAATTTTTTATCCTTGTAAAGGATATTTTTCATGTGATAAGTTGCAAAATAGTTGTAAATATAAACGTGTTTCTGTTTTTAATAAAGAATACATTAAAACAGCAAAATTAAGTTCTCTTTCAGCTCCTCAATATACTTCATTTTCTGCTAGGATGCGACATGATTCTTTAATGTATCTTATTGATACTGACAAAGAGCGTGATAATAATATATTTGTCCAGTTTAATTTTCCAACATTGCATGAAGCAAAAGATATAGGAATTAAATTTAATAATTATTTGAATTCTGGTGAAAATGAATTTAAGTATGTTGATATGGGATTAACAAAAACATTTCGAAATATCATGATCTTTTTATTTGTTTGTTTGTTAATCAGTATTGGAAATTTTTATTTTAATCCTCAAAATAATTAATTTACTCACCTAAGTTAATTTGTGAGAATTGAACAATCTTATTTTTTCCGCGTTTTTTAGCGTTATACAATGCATGTTCTGCATAGCGAATTATTGTATTTGCATCTTCTTCTGTATTTTCAATACAAGGATAAGTAGCTATTCCGCCAGAAATTGTAATAGGATGTCTTTCTTCTTCACCTGCAGGAATAAATTCCATTCTTTCAATATCTTTTCTGAATCTTTCTGCAAATAAAAATGCATTTTCTTCAGAAGTGTTAGGCAGGATAAGTAAGAATTCTTCGTCACCGTAACGAGTTAATATATCTTCTTTTCTAATAAGTTGTTTTAATTTATCAGCGATAGAACGTAATAGTACATCACCCCATTCATAGCCGTAAATATCATTTACAACTTTGAAAAAGTCTAAGTCAAATAACAGACAAGAAAGTTTTGTGCCATAACGTCTTGCACGAGAAATTTCTTGATCAAGTCTTTCTTGCATATATTTTCTGTTGTGAAGACCTGTCAATTCATCTGTTGTAGATACAACTTTCAATTTGTCACGTAATTCTTTATATTTTAAAAGAGCGTTAGCTCTGATTATAAGTTCCATGTTATCTACAGGAGTTTTAATAAAGTCAAAAATAACAGCTCTTACGGTTGTTCCTTTAAATACATCTCCGATAAATAATGCTGGAGCTTTAAATTTTGTTGTCATAAGTACATCTTTAATGTTTGGAACACTTTCTATAACTACAAGTCCTGGATTTAGTGTTTCATAATCTCTAAGATGTTCTGCACTTTCAATCCTCACATTTGTATCATCAATCTGAGCTAATACATCTGCCAGTTTTGATTCATTTTTATCTGTATAGACAACAATATTTTTCATCTCTCTGTCCTCTTTAACAATATTATCGGATTTATAGTATTCCTCGTGTATTCTAGCATATTTTCCTCTTTTTATCAATAGGTAAATAAAATTTAATAAAGCATTTGCCATTGTTTTTCTATGCTAAAATCAATATATGTTCAGTGTTAAAATAAAACCGATGCAAAAAGATGATCTTGATGATGTAATTTCTATTGAAGCTAAAGCTTACGGTGAGCATCATTGGTCTAAAGATTCTTTTATGAGTGAGCTGTCAAATGATTTAGCCAAATATTTCAGTGTGTTTAATACTGATGGCAAATTAATCGGTTATTGCGGATGCTGGCAGATTTTAGAAGAAGCCCATATTACAAATATTGCTGTATCGCCTGATTATAGACATAGGCATATTGGAGAAGCATTGCTTACTACAATAATTGATGAGTGCTATAGAAATATGGTGAAATACATAACATTAGAGGTTCGTATCAGCAATACGCCTGCTATTTCTTTATATGAAAAATACGGTTTTAAATCTTTGGGTGCCAGAAAAGGTTATTACCAAGATAATAATGAAGATGCATTAATAATGTGGACAGAAAATATTTTTTACGATAAATTTAAGAGAGGATATGAAAAAAATATTTCTGTTTTAAAGGGGAAGATTGATATTTTATGACAGAAAATACACCCAAACCTCGTATAAGAGTTATAAAAAAACAAATTGAAGGTATTAGATTAACTTTTGGAAGTTTACTCCTTATTTTATGTTGCACATTTTTAATGATTTTATCTACTTTTGTTCAGTTTAATGTTAATCATTTTATAATACCTATGGGTTTATTCAGAGGAGAGCAATTATCACTAAGTGATTATATTTATACTTATAAATTGATTCCTCAAATCCCGGTTGTAATGTTTATTTGTGCTTTTTTGGGCAGAAGGTACGGAATTACAAGTATTTTATTATATATTTTGCTTGGATTATTTATAATACCTGTTTTTGCATTAGGTGGTGGCCCCGGATATATATTTGAATATGGTTTTGGATATATTTTTGGTTATTTGCCTGCAGTATTTTTTGCAGGATCAATATTAAAGAGTGGTTATACAAATAGAAATATACTACATGCAGTTTTTGTAGGTGTTTTAACTATTCACCTAATCGGTATTTTATATATGCTTTTTATTGCAGGAGTAAAACATGAAGGTGCTGAATTTATTAAGGGGTGGATATTAGCACAAAGTGGAATTAAAATTATTTATGATTTAGTATTTAGTTTTGCTGCGGTATTTATTGCTAAATATGCAAAAATTATTTTATGGTTTTTTATGTAAAAAGGGGTAATTTATGAAAGTTCAATCAGTTAATATTTACAATCAATCTTTTGGTAATAGTCGTAAAAAGTTTGATGTCCAAGGTCATGTCGGAAGTATGTTTGATAATCTGCATCATTGCAAGCAGAGTTATAATGCTCAAAATATTATAGATACAGTAGAAAGCAATAATGTTAAAAAAATTTTAGTCAGTTCGTTATCAGGTCTAAATCCTGAAGGAAGTGATTTTTTTCAATCCGAATTAAATGCGGCAAAGGATATTGAAAGGATTAAGGGGAATGATAATGTTAAAATTTATCCTTTAATTTCCTGTCAGCCTGGGATTGCAAAAGATACATCTGTTATTGAAAAGCTTTTGAGTGAAAATAAGTTTTATGGTATGAAATTTCACCCGACAAATACAAATAAATCGATTAAGGACAATTTTGATATTTATTCAAAGTATTTTGATATAGCAGAAAAAAATGGTATGCCTTGTGTTTTTCATTCAACTTCTGATGGAAAATCAGATCCGCTTGAAATTATAAAATTGGCGCAGAAGCATCCAAAACATCCGGTTGTTTTATATCACATTGATTTAATGGCTTCTCCTGAGCAGATGTCTAAAACAATTGAGAATATTTCTAATTCGATTAAAGATGGAAAATCAAATCTTTATGTCGATATATCTTGGCTTACAGGCTTGTTTGACAATGCCGAACAAAATAAAAATACAATTAAACTAGCGTTAGAAAAAATAGGTTCTGATAGGATTCTTTTTGGTTCAGATGCACCTATTGCAGAAATGGGTGATAAAGAAAAATATAGTAAATTTGCTGATTTTGTAGAAGATACTGTAAAAGAATTTTATAAAGACAAACCTGAAGATGCTGAAAAGGCATTAAATAATATTTTTTATGATAATGCAGAAGAATTATTTGTTAATAAAAAATGGTACCAAAAACCGATTAATGAAACTGTTACGGAGCAGGTTAAAAAGTCATCTTCTTCAAATAAAAAAGGTTTATTAATAACAGCTGGAGTTATAGCTGTCGGAATTTTAGCTTTAGTTGCAAAATCTTTATTAAATTCTGATAAGCAGGGAAAATCAGATATAAATGTAAAAAATGGAGATAATCATCCATCTAAAGTTAAAAAAAATTAATTACAAAAACAAGCTGAATAGTGATTTATTCCGACATTATCCAGTTTTGGAATTTTTTGTGTGCAAATATCAATACATTTAGGGCATCTTGGATGAAATTTACAACCTGAAATATCTTGTTGAATTGTAGGTGGTTGTCCTTGAATAGTTTCTAATTTAGAATTTTTATTGGATGGTAAAGATCTTAAAAGAGCCTTTGAATAAGGATGTTTGGGGTTCGCAAAAAATTCTTTTGATGGTGCTGTTTCAACTATTCTGCCTGCATACATAACTGATATGTAATCAGCATTTTCTCCGACCAGAGCAAGATCATGCGTGATTAAAAGAATAGATGTATTTCTCTCTTTTTGAATCTCTTTTAAAAGCTTCATAATTTGTGCTTGAATGGTTACATCAAGTGCAGTTGTAGGCTCATCTGCGATTAGTATTTCTGCGTTGCAGCATAGAGCCATAGCAATTATTGCACGTTGTTTCATGCCGCCTGAAAATTCATGAGGATAAGCTCTCATTCTTTCTTCAGCACAAGGTATTTGAACAGCATCTAGAGCTTCTACTGCTTTTTTATAAGCTTCTTTCCCTTTTAGTTTTTGGTGAATTTTTATAACTTCTAAAAGTTGGTTTCCGACTGTGTATAAGGGATTTAATGATGTCATAGGATCTTGAGGTATTAATGCTATTTTAGCGCCTCTTAGGTGTTGTAAATCTTTTTTAGAATATTTTAATATATCTTTGTTTTTATATAAAATTTCACCATCAGTAATTTTTGCAGTTTTAGGTAGTAGTTGCAGTATACTCATTGCACTCATTGTTTTGCCGCATCCTGATTCTCCAACAAGTGCGAGCATTTCTCCGACATCGAGTGAAAAATTTACATCATACAATGCTTGTCTGTAGCCGCATTCACAATTAAAACCTAAATTCAAATTCTTTACTTCTAATATTGGCATATGCATATAGTACACCAGAATTTTAAAAGTGTGAATAGTCTTGTTGGTAATATTTGTTAACAAATGTTAAGATATATTGTATTAATCATGCAATTTTTCAATAAAAAATTTTTTTATAAAAGCATAAGGGGATATTTAAAAATTTAATTTTCTTGTCACGGGGAAAATTAGAAAGGGAAAAAATGACAGACGTAAAAAAAGTTGATGTTGTCAATGGAAATACGACTAGATCTCAATCAGTTTCAAATCCTGTTGAAAAAGAAAAAGCTGAAAAAGCAAAGTTGAATGCAGAAATTCAAAGAGAATTGACAACAAAGGATGCTCGTAAAAAAGCAATAGAAGAAGCAAAACAAGCATATTTGAGTTTTGGTACAGTTGAAGGAAAAGAAGTTGCATCTGAAAAAGAAGCTGAAAAAATGGCTAAAAATTATGTTAAAGATCAACAATATGAAGAAAATTCAAATTCAACTCAAGTATTTATGGACAAAGAAGCATACAAAGCTGCTGAAAAAGCTCGTAAAGAACAAAGAAAACAGTTGATTGAACAATACAGAAAAGAAGGCTTAAGCAGAAAAGAAGCAAAACAAAAAGCTGATGCTCAATTACCTGAAAATGAATATTTAAGAAAAGGTATTTTCGGGCAAAAGAAAACTCGTAAATATATTGAAAATCATAAAGATTTGTTCTATGACGAAAAAGGAAACTTCTCAAGTGATAAATTTAAACAAACAGCATTGAAATTCGCAAACACACATACTGAAGAAGGCGAAGCAGAAAACCATTATTTAAGTCTTAAAGAAAGACGAGAAGTTGCAGAAAAAGAAAATGTAAAAGCAAGTGTTATCAAAAATATTGCTAAAAAATCAAATTTAGGTTATGAAAGAGATAACACAAACTTATATAGAGGCCTATATGTTGCAGGCATGACAGGTGTTGGCGCCGGAATTGGAGCTGCACTTGGTACATCAGGAATATTAGCAGGAAATGTTGTTGCAACAGCTACATCTACAGCTACAGCAACATCAAACGCGGTTGCAAATATCTATGATGAAGCAGGTAATGTAATTGAGTCTTCAACAGCGACAAATACAGCTACATCATCAGATACAGCTACAGCAAGTGCAAAATCAGGATTAAGCAGTGCTGCTCAAGGTGCTAAAGCAGGTTCTTTAATGGGTTTAGGCTTAGGTTTGGCAACAATGGGATTTATCAAAGACAGAGGTAATAAAGAAGCAAAAATTTATACTCCTGGTAATGGTAAAGAACCGGAACCTGTTCCTACAAAACCTCCTGTTAATGAACCAAATGTACCGGTAAATGATGCTCCTTGTGATAATGATTGTCCGTTAACTCCGGATCAAGAATCTCAAACTAATAGTATTGATATGCCAATTTGTCAATACAAACCTAAAAAAGGTGAATATTGGGCAGGTATTGTAGCTGCTAAATACGGAATTAAAGACCAAAAAGAATTAATGAATGCAGTTCACGAATTGAAAAAACAACACGGTATTACAAATTTCAAATTAAATGTTCAACCAAAAGTTTTAAATTTACCTGAAGAACTTTTAGGACATAAAATTGATTGTGATGCTGAGGTAAAAGTAAAAACAGATAAATTTAAAAAACAAGCAAAATATACAGGTAAATATACAAACCCACAAACTCAAGAAACAGTTACAGTATACTTCTATACAGATTGTAACGGAAACAGAAGTAAAACATATTCAACACCTGAAGCTCGTGATGCTGCTATGGAAAAATCTAGACAAGCTCAAAAAGCAGCATAAATATCAACTAAAATTACGTCTCCTTTTTATAATAAAAAAAGACCTTCCTAAAAAGTTGGAAGGTCTTTTAATTTGCGACACAAATCCCTTGTTCAGTACTTACAAGGTTATTTGCAGTCCAATAATCATTTGTGGGGTAAAACTCCATATTAACACTAAAATAAGTAGATCCCGAACCTGACATAATCGATTGCGGGTATAAGTCTTTTATATTTTGTAATTCTTTGTAATCATCTATTAAAGCCCATTCTAGGTCATTTCTGAAATTCTCTTTTGAGCCGTATTTTGATTGGAAATTTTGAGAGTTCTTTTGAGAATATTTTGTATATGCTTCTTTTGCGCTTATTCCTAAATTTTTAGGTTTAATCAAAGAAATTGAAAATTTTTCAAAAGGAAGTTTTTCTAAAATTTCACCTCTGCCTTTTGTCATTTGTCGTCCGCCTTCAAGACAGAAATTTAAATCTGATCCAAGTTGTGCGCAAAGTGTGTGCAATTTCTCTTTTGATAAAGGTTCGTCAAAAATTTTGTTCAATCCGTATAAAGTTCCCGCTGCATCTGTGCTACCACCTGCAAGACCTGCTGCGACAGGGATATTTTTATCTATATAAATATCAATTTTATAAGGTTGTAGATTTGTATTTTCTATAAATAGTTTTGCAGCTTTATATACCAGATTTTTTTCATCATATGGAATTTCATTATTATTGCCTGATAGATGTATTTTAGATTTATCCGACTTTTCAATATTAATAGTCAAATAGTCATAGAGGCTGATTGTCTGCATGATGCTTTCTATATTATGAAAACCATCTTCTCTTTTGCCTAAGACTTTTAGAGTTAAATTAATTTTTGCGGGACATTGAATTTTAATTTCCATTGTTTAGCAAAGCCTCCGACAATTTCCCGAAAGTTTCTATTGAGAGTTTTTCACCTCTTACATTTTCATCAAGATTTAGTTTTGCAAGAGCGTTTTGAATATTTTCTTTTGCAAATCCTGCAGATAAAAGGCAATTTTTAATATTTTTTCTTCGTTGTGAAAATCCTGCTTTAACAGTTTTTCTAAAATGAGAATAATCTGTTAATTCAAGCAGGGGTTTTTCTCTCACATCAAGTTTTACTAATGCTGAATTAACTTTTGGAGCAGGATAAAAAGAGCGTCTTCCTACTAATTTCATGATTTTTACATCAGCCCAAAATTGTGAAAGAATTGTCAAAAGTCCGTATTGTTTCCCTGAAGAATTTTCATTTGCAGCCATTCTTCTGGCTACTTCTTCTTGCACCATTAATAAAATATCGGTTATTTTATTTCTGTTTTTGTTATTCAAATCATCTACTTCGCCAAGTAAGTGAGCAATGATAGGACTTGTGATGTAGTATGGAATATTTGCAACGACTTTTACTTTGCCTTCACATAATTCTGACAAATCTTGTTTCAAAATATCATTATGGATTATTTCAAGATTTGGAGCATCAAGTTTTTGCAATTCTTTTATTGCTTCTTCATCAAGTTCAATTGCAATAACTCGTTTGGCATGCTTTACTAATTGTTCTGTTACAAATCCCACTCCGGGACCGATTTCAATTACAGTATCATCAGGTTTAATATCTGCAAAGTCAATAATATCAGCGATAGTCTGCCCGTCAATAAGAAAGTTTTGACCAAGTCTTTTTTTAGTTCTAAAGTATTTTGCCCGTTCGAAGTAGTTCATCTTACCTATTATAATACCACACACAGGTAAATGTTTTAATAATTTTTTTTTGTTAATTTTGTGGATGTTATAATTGAATAGGGGGTAAATGTGAGTAACATTCAAACACAGGAAAAATTGGATAAAAAAGAGATTTTAAAATTGTTTCAAAAAGGTTGTAAACCAGCGGAACAATTCAGAATAGGTATTGAATATGAAAGACTGCCTATTTTTTCTGTGACGTCAAAAGCTGTTGATTATTCTTCGGATAATGGTGTATGCAATTTTTTGAGAAATTTTGCTAAGGAAGAAAATTGGGATTATATTACCGATGATTATAATATCATTGGGTTGAAACAAGAGCATGACACTGTAACTCTTGAGCCCGGGTGTCAAGTTGAATTGAGTTTGAAACCTGAAAAAACTATTGATCATATTAAAAATAAAGTTGACGATTTGGACAAAAAAATGTCACCTATTTTGGATAAAATGGGAATTACACTTTTGAATTACGGAGTATCTCCATTATCTACTCATAAGTCAATAAATCTAATTCCTAAAAAACGTTATCATATTATGGCAAAGTATTTGTGGGGAATTTTATCCGATGTTATGATGCGGGAAACTGCAGGGATTCAGTGTTGTGTTGATTTTGAAAGTGAAGAAGATGCAATTGACAAATTCCGTATAGCAAATAAATTAATCCCTTTTATGACAGCGATGTTTGCAAATTCTCCTATAAGAGGCGGGGTAGAGACTGGGTATAAAAGTTTTAGAGCTCTAAGCTGGTTAAATACTGATAATGACAGATGTGGTTTTGTCGGACAAATTGACGATAAATTTTCTTTTGAAGAATATTTGGATTATGTACTTGAATCCCCAATGATTTTTGTTAACAGAGAATCTGGTGCTATTCCGATAAACGGAAAAATAGATTTTAATCAGTTTATGCAATCAGGTTATGAAGATTTTCAGGCTGATATAAATGATTTTATGCTTCATGCAAATTTATATTTTCCTGAAGTTAGAATGCGCAATTTTATAGAAATCAGAAACCATGATTGTGTAGGGAAAAATTTGCAATATTCAATCTTAGCGATTTATAAAGGTATTTTATATAATCATAGTGCTATACAGGAAATTGAAGAATTAATGAAAGATTTTGAATATAGAGATTTTTCGGAACTAAGATATAATGTTCCAAAAAGTGCTTTGAATTCAAAAATCGGGAAATATTTAGTAAAAGATATTGCAAAAGAAATTTTATATATTGCTGAAAAATCTTTAATAGAGATGGATACAGGCGAAGAAAAATACCTTGACACCATAAAAGAATATACATTAAACGGTATAAGTCCTGCTGATGTAATTATAAGAAATTGGAACGGGACTTGGAATAAGGATATTAAAAAACTTATAAAGTTTGTGAGTGAATAATTACTTTTCTGGTTGCATATATAGAATTATGTGATAATATTTCACTATGTTTTCATATATGAAACCTAGAAAGTGAGTAAAATATGTCATATTTTATAAAAGAAATTGAAAATAAACTTACAAAACAAGAATTTGCTATGGCGAAATTAATGGTATCTTGGTATAAAAATTCTGAAATAGCAATGCAATTAAATGTAAGTGTCAGTTTAGTAAAGGTTGTTTTATCTAATGTTTTTAATAAATTAAATGCAAGAAATAGAGCTAATGCTTCTTATATTTTAGGTTTAGGAACAATCAAATAATTATTTTTCTATAAGTGAAAAATTTTCCGGCAATTTATCTTCAAGTTCTTTTATTAAATCTGACAATTTCATATCAAGAGCTTCACAAATTGACCATAAGGATATTAGTTTGGGTTCGTTCTTGCTGTTTTCAAGTCTGCTTAATAAAGATTTCGGAATATCATATTCATATGCAAGTAATCTTATAGATTTATTTTTCTTAGCTCGTTCTTCTTTTAGAATTTGTGCTAATGTTTCAAAAATTATATCTGATTTTTTGCTGTTAATGTGTTTCATATATAGAAATTCTACAAATAATTTCGTTCAATATATTTTCATACATAGAACCTATGCTTTTATAAAAAAGACACGGAATGCCACTATATCTACACCCCGTGTCTTGGTTATCGATTACCGTCATTTAGGTTTTTTAGATTATGCTTTTCACAGTTAAAGAGAAAAGGGTGTTTTATCATCAGACAATCAATTTATGTCATTCATAATCTTTTTCCCTATCGGGTAACCGTCCGTATCCCGCCGCTATTTCTTCGGGAAATTATGCAGATTATCACTATCATCTGCTTCGAAATCAGAACGTGAATGCATTTTCATAATATTCTATGACACGTTCCCCCGAACCCGAAAATATCTCGGATGATTCGGCTTTGAGATACGAAGTTTTTATTTGTCTTGTGTAGTTTTTATTACACAGACTTTTTTATAAGATTATTTTTCTTTTATTTCTAATTTTTTAGGTTCTTTATTTTCTGTTTGAACTTTTGGAATTGTAATTTTTAAAATTCCTTTATCATATACAGCAGTAGTTTCATCAATTTTTATCGGTTGATCAAAAGAGATTGTTCTTTGGTATCTTCCGTAGCGAAATTCTGATGTTTGATAGCGTTCATTTTTGGCTTTTTCTTCTTTTTCTTCCGCTTCTTCCTTAATTTCAGCGGAGATTGTCATAAAATCGTTATCGAGTTCTACTTCTATATCATCTTTATTGACTCCAGGTAGTTGGACTTTTACTTTGTAGTTTTTGTCATTTTGTTTGACTTCTATTGCTGGACGCCAAATTGATGTCTTTTTTATATTAAGAGGGTTTGCCATTGAATGTATAAGTAAGGTATCGCGTAAAAAATTATTTAATTCATTATGGATACTGTCGAAATATAATTCAGGTTCGCGAATGATTAAGTCGTGTTTCATTTTTACTCCTTTCACATTTTTAGAATAAACTTTTTTATTTTCGTTTTCATTCAACTTTTTATTAATTAATTATTCATGAGGTTATGTACTTTCGTGTAATAGAACAAATGATTGTTGAGTAAATAATTCATAAGGAGAGCTTTTATGCTTTCTAGGATATGTATATGTAAAATGAACGGATTAAAAATATAAGGGGAATTTATGACAATAAAAATGTTAGTTTTTGATTATCGTGACAGTGAAAAAAATTTTTTTGGAACTCATGAGTTAGAAAATTTTGAGATTACTTTTTATAATGACAGTTTAACAGAGGAAACAATAAAATTTTTACCTGAAGAATTATTAGATAGTACTTCAGTAATAAGTGTTTTTGTAAATTCTCAAGTGACAAAAAACGTCATAAATGCTTTTAAAAATTTGAGAATTATTTCGACAAGATCAACAGGAATTGATCATATCGACAAAAGTACTGCGGATGAAAAAAATATTTCTGTCATAAATGTGGAAGCTTATGGTGCGAAATCTGTTGCACAATTTACAATAGGATTAATTTTAGCTTTAGTTAGAAATATTATCCCAGCTTCAAGATTTTTTCTGGATGGAAACATTGATTGCAGGGATTTTATCGGCAGAGATTTATCAGAATTAACTTTAGGTATTGTAGGAACAGGAAATATAGGGTTTGCTGTATACAAAGTTGCTAAGGCTTTTGGAATGAAGGTTTTAGCTTATGATTTAGTCCAAAGACAAGAATTAAAAACTAACGGGCATGATATTGAGTATGTGGATTTTAATACTCTTTTAAAAAAATCAGATATTATAACTTTGCATTTGCCCTACACTGGGGATAATTATCATATGTTTTCTGCTGGACAGTTTAAGTTGATGAAAAAATCTGCCTATTTGGTAAACGCTTCAAGAGGAGAATTAGTTTGCATGAAAGATTTGTATGAAGCTTTGTGCGAAGGAATAATTAAAGGAGCTGCATTAGATGTAGTTACTTGCGAAGACATAAGCTTCAGATGTGAGAATTTTGCTAAGATGGTGAATAATAATTTGAAATGTGTAGAGGAGACAAAAATTTTACGAGATCTTGCAAAACTTGATAATGTAATCATTACCCCACACATTGCTTATGATACAAAAGATGTAATAGATTACATTTTAAATCAAACCTTTATAGCAATCAGCGATATTGTCAAAGGTGGAAATTCATATAGGATTTAATTTTAATTAAATCCTATTTTGTCATAATTTGTGATGATATTATTCCGAATATAAAATCCTGACGTTTTTTGAGTTTAAATCCTTTGCTTTCAAAATCTTTGATTAAATCTTCAGGAGATGGAAAATTTTGTTTTGATTTAATCAGGTATTCGTAAGAAAAATAATTTTCTGTAAATATCTTTGCTAAATTTGGTGTAAGTTTATCGTAGATTTTCCCAAGGTTGTTATTTTTTCCAAAATCTAAGTGGAGAAAACTTCCGTTTGGTTTTAGAATTCTATAAATTTCTTCTACAGCTTTTTCAGCATTCAAAATATTCCTTAGACCAAAACCCATTGTTACTATATCAAAGGAATTGTCTTCATAAGGTAAATTTGTGACATCTCCTTGCAGGTATTGAATTTTACCGTTTTGAGTTTTGTTTCTTGCAATTTTGAGCATTTCTTCTGATAAATCAATCCCAGTCACAATAGCATCAGGTTCAATTTTTTTTGCAATTCTTGCAAGGTCGCCTGTCCCGCAGCATAAGTCAATAATTTTTGAGTGCGGTTTTATATCCAAATTTTTTACACTTTTATATTTAACAAAATTGTGAGTTCCTAATGACATTAAATTGTTCATGAAATCGTACTTTTTTGAAATCATATTGAACATTACATGAATTGTTTCAGGATTTTTATCAATTATTATATAGCTGTCCTCATAATTTTTTTGAGATTTGTTATGTGTCATAATTGTTACCTTTTTGTTTAAATTCAATATTAACATATAATAGTTTTATGAACATAGCTTTTGTACCAATAGATAATAGACCTGTATGTTATACTCTACCTGAGCAGATATGTGCTATGGACGGTAATATCCGATTGTATATGCCCTCAAGAGAATGGCTTGGCGATTTAACAAAATATGCTGATGTTGTTGTAGTGTGTCCATATATTGATGGATGTGATGATAAAGGGTTTCCTTATAAAGTTATTAGGTTAAAAAGTTTAAAGGTACCTTTTACTTCTTATAAAATAGTTGATGTTTTTTGTAATAAAAGTGAACTTATTAATGAAGAGTTTGATATAATACATATACATTCTCCTTTTATATTAGGGCGTATTGGGATTAATCTTGCTAAGAAATTAAATATTCCTTGTATATCTACATTGCATACTAGGTTTGATTTTGAATTTAAAAGATTTGTTAAAAATGGAGCAATTGCTAAAAAAGTAACAGGTGTTCTTATTAAATCTTTAAATAAATGTGATTTATGTACTGTTGTTAATGATCCTTTGGTTCTTGAAGCAAGAAGTTATGGATATAAAGGGAGAATTAGAATTGTTTATAATGGGACTGATTTGAAACCTGCAATTTTTAAGGGTATAAAAAAGGACATGATTAATGAAATGTTTAATCTTAAAGAAGAAGATAAAGTTATGATTTTTGTTGGTAGAATAATTGATATTAAAAATATATTTTTTATAATGGATGCACTTAAATTACTTAAGGATGATAATTTTTCTTTTAAAATGTTTTTTGTTGGTGAAGGGCCTGACTATGAAAAACTTATTGATAGAGTAAAAGAGTATAATCTAGAAAACGATGTTATTTTGACTGGTAAGATAACAGATAGAAAACTTCTTTCATATATTTATAGGAGAAGTGACTTGTTATTATTTCCATCTTTGTTTGATACTTCAAGTTTAGTTAGAATAGAAGCTGCAGTTAATATGACACCAGGTTTATTTATAAGAGAGAGTATGGTTGGGTCAACAATTACTGATGGGGTTGATGGCTATTTGAGTGATTTAGATGTTAATTTATATAAGAATAAAATAAT
>CAJMDF010000027.1 GCA_905212085.1 uncultured Clostridium sp.
TGTTATTAAAATAATAATAAAATATTATTGAATAATTTATCTCCGATGGGTCTTCCAGACAGGGGAACTTTTTATGGAAAAAGTTCCACAAAACCACCCACACGCTTCATTTGCTAATAATTTGTAATGGCTCAACTTAAATAGGCTTAACTCGCTAACGCTCAAACAAAAGCCTATTTGAAGATTGTTTCGCCAACAATTATTGCTCATTCAGCTATTGTGGGGAATAAATTAATCACTACTTAACGAAACAATGACAAAACGAGTGCTGTTTGAGCGGTAAAATTTTTGATTCTGAAACAAGTTCAGAATGACTAAAATATAGCGAGTTCACTCGTTTTAAGTTGAGTTTAGTAGTGATTAGACAATCTGCGTGTTTTCTTTTCTTATGTATATTCTTTTCTTTTGCATCGCAACAAAAGAAAAGAATATACAACAATAAAATGATTTGATTAGATTCAAATAACATATATTATGTTATAAAATTGACAATGCATTTGCTTTTATTCTATAATTTAATATACTTGTTAAAGAAAGTAAAAAGGAGTGTGAAATGGCACAACAATTTAATGCTCAAAATATAAAAAAACGAGTTTCTGTTTTAGTTTTTCTAAAGGGATCTACAGCACCTTTAGTTTTATATGTTGAAAAACCGGAAGAACTTTATGCAGAATTACAACAAGCTATGAAAAGTCCTGCTGCAACTTTGATTGAAAAAGATACATTGGGACCTTTGAAAAAAGTTTGCTTTATCTCTAATCAGGTAGCAGCTTTGGCAATACAAGAAGAACAATACGTAGGATAAATAATTAAATGGATTACAAAATTTCTATTGAAGAATTGGAGAATAGCTCAGGAAAAACTCTTGAATTTCATTTTGAAGATAAAATTGAAGGGTTGAATTGTGTTACTCCGATTACTTCGGATTTAGAAATAAAATCTTTAGGTGAATTTATAGAAGTCACAGGAAATGTTAAAGGAATTGTTAAACTTGAATGTGATTTATGTTTAAAAGAATTTGACTATGAACTAGATTTTTCAATAGATGAAATGTTTGCTAAAGATAAGCTCTTAGAGGATTATGGGCAAGAATTTGAATTGAGAGACGGACAGTTTGTAACCGATCTTGACGGCGCAGATGAAATTGATATTTATGACTTATTGTATCAATCTGTAATATTAAATTTACCAAATAAGAAAGTTTGTGGTATAAATTGTAATGGGGATAAATTTTTAAAAGAAGAAAATTTATCCGATCCTAGATTAGAAGTTTTCAAAAACATCAAAATCGAAGGAAAGTAAGAAATATAAGTAGTATAAGAAAATAAAAAGGAAAAAGAAAAATGGCAGTACCTAAGAAAAGAACAGGACACTCAGCACAAGGACACAGAAGAAGTAACTGGAAAGCTACAAAACCAGAAACTACTAAATGCCCTAACTGCGGAGAAACAGTATTAACACACACAGTATGCACAGCTTGCGGAACTTACAAAGGAAAACCTGTAAGTATTAAAGACAGAGTTGAAGAAGAAGCAGTTAAAGAAGAAAAAAAATCTGCTAAGAAATCAACTAAAAAAGCTGAAAAAGCAGAAGAAGTAAAAGCAGAAGCAACTGAAGAAGTAAAAGAAGAAGCTCCTGCAGAAGAATCTTCAGAAACAGAAGAAAAATAGATTATAATATTATAACTTGAATGGTTTTATATACCATTCAAGTTATAAAAAATAAAAACCGTTATTTTATATAAGACTTTGAGAGGGATAAGATGACAAGAATAGCAATAGATGCAATGGGTGGTGATCATGCTCCGCATGAAATAGTTGCAGGGGCAGTATGGGCAGCTAAAGAATACGGAGTTGCAATTGAGTTAGTCGGAAAACAAGATAGAATTGAGCAAGAACTTGATAAGATTACTCATGAAGGATTTATGACAGATTACGGTAAAGGCGGAGCTGCTAAATACCGTGTAAAAATTGATACTTCTAAACTTGATATAAAAATTACCCACGCTTCTGAAGTAATTGAAATGGGTGAAGCTCCCGGACAAGCTATTCGTAAAAAGAAAAAGTCATCTATCGTTTTAGCAGTTGATGCTGTAGCTCAAGGAAGTTCTGATGCTGTTGTTGCAGCAGGATCTACAGGTGCTGCAATGGCATCAAGTTTATTCGGGTTAGGCAGAATCCCCGGAATTGACAGACCAGCTATTGCTGTTACTTTGCCTACTATTAAAAAACCTATTGTTGTAATTGATGGAGGTGCAAACAGTAATTGTTCTCCTGAAATGTTGTATCAATTTGCAATTATGGGTGCAACTTTCTCTAAAAATGTTTTAGGTATTGAACATCCTAGAGTAGGTGTTTTAAATATCGGTGAAGAAGCCGGAAAAGGTAATGAATTAGCTCAAGCTACTTATAAATTATTAGAAGCTCAACAAGATAAATTAAATTTTGTTGGAAATATTGAAGGAAAAGAAATTTTCTTGAGCGTTTGTGATGTTGTAGTATGTGACGGGTTCGTTGGTAACGTAGCATTGAAAGTTACTGAAGGAACATCTCAAATGTTATTCAGAATGTTGAAACAAGAATTTAAAGCTGATATTTTAGGAAAAATTATCGGTTTGATGGCAAAACCTTTCATGAAAAGAATTTATACAAAAATTAATTATGAAGAATTTGGCGGAGCTTTACTTTTAGGTGTAAAAGGGATTACAGTAATCTCTCATGGCAGAAGTAAAGCATATGCAATTAAAAATGCCGTAAGAGTTGCAAAACACGCTGTAGAAACAGGCGTAAACGAAAAAATAGCTAAGTTTTATGAGGAATAAAATATATGACAGATAAATTAATTCCATTGAGAATTGCAGGTGTAGGATATAGTTTACCTGAAACAGTTATTACAAATGATGATTTAACAAAATTGTATGAAACATCAGATGAATGGATTTATACTAGAACTGGTATTAAGGAAAGACGTGTAGTATCAGGCGAACAAAACGCTATTGATTTAGGATTTGAAGCAGCTCAAAGAGCCTTAGAAAAAGCAAAGATGAATCCTGATGATATTGACTTGATTGTTGCAGCATCTTCAGCACCTCCTGATTTATATCCTGCTATTGCTTGTCATATTCATCAAAGATTGGGCATAAAGGCACAAATCCCAGCATTTGATATTACAGCAGCATGCTCGGGTTTAATTTATGCTTTGAGTATAGCAAGAGCATATATTGCATCAGGTATGTATAAAAATATTTTGCTTGTTGCAACTGATAATAATTCCCGTTTGGTAAACTGGGAAGACAGATCAACTTCAATTTTATTTGGTGACGGTGCCGGTGCTATGGTAGTTACACAAGCAGAAGATGGTATTGACGATATTATCGCAATTGATATTAAAGCTGACGGTAACTATGGTAATTTGATTGAATTATCATTTGACGGTAAAAATTGTCCTTTGGTTGAACAATATGAGGAAAAACCAAAAGGTATCAGAATGAATGGACGCGGTGTATATACATTTGTTGCCAAAATCCTTCCTCATTATGTAGAAAATCTAATTACAAATGCAGGATTAAAAGCAGAAGATATTGACTATTTAATTCCGCACCAAGCAAATATTAGAATTATTCAAGCTGTTCAAGAAAGATTAGGATATTCTGATGATAAAGTCGTTACAAATATCAAATATTATGGAAACACTTCAGCAGCTTCAATTCCTATTGCTTTGGCTGAAAGCGTAGAAAAAGGTAATGTAAAACTTGGAACAACTGCTGTTCTTTGCGGTTTTGGTGCTGGTATGACATGGGGCGGTGCAATAGTTAGATTAAGAGAAGGAATTTGCTAGATGAGTATTGCTAAAATACAAGGATTAAAAATTTCAGCTACTCGTATGTCAGGTTTTACAAATCCGTCTGACATATTAGGTTTGTCTTTTGTTCATAATTTAAAGTCAAAAAATGTTGAAACAATTCGTTCTTGCAAGCCTTTTAAACCAGAATGTGAATTTTGTAAAGAAAAGCTTGGTCTTTTAAAAGACGATGTATTTACAAAATCTCAAAAAGTATCTAAATAAGGAGTATATTATGACAAAAAAAATAGCTTTTCTTTTCCCTGGACAAGGATCTCAGTCTGTAGGTATGGGTAAAGACTTGTATGATAATTTTGAGAGTGCAAAATCTGTGTTTGACACAGCAGATAAAGTTTTAGGCAAAAGTATTACAACATTGTGTTTTGAAGGACCGGAAGATGCTTTAAAACAAACCGTAAATACTCAACCTTGTATTGTAACTATGTCTATTGCAGCATTAGAAGCTTTGAAATCTCAGTTAAATATAAAACCTGATTTTGTAGCAGGACATTCTTTAGGTGAATATTGTGCTATGTATGAGGCTGGTGTAATGTCTTTAGATACAACATTAAAAGCTATTCAAAAAAGAGCTGATTTAATGGGTTCAACTCATGGCGGTGCAATGTCTGCAATTTTAAATGCTCCGGAAGGTGCTTTAGAAGAAGTGTTGAAAGAAGCTTCTCAAGTTGGATATGTAGATGTTGCAAATTATAATTCACCTGCGCAAGTTGTAATCACAGGTGATGAGGCTGCAGTTGCAAAAGCAGGAGAATTGTTACTTGCAAAAGGTGCAAGAAGAGTTGTTCCTCTAGCTGTATCAGGTGCATTCCACTCTAAGTTTATGGAAAACGCAGGGCATGAATTTGAAGGTTTTGTAAATTCTCTTGAATTACATAATGCTCAAATTCCTGTTGTGACAAACGTTGATGCTTCTGCAACAACTGAAAGTTCTGATTTTAGAGCTAAAATGCCAAAACAAATTTATTCATCAGTTCATTGGACTCAAACAATTCAAAAAATGGCATCAGAAGGTGTTGAAATTTTTGTAGAAATAGGTCCAGGTAAAGTTTTAGCAGGATTGAATAAAAAAATTACACCTGAAGCAAAAGTATTTAATATTTATGATAAAGCATCTTTAGATGCTACTATTCAATCTTTGAAAGAAGAATTGGTGTGTGTATAGTTAGGAGTAAAATCCGATAATCAATAAGGAGAAAATTCATGACAGAAAGAAAAATTGCATTAGTAACAGGCGGTTCTCGCGGTATCGGTTTAGCTTGTGCAAAAGAACTTGCAAAAGCTGGTTGTGATATCATTATCAACGATATTTGCGAAGCAGAAAAAGCTCAACCTGCTTTAGATGAAATTAAAGAATTAGGTGCAAATGCTTATTTTTACAGATTTGATGTTTCAGATCCTGTTGCTGTACAAGAAAATGTTGATAAAATGATTGCAGAACATGGTAAAATTGATGTTTTATTAAATAATGCCGGCATTACAAAAGACGGTTTGTTCATTAGAATGGATATGGAACAATGGGAAAGAGTTATTAAAATCAATTTGACAAGTGCATATTGTGTAACTCATGCTGTAATAAAATATATGATGAAAGCTCGTCAAGGTTCTATCATCAATATGTCAAGTGTTGTAGGCTTACATGGTAATCCAGGTCAAGCAAACTATTCAGCTTCAAAAGCAGGTTTAGTAGGTTTGACAAAAACTTTAGCTAAAGAATTCGGCTCAAGAAACATCAGAGTAAATGCTGTATGCCCTGGATTTATTCAAACAGCTATGACTGCAAACCTTCCTAATATCGAAGAATACTTGAAAGCTATTCCAATGAAGAGATTAGGAACTCCTGAAGATATTGCTAAAACTGTTAAATATTTAGCTCTTGATGCAGATTATGTTTCAGGTCAGGCAATCGAAGTTGCAGGTGCTTTAATCATATAATTTACCATCTGTTAAAAAAGTTAAGATTTTTAACAATATGGCTGTATGATTGTAAATTCCTTGCAAAAAAATCTTGCTCTAAGTATAATATTAGAGAACAAATAGTATAGTATACAATTTAAATTATGAGGAAATTAGAAATGAGTACATTTGAAAAAGTAAAAAAAGTTGTAGTAGATCAATTAAGCGTTGATGAAGCTTTAGTTACTCCAGAAGCTAGCTTCACAGCTGACTTAGGTGCTGACTCTTTAGATACAGTTGAATTAGTTATGGCTTTCGAAGAAGAATTCGGTTGCGAAATCCCTGATGAAGAAGCTGAAAAAATTCAAACTGTACAAGATGCAGTTAACTACATTGACTCTCACAAATAAGCTGCTACATTTCGTAGTCACTTAGATATCCGCTGATTTCAAGATATTTAGTGAGATTTTATAAAAAGTTGCGAGGGTGAAAATTTAATATTGATTTTCCCCTCGTATATTTCAAAGATAGTTTTAAAAAGGTAAAGAGATGACAAAAAGAAGAGTAGTTATCACAGGACTTGGAGCGGTTACACCATTTGGTGTCGGTGTTGATAAATTTTGGAATAGTCTTGTTGAAGGAAAAAGTGGAATTAGTACATCTGAGCTTATTGATATCAGTAAGCACGTTGTAAAAATATCAGGAGAATGTAAAAACTTTAATCCTGAAGAGTATCTTGATCCTAAAGAAGCTAAAAAAATGGACAGATATATTCAGTTTGCAGTAATTGCAGCTGATGAAGCAATAAAAGATGCCAAATTAGATGAAGTAAAAGATGTTGATCCTTATAAAATTGGTGTTATTGTAAGTTCTGCAGCTGGCGGTTTCAGAACTTTCGAAGAAAACCATGTTAGAATTTTGGAAAAAGGACCAAATAAATGTTCACCGTTTACAATTCCTATGATGATTGTTAATATGGCATCTGGTCGTATTTCAATGAAATACGGATTTAAAGGTATTAATAAAGTTGTTGTATCAGCTTGTGCTACAGGTACTCATTCTGTAGGTGATGCATTCAGAGCTATCCAATACGGAGATGCTGATATTATGGTTGCAGGCGGTGCAGAAGCTACTATTTGCGATGTAGGTATAGGAGCTTTCTCTAGTGCAAGAACTTTATCAAAACGTAATGATGAACCTACTAAAGCTTCTCGTCCTTGGGATGTAGACAGAGATGGTTTCGTTATGTCTGAAGGTGCTGGTGTTCTTATTTTAGAAGAATATGAGCATGCTAAAAAACGTGGCGCAAAAATTTATGGCGAAGTTGTTGGATACGGTCAGACAGCTGACGCTTATGATGTTGTAGCTCCTG
The DNA here is from genome assembly GCA_905212085.1 of uncultured Clostridium sp. Lineage (GTDB taxonomy): Bacteria > Cyanobacteriota > Vampirovibrionia > Gastranaerophilales > Gastranaerophilaceae > Stercorousia. The sequence continues at coordinate 7,127 of CAJMDF010000027.1, forward strand.
ATCCGGAAGGTCAAGGTGCAACTCATTCTATGCAATTTGCACTTGAAGATGCCGGTTTGAAACCTGAAGATGTTGATTATATCAATGCTCATGGTACAAGCACAGGCTTAGGTGATATTGCTGAATCTAAAGCTATTGAAGGCTTATTTGGTGATAAAGAAACTAATAAAAAATTGTTAGTAAGTTCAACAAAATCAATGCACGGTCACTTGTTAGGTGCAACTGGTGCAGTTGAATGTATTGCTTGCGTAAAAGCTATTAATGAAGGTCTTGTTCCTCCTACTATCAATCTTGATAATCAAGATGAAAAAGTTGGTAACTTAGATTATGTACCTCATAAAGCAAGAAAAGCAGACATCCATGTAGCATTGTCAAATTCATTTGGATTTGGCGGACAAAATGCTTCAGTTGTTATAAGAGACGTTAAATAAATTAGATTATTTATAATAAAAAAAAGACCGTTTTAATAACGGTCTTTTTTATTTCTTAATTTTCAATTAATACTCTATCAAGGCAAGCTTTTTGTGAATATTGCCATTCTCGGAATGTAATACGTTTTACTTTGTAGCCTGAGCGTTCAATTATTGCTTGTTTTTTCATATTTGAAATATGAGATTTGATTTTGTCATCTAAGCCGTCAATCTCGATTACACATTTGTCATCTACAAGTAAATCCGCACTTAGACCTGCAATATCTGCTCCTGCAATAACTCTATGATCAAGTTCTCTTATTTTTTCTGCTATTTCACGTTCCAGTGGATTTTTATATATGTTTTCGTCAATTTCTCCTGATAGCATTGCTTGTTTTCTATCTTGATATAATTGCATATATGAGATATAGTTTCTGAAATGTCCTTCGGGAAGCTCTTGAGGGTTGCGAGAAATAAAGTTAATGACTTTGTTTCTACCTCTTGTGATTGCTACATTAAATAAGTTTGGTTTTTGTAAGAATGTCAGACTTTGCATGTAGCTGTTATTTGCAAAGGCCCAAGAAATAAGCATAATATCACGTTCATCCCCTTGGAATGTGTGAGCTGTACCGATTTCTATTTGGTGTTTTTTAATCATGTAATCTGATAGAACTTTTGAAACAGAAACTTTTAATTGTTCCACTTGAGCTCTGAATGGTGAAATTATACCGACAGATACAGGGTTATCAGGGTTTTGTCTTTCATCTTCAATGATTATTTCATGCAAGCGTTTTACTACAGCTTCAATTTCCGGTAAGTTTCTTGTTGCATCAAAATCTACTTTCCCGTCCAATACTTCTACAAGTTCCAAAACTCTTTCATTTGGTTTATCTTTACGCATCACGCGAATTCTGTCATTATAGAATTCGTGATTTGAGAAGTTAATAATTGGCGGAAGACTTCTAAAATGTTCGTCAAGCATAACTGAATTCATAGAATAATAATCTGCCAAGTCAAACATTGAATTTGTTCTAAAACGCCACATAAGCTGATATTTGTCAGGAATTCCATATTGGCTTAAGAAGGATTGTTCTTTTGCTTTTTCCAAGAATGAAAGGTGTGGTAATTGTTTGTCATCACCTACAATTACAGCACGTTTCGCACGGAAAAGGATTGGGAAGCAGCTTGCTATATCGCATTGGGAAGCTTCATCTATGATTGCAACATCAAACATTCCGGGTTTCAATGGGAGTGAATCAGATACTGCATATGTTGTTACACACCAGCATGGGAATGCTTCTAATAGCGGTCTGAAATCTTCTTCTTCCAAAATATTTGTTTGCAGACGTTTTCTGTTTGTAACAAGAGATTTTGCATGGACTTTTAGTCTTCTGCGTTTGTTTTCATCTCTCAATAGGCTCTTTAGGGCTTCTCTGCGTTTATTTTTCAGAATATTTACAGCAAGTGTTTTTTGTTTGCGTTTCATCGTACGGATTTGTTCTGATAGCATATGGAGATTGCCTGTTTTTTGAATATCGGCTTCAATTTTTCTCAAAGACCATTCCATATTAGCAAAATCAAGTTCTTGTTTTAATTTTCCTAAGTTTTCGTAATTTACTTCAAAGTCTTTAAGATTAAGGATTTTCTTAAGTTGTCCTAAACTTGTGAAATTTGCGATTTTAGAAATAAAACCTGCTTTTTCCATATTGCTTTCAAGAATTTTTATAATTCCGGCAACAATATCAATTTCGCCTTTTTTAAGACTTTTTTTGATAAATTCTTTTTTTCCTAAAAGTTTTTCTTGTTCTTCAACCTCCAATAATTTGTCATGCCAATCTTTTTCAAGTTTAATTATGGTCTCAGACTTCATTTCCATATTTTTGAGCATGTCAAGATGGTCTTTCATATCTTTTGTGTCGACAAGCAAAATATCTTCTACATCCTCATCTAAATCAGTATTTTGAGAAAGTAGATTATTTAATTCTTCACTCAGTTGTCTTTGGTAATTCAAACGTCCTGCTCTTAGTGCCATGTGACTTGCACCTAAGTCATTAAGACGTTCTGCGACAACATCAACAGCTTTGTCCATGCGTGATGCAACTAGGACTGTTTTTCCGTTTGCAACTAGGTGAGCAACAAGATTTACGATTGTTTGAGATTTCCCTGTCCCTGGAGGTCCTTGTACTGCGACAAATTTGCTGTTGTCAATGTTTTTGATTACTTGAAGCTGGCTGTCGCTTAATGATAGAGGAGTAATCGGGTAAAAATCAGTTATTTTATTCATATCTTTAAGCGGAACTGATTTTTCTTTGCTTTGCGCATATTCTTCATTAATTATGTTTAATGCAGTTTCTCTATATGTTCCTGATGGTTTTTCTGCAATTTGTGTGAGTTCATGCAATACACCTGCAGTGACTGATGGACGTTTAGTGAGAATTATTGCACTTTGGTATGTGACAGCTATTTTTTCAAGCTTCATTTTTTGTTTAGCTTGCTCATTTTCTTCTTCTTCAATAATTTCGTCTAAGTTTTCGCCGTCAATTTTTTCTTTATAAAAATCTTTTGCTTTTGTGATGTTGTCTTCTTCTTTGTAATCTCCGATATTTTCGGCGATTTCTATTTCTGGTACAAGTGATTTTAGTGTTGTCAGAAAAATATTTAATTTGTCTTGAGTGATAGGTAAATCAGGTACAACATCTAAAATACCTTCAAGAAGTAAATCTACTTCGTCTTCATCATCATTCTTTCGCATAAGTGCAGCTAAAGCGCCTGTGTTTAGCGATAGCACTTCATCAAGCGGTAAGCAATTTATATTTACGCCGTTGCGTTCAAGTTTGCAGGGCATGTATAAAAGCGGAGTTAAAAATTCGTTTTGTCTTTTAGATTTTGAACTTTTGCCAACTAAGAATAAATAACCGTAAATCAGGTATTTATCTTTTTGTCCTAAATCGCTTTGAATCATTAATTCTGTAAGTTTAGGGTCGCTTCCGTCAAGTGAAATATATTCAGCTCCTGTAGAGAATAATTGTTCTTCTCCTTTTAGGAAAATCCATTTATTATCCTTATCTCCTTTAAGGTTTCTGAATGTAGAGCTTTTTACCTCTTCTCTTACGCAATCGTGAAGGTATTGGCTTAATTTTTTTATAAAACTGTTATTGAATGCTGAATTTATAGCGCGTGAAGCTTCCTGTAGCATGTGTTCTCCTTATTATAGATTTTCAGATGTTCAGAAAGCAAGAAGGCAGGCTGATTTCATAAAAAATTTTGTGTTTATAACCTTAATTAGCTTGACCTCTTGACATCTGTCATCTGGTCTTCTATTAACTTGTTTATTTATACATTTTACGCTAAAATGCTTGATATGAACATCATCAATATAAAGGATACTTCAAATAAATTGTTTTATATCGGCGGAGTTGTCCGTGATGAATTGTTAGGGCGAGAATCTTTTGATATTGATATTACATATGTCGGCAATGCTATTGAATATTGTTCTAAATTCGGTGAGGTTATTCAAGAAAATCCTGATTTTGGAACTGTAAGAGTTAATGTTGGCGGAAGGGAAGTTGATTTCGCATCTACGAGGTCTGAAAGTTATCCTAAAAAAGGTCATTTACCTGTTGTTGAAAAAATAGGTTGTTCTTTAAAGGAAGATGTTATGCGTCGAGATTTTACGATAAATGCTCTTGCAAAATCAGTTACAACCGGAGAAATCGTTGATTATACGGGCGGACTTGAAGATTTGAAAAATAAAAAACTCAAAGTTTTGCATGATGAAAGTTTTATTGATGATCCTACAAGAATTATTAGAGGTTTAAAATTTTCAATACGTTTTGGCTTTGATCTGGATGAGCATACGAGAAAATTACAGGCAGAATATTTGTCTAATATCAATTATGATATGAGCTATAAGAGGGTAAAAAAAGAATTAATAGAAACTTTTAATCTTAATTCACAAGAGGCTTTTGGAAGATTTATAAACGAAAATATTTATAAACTTGTGACAGAAAATGATGTGAAAATTCCTCATATAAATATAGAGAAACTCATCAATGATTATAAACCTGAATACGTATGGCTTGTATATGCAGGAGTTTTGAAAGATTTATCTAAATTGCCTTTGACAAAAATTGAACAAAAAATTCTAGATGAAATTCCAAATAAAATTTTGAATAATGATTTTGAAATTTATAAGGCGTTTGAAAATACAAGACTAGAGACAGTTCTTTTATATGGAATTTTGTATGATGAAAAAATTGCACGACATTATCTTGATGATTTAAAACAAATTAAAATTTCAGTAACAGGAAATGATTTGTTGAATTTAGGAATAAAACCTTCGCCTAAATATAGCCAAATTTTTGATGAGGTATTAAGACGAAAACTTGAAAATCCTCAATTGACTCGTGAGGATGAAATCTCTTTGATTGAAAAGTTAAAATAAATATGTTAAAATAATAATGTAAAAAGATAAAGGGAGCAAAAATGAAAAGATTTAACGCAGAACAGGCACAAATATCTTATGATTTAAAAGATAATTGTGTTGGTTTATTTACAAGTACGCTGCTCGGGGGGGGGGAATTTAAAGCTTGCTCCACAAGGCTTTCGAGGGCTTGAAAAAACTATAAAAAAAATGTCATATTAGTGATATGAAACATCACAAATATGGTTTTACGCTTGCGGAAGTATTAATAACTTTAGGTATTATTGGTGTTGTTGCAGCAATGACAATGCCTGCATTAATATCAAATCATAATAAAAAAGAAGTGGAGACCCGCTTACAACGAGTTGATTCTATTTTAAATAGTGTAGTTAAATTGGCTGAAAATGATTATGGTGAACCTCGATATTGGGCTGATGAAGATTCTCCAAAAGTTTTACAGACATATTTTATGCCTTATTTGCCAGGTAGTATTTTCTTAAACGGTGAAGATATTAAAGATTATAAAGTTTATAATGCTGATGGTACAAGTGTTATTAATTTAAATGGAAGTTATGCAAATGGTATAAGGATAAAAACTGGAGAAATAATTAGGATTCCGAATGGTTTGGAGCAAGAATCTGGATTATTAGAAATAGATGTGCTCCTAAAAGAAAATAAAGCAGGCAAATATATAAGTGGAAAAGATTATTTTACATTTTTTATGGATACATCAAAAGGTATTGTTGATGTAAAAGCTGGAGCTGATTTTTGGAATGTTAAATCTTGTTCTGATAATAGAGATGCTATTTTGACAAAATGTAAAAGTTCTATACCTCATTCAGCTTTGTGTCTTATGTTAATAGAATGCAATGGGTGGAAAATTCCTAAGGATTATCCAATAAGATTATAATATAACTATAAATCATTTATTTGTTTAACTGTTTCTTTGATGTATTGCTTTACGGCTGGGGTGATTAGCAGGTCAGGCTCAGACATTGTAAATTCATCAAGGATAATTACTCCGCGTTTTAAATTCCCGTTTTCAATGTATAAAAGTCCAAGTAATACTTTGTTTAGAACATTTTTATCATTGGTGTATTCTTTTATTTTTGTATTTGCTAAACCTAATTTTTTATAACATTTAGCTAAATCTTTGTAGTATTTAAAATTTAAGCTGTATTGTTTTACGGCATCTTCGTATGGTTGTCTAGCCATATCAGGATAACCGATTTTCATATAAGCATCTCCAATGTTGTTATAATATACGGCAGTCGCTTGAGTATTTGGATTTAGGCTGATTGCAATTTTAAATTCTTGGATTGCGGCATAATAGCAGTGTTCATTCATATAGCGAAGTCCAATGTTATTGTGCAAATATGCATTTTTTGTCGCATCAATCACATATACATCGGGTTTTCTATATCCTGATGTTAGAATGCTTAAAAATAACAAAGATATTAATAGGACTTTTTTCATACTTATCATTTTAATTATGATTTACATTAAATCAATTTCAAGACCTTCATAAGCAAGGATTATATCATCTTGAGATTTATATTGTTCTTTTATTGAATTTAATTTGTTATCATCATAGCTTGGGTCAAAGTGGAAAAATACTAATTTTTCAGCACCTGATTGATTTTTTGCATCAACAGCCATTTCAAATGTTGAGTGTCCGTAACCTTGTTTTGGAACAAATGAATCTAAATAATCTTCTGTTGTATATTGGGCATCATGGATTAATAAATTGCAGCCTCTTGCGTAATTTATTAATTTTTTATCCCCTCCAGGGTAACTTTCTTTGTCTGTTGCGTATACTAAAGTTTTGTCTTTATATTGAATTTTATAAATTAATACACCTTCTTGCGGGTGTGCATATGACCGATAGCAAGTAATTAGGACATCATCCTCTTTTTCTAATTTTGCATCTTTTTCATTTTCAATTCTTTTAATTATTGGATTTTCGCCGTGACGAAGAATTATACCTTCTGTTTCATTCAAATCTTTTATGTTTAAATTTCCTGCAATGTCACCCAAATCAAGTGGGAAAGATTTTCCGAACAGTAATTCTGATATTTCATCAGCTAGGCTTTCGTTATAATTAACATTTCCAAATACGTTAATATTAGATGACGGTATATGAAGCGGTCTAAAAAATGTAAAACCTTGAATGTGGTCTTGATGTATGTGTGAAATTAAAACCGTTGCATTAATCGGAGTTCTTTTTTCAGCTTTAGTTGAAGAAGCAATGTATTTTGCAATAAGGTCGTTCCCGATATCGATTAATCCGGTGCCGGCATCAAGAATTATCAAGTGTCCGTTTACATTTATTTCAACACAGGATGTATTTCCTCCATATTGCAAAAAGTCTTTATTTGCAATAGGATAACTTCCTCTTACACCTCTAAATTTTACATTAAATTCGCTCATAATTTTATCCTTCTTTAAAATTTGTACAAAACCCATTTTTTATTGTAGGTTTGCAATTTTTATGCAAATCAATTTACGGGTGGAGTGTATGCTCCTATTTTTTTATTGTAATTGTTGCATTTTGGTCTTTTTCTTCACCTGTATAAACGGTAGTTCCGAATACAAGTATTTTAGCAAGTTTTTGAATATTTGTCAGCTTTGTTTCCTTATTTTCTATATTGAATACGACTTTGTTTCTGTAATTTGATACGGTCACCATTCTAAAAGCATTTGGATAGGAAACTAAAGACGGGCAGCTTACGTATAGTATGTTGTCTTTTTGTGTAATTTTAGCTCCATGATAATGACCTTGAAATACTGCTATTGGATTTTTATATTTATTTAAAATTTCTTCCATTTTATCTGCATCTAATAGTCTGTGGTTTGGACTGTTGTATGGTTCAAGTACAGGTACATGCATAAAGATTAAAACAGTATCTTTTTTTGAATTCGCAAGTTCATTGTCAAGCCATTTTAATTGTTCTTCTCCCAGTCTTCCGTTTGAGGTTAGGCGATCTCTGATAATTGTGTCCAAAACAATTACTTTGTAACCTTTTTGCGGAATGAATGAGTAATATGATTTTTCAAATTTATAGTTTGTGTTGTATTTATTTACCAATTGCATGTATACTGCAGGGGTTAAATAACCGCCAAACATTGTATCGTGATTGCCGAAAGCAAAATACCATGGTGCATTTATTTTTTCTGTGTGTGGCAAAAATGCACTTAATTCTTTTTCAAAAGGTTTGTCTATTTGATCACCAGTGAACATTACAAAAGATACATTTGGAGTCGCGTTTATTTGTTCAATTGCATCGTCAAGAAGTTTTGGAGATTCTGCAATCATTTTGTAAGTTGTGTTATTAGTGCCTGTATAATAATGAACATCACTTACTTGTGCAAATTTTAGACTTGATGTGCTGCTAAATGATTGGAGCCCAAATAACATTGCTCCTGCAAGTAATATAGATATTGACCAATTTTTTAGTCTAGTCATTGCTGTTTCCTTTGTTTTTACTCTTTTTCTGTATCTTCTTGTCATTATTTTTTATCCAATTTTGATTTTATTTCATTATACTTAGAAGAAAGTTCTTTGTCGTCATCAGAGAGTATGATTGCTTTATCCGTGTTTAACAAAGCTGATGGATAATTCCCCATAGCATAGTCACATAGACCGATATATTTATATACCTCTGCTGTCTGGACATTTTTTGATAGAATATTTAATTTTTCATGTGCTTGAGTATAGTCTCCTTTGTAATAGAGAATTTCTGCTTCTATTAATAAATATGAAATATCTTCTTCAATATTTATAGCTTTTTTTATGTCGTTTTCAGCTTTATCAATATTATTTGTATTAAGATATGCTTTTGCTCTTAGTGCATATGCAATATCTGAATTTTTATTATACGCTAAATATTTATTTAATGCATCTATTGCGTTTTGGTAATCTTTTATTGCAAGATATGCTTGAGCAAGATTAAGGTAACTTTGAGTGTAATCAGAATTTAAGGAGATAGCTCTTTGATAGGTATTAATTGCATTTTTGTAATCTGAATTGTTGAAGTAAACTTCAGCAAGAGAGTACACTGACCAAAAATCATTTGCTACAGCATTGAGTGATGATATTTCTTTTTCATAATTTCCTTGGCGTTTTGCAATTTCTGAATTATTTATGTTTTTATTTTTTGTTGTTAAATAAGATTTTGAATTAGGATTTGTAATTCTTAGTAATGTATTTTTTAAATCCTTTGCTTCATTGTTATTTGGCTCAAGTTGTAAAATTTTATCAAGATAAGTAATAGCATCATTGTATTTTCCATAAGTGCTGTAATTTGTTGCTATATCAAAATAGTCCTCTGTAATTTCACTTGAGGATGCTGCTATGCAAGGGAATATTAAACATAACAGAAGCAATTTTTTCATACTAAAATTATAACATAATTTCATATAAATGTATGAGAAATTAAAGTAAAAATATTTTTTTTCCGTTATTCTTAATATCATGACTAAAAGTTTTTTTGTAAACCCATTTGAAAAGAAACCAAATAAAGAGCCTATGGCACCTACTTATGTAAAGCCTGATGGAACTCAAGTTATTGAAAAACAAGAAGTATTTGGCCGTAATGTTTATGAAAAGTGCCCTGACGGTGCTTTGATTTTTAGAAGTTATAATCAAAACGGAAAGTTGATGTTAGATTTTGCCAGAAATCTAAATTTTGAAGTAGGACATAGATATGATGATTTAGGAAATATCATTTACAAATATGATTCTGTATATGATGAGCATAACGTGCTTGCTATAAAAAATGAATATGATATTGAATATTATGATAATGGTCAAAAGAAATTAGAAGTTATAACGAAGTTCCCAGAAGAAATTACAATATATATGCAATATGATGAGTCTGGGAAACGAATTGAAAAAATTGAGGAACGAGGAACTGTAAAAACTTGGTTTGATGAAAATGACAAACCTATAAAAAGAGAAATTGACAGAGGTTCAGGTGGGATTATTACTCAGGATTTAAGAAATCAATAAAAAAAGAGTATTGTTTAACAATACTCTTTTTTTTATTTAAATATAATTCAATTAAAATTGTTAAATATTCATTGCTCTTAAGATTTCATCCATATCTGATGACGTTTTCTTAACATCTGAATTTGAATATTTAATTGCATTATCAGGATCTTTTAGTCCGTTGCCTGTTAAGATACAAACGATTTTTGAACCTTCTTTTACTTGGTCTTTTACTTTAATTAAACCTGCAACAGATGCAGCACTTGCTGGTTCTGCAAGTACACCCTCGCAAGATGCGATAAGTTTGTATGCTTTTACGATTTCTTCATCAGTTACGCAATTTATCATACCATTGCTTTCATCTCTTGCTGCTTCTGCAAATTTCCAGCTTGCAGGATTTCCTATACGGATTGCAGTAGCAAGTGTTTCAGGTTTGTAAATTCTTTCCCCTTTTACGATTGCAGCAGCACCTTCTGCTTCAAATCCCATCATTTTTGGTAAGTTAGAAATTTTTCCTGCTTTGTGCCATTCTTTGTATCCTTTCCAGTATGCGGTTATATTACCGGCATTCCCGACAGGTATAAAATGATAATCAGGTGCTTGTCCTAAGGCGTTACAAATTTCAAATGCACCGGTTTTTTGACCTTCTATTCTATATGGATTAACTGAGTTTACAAGTGTAATCGGGTAGTTGTCAGAAATTTTTCTTACCATTTCAAGAGCTTCGTCAAAATTCCCTTGAATTGCAATAATTTCAGCTCCATACATCATTGCTTGAGATAATTTGCCAAGAGCGATGTAACCGTCAGGGATTAGTACGAAAGTTCTCATCCCCGCTTTTGCACCATAAGCTGCTGCGGATGCAGATGTGTTACCTGTTGAAGCACAGATAATTGCTCCTGCACCTGCTTCTTTGGCTTTAGATACAGCCATTGTCATTCCGCGGTCTTTGAAACTTCCTGTCGGGTTACAGCCTTCAAATTTTAAATAAATTTCAGCATCAAGCCCTATTTTTTTAGCTAAGTTTTCAGCTTTAATTAATGGAGTGTTACCTTCGTTTAATGTGACAACAGGGGTTTTATCTGTTACCGGAAGGTATTCTCTGAATGTATTGATTAATCCTTGATAGTACATACTTTCCCTCTTTTCTTTGTAGAAATATTAATATTTTATATTAATGTTTTTATCAGAACTATTTAAAAAGTCATTTAACTCTTTAGCTATATTGTCTGCTTCATATTTATGGTGTGAGCTGGCAGAGAAGAATTTTTGTTTTTCTCCGTTTTTTGTTAATGCATAAATATGATATTTTAATATTTTTTTTCTTTGGATCCGAGCTTGATCTGAAGAACTTGCATTGAAATAATTCCAGAGTTTCATAATATCGATAGAACTTGATACATAAAATCGGCTTATTGAATCTAAATTTACTCTTTTTTCTTTCACTGTGTATCTGAACAAGTTTTGTTCAACAATTCTACATCCTGAATATGACGAACAAATCAAATTAGATGTCGAAATGTTATAACAACAAAATAAAATTACAATTATTGGAAGGATTATAAGAATTAACTTATTTGTAAAAGTTAGCTTTTGCTTATTTTCTGGCATTTACCTTCTCCTGTGATTTTATTAAACTTGTACTCTTATTAAGCTTTTTACGATATTTCCATCTTGTTCAATTTGTTTGATTGCATTTTGCATGTTTTTTTCTTTTACAAGTTCTGTAATAACAGTGATGTCTGCAGTATTATCTTCTGATACACAGCGTTGTACAATACTTGCTAAGCTTATGTCGTTGTTAGCACAAATAGTTCCGATTTTACCTATTACACCTTTGTTGTTTTTAGCATTAATAGATATGTAATATTTGTTTATTGTATCGGAAATGTTAATCATATTAGCATCATCACTGTGTTTACATCTCATCATAGGAAGTATATAATCAGATTTCCCAATTTCTGCAGCGATTGCAAGGATATCTCCGACAACTGAACTTGCTGTTGGAAATTCGCCGGCTCCAGGCCCTGAAAGAGTTATACTACCTATCGGGTGACCGTTTAATGATACTGCATTAGTAACATAATCAATGTGTGCAAGAGTTGATTTTTTTGAAACAAGCATTGGGTGTACTCTTACATCAACATTTTCATTATCATCCATATGTGCTGATGCGATTAGTTTAATTTTATATCCTAAATCATTTGCAGCTTTCATATCTTCTGCACGAATTTTTGTAATTCCTTCTCTGTATACATTTTCAATTTTTATTCTTTTATTGAATGTAATTGATGCAAGTGTTGCAATTTTATATGCAGCATCAAATCCTTCAACATCTCCTGTAGGATCAGCTTCTGCGTATCCTAAATCTTGAGCTTCTTTTAATACATCAGAGTATTGAGCACCTTGTACGTCCATTTTAGTCAAGATGTAATTTGTTGTGCCGTTTACGATAGCTTCTATGTGGTTAATTTTATTCCCTGCAAGAATAGTTTTAATAGGCATTATAATTGGAATCCCGCCAGCTATTGCCGCTTCGTATAAAATTACTCTGTTGTATTCTTCAGCTATTTTAAATAATTCTTCTCCTCTTTTGGCAAGGAGTTCTTTATTTGCGGTCACAATATGTTTTCCGTTTCTAATTGCTGTTGCGATTAAGTCAAAAGCAGGCTCTAGACCGCCTACAAGTTCTGCAACAATATCAATTTCAGGGTCATTTACGATTTTATAAGCATCATCTGTTATAATTGATTCATCTAACCCTTCAATATTTCTTTTTTTGTTGATATTGCGAACTGCAATACTCTTTATTTCTACATTCTCAAAAGACTGTAATGTCTTAAAAACTCCGGAACCTACTGTTCCTAATCCGATTAACCCAATTTTAATTTTCTTTTCCATATGAAGATTGTATCATAAATAAGAAAATTGATTAAAATTTTTATTTATTGTTTTTTGAGAAATATATTTTTAATTGAATTAATTATTTGTGCAATCAATTTTGCGATGGAGAAATTATCTTCAGGCATTTCTGGTTCTTTGTCAAAAGTGAAGATATCTCCTTCATCTTTTTTCATAAAAATGCTTTCATCCAAGTATTTTCTTTCTTGTTTTTCTTCTTTTTCCCCTTGAGCCATATACCCGAGGTTACCTGCGCCGCCGTCATTTTGCATGGATGCTGCTGCTTTGATAACCGGTTTTGTGCTCAAAACATTTACATCAAATGACATTTTTTTCACCATAACTTTACGATTTTTTATATATTCGTAAACCCCTTTTTATTTCCTTATATATATAAAGTATTTTTCATGAAGAAATGTTACAAAAAACGGATATTTGTAACAAAATTTTTACAATATGTTATTCGCTGAATTTTAAAACACTTTGGCACTTAAAGCCAATTTCAAATAAATCTCTTTTTCTTATCGCAGAAGTGATATCAGGTCTAAATTCCGGAGTATTTGGAGTAAGTATAAATTCAACGATATTATTTTCTTCATCATAATTAAGGTGAATTTTTTTTATTAGGTTAAGATGTCCTCTGTCTAATCCGTCTGAAATTTTTAGAATTCCAGCAAGGCGTTTAACAATTTTTCTTTCTTTTTTTTCAAGTGTATTATAAATTTCATGATCATTTTTATCAGGTAGCCCGCCTCTATGGTATCTGCAAATACAGCCTATAATTTTTTCTTCATTCTCATTAAATCCTGCTATGCCATTTTCTATAACCATTTTCATGCTGTGCTTGTTATGACCTTTTGAGTCAATATAATAGCCGATATCATGCAATAGTGCTGCGGCTTCAAGAAATTTTCGTTCTTTATTAGACATTTCTCGAATTTTTTCATTTGCTTCATCAAAAATCATCATACAAATTCTACGCACTTCAGTTGGATGTGACGAGCTTTTTGAATATTTATTAAGCAGTTCTTGTGCAGATAATTTCATAGTTAACATTAAGTTTAGCAAAAAAATGGATTGCATACAATATTTTTGATATTATATTAGAGGTTATGGAAAATATAGAAAATATAAAAAATTCAGATTTTGATATCCCATCTGATGTTTTAGATGAAATTCAAAAAAATATTCAAAATATAATTGAGGGATTTGATATCCCTGATGATAACAAAATGGATGTTATCAAAAAAATTAATTTTATGTACACGCAGACAAAACAGATGTCTTTTACTGATCCTTTGACGAGATTATTTAATCGAAGACATTTTGACAGTAATCTTCAAAGAGAGTTTATGCGTGCAAAACGTTATAATAGTAATTTAAGTATGGCAATTATCGATATTGATTTTTTCAAAAAAATTAATGATACATATGGACATTCTTGTGGTGATTATGTATTAAAAGAGGTTGCATATAAAATTTTAAATAATTTCAGACAAACGGACTTTGTGTTCAGATATGGTGGGGAGGAATTTGTAGTTTTGCTTACTGAAACATCTTTACAATCAGCAATTTCTCCTCTTGAAAGATTAAGAAATTCAATAGAGAATTCTCAATTTTTTTATCGTGGTGAACAATTAAAAGTGACAGTAAGTATTGGGGTTAGTTCATGTCTTGATTTTGATGACCCTTGGGAAATGTTTGACAGTGCCGACAAAGCTCTTTATGAGGCAAAAAATAACGGGCGTAACAAAGTTAGGTATAATGGATAATTGATGTTATTTATGACTGAAGATAGGATATAATTATGATTAAAAATATTTGTAAATTATTTATTATGTTATTTTTATTAACCGGTATCGTTTCAGCTGAGGAGTATTCAACTGTGCATGCTGAACATATTCTTGTTAAAACTGCTGCTGAAGCTCAACAAATTAAAAAAGATATTGATAATGGTGGTAGTTTTGAATATTATGCAAGAGCTTATTCCATTTGTCCATCGGGTAGAAATGGCGGAGATTTAGGTTACTTTGGACGAGGACAGATGGTGCCTGAATTTGAAAAGGCTGCTTTCAATACACCAGTTGGAGAAGTTTCAAACCCAGTTTACACTCAATTTGGCTGGCATTTGATTAAAGTTTTGGATAAAAAATAGAAAAAAAAAGAAGCTTTATTTTTTAAAGCTTCTTTTTTTATTGATTATTTAAAATTATTAACCGCCAATTTTAATTGGTTCATTTTGGTTTTGTTGAACTTCCTGTTTTTGATCAGGAGTTTGTTGTTTTGTTTTTTCTAATTCTTGTTGTAATTTTTCTTGTTTTTTGATTAGCTTAGCCATTTTTTTCAAAGCTTTTACTTCGCCTTTAGGTTTGTTAAATGACTCAGGATTTAATGTTACCATTTTTTCCCAACAGCCAGGTACGTTGGATTTTTCTCCGCAAATACAATTTCTCCAAGTTTCACCTGTTTTTTTATCAACTAAAATTGTTATCATATTGCTGCCTGTAACAACATCATATCTGTTTTTTGTGCTCATATTAGCAATTTGTATCCACATTGTAGCAAGGATTAAAACTGCAAGTGCAATTAAAATATTTTCTCTCATAAAACCCTCTTTTCTAATTCGTAAATTTTTCAAAATTAATTATACATACAAAGTCTAGTATTAGCAAGTTATGTAATAATCCTTTATTCCAATGAAAATTAAAGATTGAGAATTTAAAATTAAATAAAAGAAAGGAAAAAATTTATGGTCTTGCTTGTTCGTTGGATATTATTTGCTTTAGCTATTATTTTTGTCGCTTGGTTAGTACCGGGTATTGAGGTTGAAAATTTTCAAAGTGCAATGCTCGTAACTGTGATTATTGCTCTTATCAATATTTTTATAAGACCTTTAATTGTATTTATTACTTTGCCGATAAATATTTTGACATTAGGTGTATTTACTTTAGTTATCAATGCTTTGTTGTTAATGTTGGCTGGTTACCTTGCCCCTGGGGTTGATGTAGAGGGATTTTTAAGCGCATTTATAGGCTCAGTGGTTCTTGCTTTTTTAGGGTTAATTATTAACATGGTGACATTAGATAAACCAAATTAAAAACAGTTTTTAAAATTTTTGATATTGGTAAAAACTCCGATTTTTTCGGAGTTTTTTATGCTAAACTTTTTTTATGAAAGCTTTAATTTGTGAAAACGGAAAAATTCAAATGGTCGAAAGACCTATGCCTGTAATTAAGAATGCAAAAGATGCAGTTATAAAAGTTACTTTATCTTCGATTTGTACGAGTGATTTACATATAATTCACGGTTTTGTGCCTTTGGCAAAAAATGGAGTTGTGCTCGGACATGAATTTGTAGGAGAAGTTATAGAAACAGGAAGTGATGTTAAAAATTTTGTTAAAGGTGATAGGGTATCTGTAAATTGTGAAACTTTTTGCGGAGAATGTGAATTTTGTAAAAAAGGATTTGTGAATAATTGTATAAATGGCGGTTGGGAACTAGGTTGCAAAATTGACGGATGCCAAGCAGAATATGTGAGAGTTCCTTTTGCGGATAACGGACTTACAAAATTACCTGATAATGTTAGTTATGAAAATGCATTATTTGTAGGGGATATTTTATCAAGCGGTTATTGGGGCGCAGAAATTTGTGAGATTAAGCAGGGTGATTCAGTTGCTGTGATTGGGGCAGGACCTGTCGGACTTTGCGCAATGCAGTGTGCAAAATTTATGGGCGCAGGTAAAGTTATCGGGATTGATATTGATGAAAAAAGACTTGAACTTTCTAAAAAATTAGGTTTTGCAGATTTCACAATTAATCCTAATAACTCAGATATTGAAGATATTATCAAAAATATTACAAATTACGGTGCTGATTCAGTAATCGAGGCTGCAGGTGGTAAAAATACTTTTGAAATGGCCTATAAAATCGCAAGACCAAATGCTATTATCGCTATTGTTGCTATGTATGAAAAAAATCAAATTCTTCCCTTACCTGAAATGTATGGAAAAAATTTGATTTTTAAAACAGGCGGTGTCGATGCTGTGCATTGCAAAGACTTAGTCAGATATATTTCAGATGGAAAAATATCCACAGATTTTTTGATTACTCACAGATTTGCATTTAAAGATATCAAAGATGCTTATGAGCTTTTTGAGCAAAAATCTGATAATTGTTTAAAAATAGCAATTGAATATTAATTGTTATTTAATGCGTGACCTAAAAACCTGCAAAGAATTTTATAACCGGCTTTTGTTGCTTTGCTTTCTTTCAAAGCGTTAAGCAGCATAAAATCATGAATAGTGTTATTAATTCTTACACAAGCTGTATCGACATTTGCTTCTATTAATTTTCTTGCGAGAGCTTCACCTTCATCTCTTAAAACATCATTTTCTGCAGTAATGATAAGAGTTGGAGGAAGATCTTGTAAATCTTGTAATTCTGCTTTCAAAGGAGATATAAACATATCATTTTCTTTAATTTCTTTTTTAGGTTTGTAGCAGTCAAAGAAGTATTCCATTGATTTTTTAGTAAGCCATGGACCGTCTTTAAATTCTTTATAAGATTCTGTATTCATTTCTGAATCTGCTACAGGATAAATAAGGGCTTGGAATAATAGTTTTGGACCGTTTTCAAATTTTGCTTTTATAGCTGCTGCAATTGCTAAATTCCCGCCTGCACTATCGCCTGCTATTGCAATTTTATTTGTATCAACGTTGTTATCGCTTCCATATTCTGCAAAGTATTTTACTGTAGCATATATTTGATTTAGTGCATCAGGATATTTGAATTCAGGAGAACGAGGGTAGTTTACAAATGCTACTGCAGATTTTGTGTAGTTTGCAATTTTTTTGATAGTCATATCATAAACATCAGCATCTCCCATTACCCAACCGCCGCCATGGCAATAAATTATTACTGGGAGTTTTTTATCGGTATTTCCTTCAGGCCTGAATATTCTTATGCTGATATCGCCAGCTGTTGTACTGAATATTGTTATATCTTCTGTTTTTGCATTAATTGGTGTATAGAATTCTTTTTGTAATTCACTTAAAAATTCTCTTGCTTCATCAGGGGTAATTTCATTTAATGGTTTTGTTTTTTTTGTTTCAATGTAATCGATAAATTTTTGAACTGTTTTGTCAAGATTTGGTTTTGTCATAGTTCCTCCTTTTTATTAGATTTTTTTCTGAATGGATTTTTATGTCATTACCGTTTTGTAATATCTTTTTTTATTTAATTAATTGCCTGATTAGCTAATAGCTTTTTTTTATGGACTGTTTGATGATGTATTCGCTATGAAAAAATTGTTAATTATATTTTTTTTAATGATTGTTGGAATATCTGCTCAGGCTCAGGATTGTACTTGTGATGAACAAGTTTTGGGCAGAGAACATATGTTCTGCGAAAAAGGGGCATTAAGTAATAATGTTACAATTACCAATTTGAGAAATATAATTTGTAAGGGTAATGCTTTTAAAGTTGTATTTGATTGTAAATTTTGGTCAGAATGTGCAAAAGCAGGTGATAGAGTTAATTTTTCTGTCCCTGGTGCCATATATACTCAGGAAGGAACTTTGCTAATACCTGCAGGTTCAAAAGTTGTGGGCACAGTAATAAAAATTGAAAAGCAAAGAATTCCTAACAAAAATGCGCGTGTTTATTTGAATTTTGAATGTTTGTTATTACCTGATGGAAGTGCAATTCAAATGTCTGCAAAACCTTTGACAAAAGATTCTTCTCTAAAAGAAGGCCCTTGGCATACTGCAGGGAAATTGACAGCTTACACATTAGGTCTAGGTATAGTGGGAGCAGGTGCAGGTACCGGTTTTGCATTTATTCCAAATCCTGCAAAATTGGGTGTTGGTTATGCAATTGGTATTCCTGTCGGTACAGCTGTTGGTTTGATTACGGGGTTAGTTACTCCGGGGCTTAAATATCATGCAAAAGCAGGTGAAGAAATTACGATAATTTTATGTGATGATTTAGCGATAAAAAAACAATGTGAGTAAATATGTCAGCTTGATGTTAGAAATTTCATCGGGCTGACAATTTAATTTTATGGTGAGGATTATGAAAAAAATTTTTTATTTAATTTTAGTATTTTTTATTTTTTGTAATGTAAGTTATGCACAAAATATTAAATTTATTCAGGTGACGGATGTGCATTTAACTAAAGATAATTCGCAGTATTTGAAAAATTTTATTTTTGACGTAAATGAGAAATTCAGTGATGTAAATTTTATTGTTTTTACCGGGGATAATATTAATAATGCGAATCCCGAGGATTTAGATACTTTTTTGAGCATTTTAAAACAATCTAAAATAAAGACATATGTTGTAATGGGAAATCATGATTTATATAAATCTAAGGGAATGTCAAAAGATTATTATATGCATACAGTAAAGAAAAATTTAGGTCATTATCATAGTTCAAATCCGAATTATGTTTTTAAAACTGGGAATATCGTTTTTGTTGCAATGAATGGAGTAAAAGAAGTAATCCCAGGTTCTTGCGGTTATTATAGAGAAGCTGAATTAACTTGGCTTGATAAAATGCTTTCGAAATATAAAAATAAAAAGGTTGTAATCTTACAGCATTTCCCTTTGCTTGATAATGATACTAAAAACCATGATCTATATAAAAAAGATGAGTATGAAAAAATGTTAGCAAAACATGATAATGTGATAGGAGTTGTTTCAGGGCATTATCATGAAAATAGAGAATTAAAAGATGGAAATATCTATCATATTGTTACAAAGAATTTTTCTGATAACAAATATTATAAATTGATAGAAGTAGATGAAAAAAATGATTTGATATATACAATGCTAGTGGATAATAATCAAAATAAATAATAAAAATTTTTATTATTGAAGAAATAAATTTTTAATGCTAATATAAATTTGCTATAGCGGCATCGTCTAGAGGTTAGGATAGCAGATTCTCATTCTGTTGACACGGGTTCAATTCCCGTTGCCGCCGATTATTAAGAATTTAGGGATACTTATGTTTGTTTTCTTTGCTTTTTTGATAATATTGTGTGAAATTTTTTATATCAGATATAATCAAAAATTTATTCGCAATTATATAGGTATAAATTATCCGACAGAAAAAGTAATATTAAATATTCATCTTCATCCTATAATTTATGTTTTTCCTTTTATCTTAATTGTGATAACTTATTATTTTTATCAAATTTATTCATTATTAAATTTTATTTTTGTATTTGTTATAGGATTGCTAGTTTTATTGCTTTGGCTTTTTAGTGTAATTGTACTTTCTGTAAGTTATTGCCTGACAGATAAAAGAGTTATTAAATTATCTTCAATCAAAATATTTAAAAATTTATTTTTGGAATTTAATATTCAATATAAAAATATAATTGATTTGAGATTATACAAATACGGTTACAGTACA
>CAJMDF010000028.1 GCA_905212085.1 uncultured Clostridium sp.
ATAATAAATAATATAAAATATGTATATGAAAAAATATTCGATTGGAATAGATCTTGGCGGGACTAAAATACTTATAGCCCTTGTAGATAGAGATACAGGGAAAGTTTTAGAACACGTTAAAAAGAAAACAAAAAAAGATAAAGGTCCCAAAAATATTATAAGAAAAATGCTTGATGGCATTGATGAACTTATTGAAAAAAGCGGTAAAACACTTGATGAAATAAGTTCGATAGGAGTTGGAGCTGCAGGTCAAATTGACAGAAAAAACGGAATTATAATTGCCGCAGCTAATTTAGATTGTTATGATCTTAATTTGAAAAAAATTTTAACAGAAAAATTTAATTTGCCTGTATACGTAGGTAACGATGTAGAGATTGCAACTATTGGCGAACAAAAATTCGGAGCAGGGAAAGATTGCAAAGATTTTGTATGCGTATTTGTAGGAACAGGAGTTGGATCTGCAATAGTAAAAGATGGTAAAATTATTACAGGCGCGACCGGTACTGCAGGAGAAATCGGACATATTATTGTAGATTTAAACGGAAGACAATGCTCTTGCGGAGCTCATGGATGTTTGGAAGCTTATGCTTCAAGATCTGCTATAGAAAAAAGAATAGAAGGAGCCTTAAAAAAAGGAAGAAAATCTTGTATTTTGGATTATCTTGAAACAGGCAAATCTATTTCATCAAGTATGATTGAAAAATCAATAGAAAGAGAAGATGAATTAGTCTTGCAATGTGTCACAGAAGCTTCTGAATATTTATCAGGAGGGATTGCAAGCATTATAAACTTTATAAATCCTGAACTTATTATTTTAGGCGGAGGATTAATAGAAGCAGTAGACTATTTTTATCAAAAAACAATAAAAAAAGCTAAAGCAAAATCATTACCTGTACCTGCAGAGAAAATTCAATTTAAAAAAGCTATGCTCGGGGACTATTCAGGAGTAATTGGAGCTGCTTTTTTAGAAGACAGGGGGTATTAAAATGACAAAAAAAATTATGCTTGTCAGATTATCATCATTAGGAGATGTAATTTTTAATATTCCACTTGTAAATGTACTAAAAGATAACGGATATGAAGTAACTTGGCTTGTATCTGAAAAAGGGATTGACATTGTAAAAGATAATCCTGCCGTAAAAAATGCAATATTAATTCCTATAAAAAAATGGAAAAAAGACGGATTCTCAATAAAAAACTTTGTTGAATTTTTACAAATTTTAAAAAGAATTAGAGCCGAACATTTTGATATTGCAATCGATACGCAAATGATGTTCAAAAGTATGCTTTGGATGAGATTATGCGGAGCAAAACGAAAAATTTGTTTAAAATACGGGAAAGAATTCTCATATTTAGGAGGAGATGAAAGAATTGAGCCGGCTCCTAATCCAAATTTTTCAACACACGCAATATTTCAACATATGCAATATGCAAAATATCTAGGACTTAAAGGGACGGATCAAGTAAAATTTACACTCCCTCCAATTAGTGAAGAAACAAAAAACAAAGTAGATGAATTATTAAAAGACATAGATAAATCAAAACCAATGGTCGTAATTTGTCCTGCTACAACTTGGCGTTTAAAGCATTGGAATAAAGATAATTGGAAACAAGTAGTAGAAGCAATAAAAGATAAATGTTCATTAGTATTCACTGGCACAGAAGGGGATAAAGATTTAATTTCATACATTGGCGGTGACAATTTTATAAATCTTGCAGGCAAAACAGGAATTAAAGATTTAATCGGGATATTTTCAAGAGCAACCCTTGTTATGGCTCCGGATTCAGGCAGTGCACATGTTGCAAGAGCAACAGGAATACCTGCTGTAATATCAATATTTTGTTGTACCCCGCCTACTTCATACGGGCCTTTTGGAGATGACAAAAAATATTTTGCAATAAACGGAAAATTAAAATGTCAACCTTGTCATACAAGAAAATGCCCTCTTCAAGGAAAAGATGCAGAACAATGCGTAAACTATCCAAAACCTGAAGAAATTATAAATATTGTAAACAACATATTACAAAACTCTTAA
The DNA here is from genome assembly GCA_905212085.1 of uncultured Clostridium sp. Classification (GTDB taxonomy): domain Bacteria; phylum Cyanobacteriota; class Vampirovibrionia; order Gastranaerophilales; family Gastranaerophilaceae; genus Stercorousia. The sequence continues at coordinate 2,037 of CAJMDF010000028.1, forward strand.
CATAGTGTATAATAAGGATATGAGTTTTTTCGATAATTTAAAAGATATATATAGGAAAGTCTCTGAAGTAGAAAGTGCCATTTATAACGGTAAAGAAGATTATCTTGAGATTTATGAACGAAATCTTCAACTTGAAAAAGAAATTGAAGAACGGACAAGAGAGCTAAATATTGCAAATAAAAGAATGCTCACACTCCAACATATTTGGGACATGATGAATGCATCAAGACCTTTGCAAAGCGTACTTGAAACAATTGTAAACAGTATACAAGGAGAATTAGGCTATCATCATTGCAATATAATAAAAAAATGTGAAGATGAAAAAGGCATTTATTTAACTGTTTTAGCACAATCAAATGATATCTCAATAAAAAGAGTAGATAAACTAATAAAAACACCTGTTCAAGCAAGAAAATTATTATATTGTGAAGACAGTGTATATGCAAATGCTGCAAATGCAAAAAAAATTATGCAAACAACAGATATTGGCGGCACTTTAAAGTCTGTAGCTCCGGATATTCCTGATGATATTATTAAAGAAATTGTCGAAGGTAGCCCTAGTAAATCAATAATTACAGTTCCACTATATACAAGAAATTCCCACTACGGTTGGTTTAACGTATTTTCTTCAAGAAAAGAACTCACTCATAGCGAAACTGATTTTTTAACAATATTTGCACAACAAATAGAAATGGCTATTACAATAGCAGATTTGTTTGAAGAAGTGAAAGCTCAAGCTGTTACAGACGGACTTACAGGCCTTTATAACAGAAGATATTTTGAAGAATACTTAAAAAAAGAAGTTACACGTGCGCTTCGTCAAAAACAAGCTTTTAGCATAATAGGTCTTGATTTAGACCACTTAAAAGAAATTAATGACAAATACGGTCACGCATATGGAGATTTGGCAATCAAAACAGTTGCAGAAGTCCTTAAACGAAATGCAAGATCTATTGATACTGCAGCACGTATGGGCGGTGAGGAATTCAACGTAATATTACCGGGAGTAGATTCACAAGGAGCAATGATTGCTGCTGAAAGAATAAGAAAAGCATTAGAAGAAGAACAACTCGATACAATAGGTCATATTACCGCAAGTATTGGAGTCGCAACTTTTTTAGAACATTCTGATAATATTGAAGAAATCTTGGAATTAACCGATCAAGCAATGTATCAATCTAAAAGAAACGGAAGAAATCAAGTCACACTCGCTAAACCTATATCAGAGACAAGCTGGCAGGAAGTTGCAATAAATACATTTATGGATATTCTGTCAAAACATAATATTCCGATTGATAAAAATGTATCTGAAGAACTTAAAAATAAATTACAGAAACCTAAAGATGAGGTTCATAAGGAAGCTTTATACACTGTTGCAGATATGCTTACACAAACATACAATCCTCTTCATCACACAGGTGTTATGAAATCAAAAGTATTGCTTGCTGTAAGTCTTGCAAAACGTTTTGATTTGCCAAAAGAGGAAATTGATAAATTAAGAATTGCTATGCTTTTATATGATATCGGAAACCTTATGCTGCCAACAGAATTATTGCAAAAAACAACTCCGTTGACAGAAGAAGAAAGAAATCATATCAAAGAACACCCAATTATAGCAGCTAAAGAAATCTTGCAGCCTATAAGTTACATCCAAGATATTATTCCGATAATTGAACATCACCACGAAAATTGGGACGGAACAGGTTATCCTGCTCAAATTTCAAAAGAAGAAATCCCTATGACATCCCAAATTATATTAATTGTTGATGCTTATTTTGCATTGACAGAGCCAAGAACTTACAGAGCAGAACTAACTCCAAAACAAGCTGTTGAAATAATTAAACAAGATTCAGGTAAAAAATGGAATTCCGCTTTGGTACAAGAATTTATTTCACTTATTGACCACGATATATAATGAATGAAAAAGAATTAATCAAAATAATTAAAACAATATTAAACTCCAAATACATAGGCGATGATTGCGCCTATCTTGAAGACTTAGGAATAGTAATTACCCAAGACAGCCTTGTAGAAGATATTCATTTTAAAATGGATCTAATCACCCCATACCAACTCGGTTACAAATCAGTTATGGTAAATATAAGTGACGTTTGTGCATCAGGTGCAGAACCTAAATATTTAACAATTTCTTTATCACTTCCGAATTGTGTTGATGAAAACTTTGTAAAAGAATTTTATAAAGGAGCGAAAAACGCATCAGATGATGTCCAAATTGTAGGCGGAGATATTACAGGCAGCGACAAAATTTATATTTCAGTTACGGCAATCGGCTCTACTATAGGAAGAAAAATATCTTCACGCAAAAATGCAAAAATAGGACATAAAATAATAGTTTCAGGAGAACATGGCTCAAGTGCTTACGGGTTAAAACTTTTATTAAACGGGAAAAATAAACCTGAAAAATTTATAAAAGCACATCTCATGCCTGTCGCTCAAAAAGATTTTTCCAAACAGATTTCAGAAAATATAACTTGTGATTATTCAATGATGGATACATCAGACGGACTAGCAGACGCATTAATACAAATTGCAAAAGCTAGTAATGTAATTTTATCAATAGACACATCCAAAATTCCACATGACAAATCTGTTGACATTGATACCGTTTTATATGGAGGAGAGGACTATCAACTTGTAGCAACTGTTCCCGATGACATATTGAAAAACATAAATGATTATACGATAATAGGAGAGGTAAAAGAAAAAATTACTGATTCAGGTCTAATGATTGACCAAAGATTTTACACAGATATAGACGAAAAATTATACAATCATTTTAAGGAGTAGCAATAATGAATTTCAAAGTTAACGCAATAATTCCTGCAGGAGGGACATCATCGCGTTTTGGGAACAAAAATAAACTCTTAGAAAAAATTTATGATAAAGAAGTAATCAGATATACAATAGAAGCCTTTGAAAAATCAGAAGTAGATGAAATTATAATATGCGCAAATATTAATATTATTGAAGAATTAAAAGAAATATTTAAAAACAGTCAAAAAGTAAAAATTATTGAAGGCGGAGCAACAAGACAAGAATCTGTATTCAATGGTATAAAAACAGCAGAATGTGATTATGTTCTAATCCATGACGGTGCAAGACCTATGATTTCAACAGACTTAATTAACAGCGCAATAGAGGAAGTAAAAACAAAAAAAGCCCTCACTGTGGCAACTAAAACAATTGATACAATAAAAGAGGTTATTGACGGAAAAATTATAAGAACAATTGACAGAGCTAAACTATATAACACTCAAACCCCTCAAGCATTTGAATATAATTTAATAAAAAATGCACATATGAAATTATATGGTCAAAATTTTACAGATGATGCAGGAATGTTAGAAGAATTAGGTGAAACTGTATACATACTTAACGGTAGCTATAAAAATATAAAAATAACAACTCAAAATGATATTGATATTGCAAAAATTTATCTCGCGCAAGATTAAAAAAAATCCCCTTTTTTAAGGGGATAAATTTCACACTTTACCTACTAACTTTCTTCTACGATTTTCTTTCTACCAAATATGAGGAATCATTAATATAAACTTTTTATGCAGCAGCTCCTGCTTTTTCTTTTTTCAAATATTTAGCCGGTTCATAACCTGCTTTTTCAAGAGCTTTTGCTAATTCTAAATAATCTTTGCCATAGTAATTTTTACCTTTAATTCTAATAACAAATTTATTATTTTCATATTGAACTTTATCAGAGATTTCAGCTTTATCATCGCCTAAAATTTCTCTCATATCATTTCTGAATTGATCTTTTTTCTGTGCAACTTTTTCTGCTTCTTTTTTCTCTGCTTCAGCTTTAGCTTTGTCAGCTTTTGCTTTTTTATCAGCTTTTGCTTTATCTGCTTTTTCTTCTTGTTTAGCTTCAGCTGATTCAGCAGCTGCTTTTACTTTTTCATAAAGAGCATTTACAGCTTTACAGATTTTATCATCATCTCTTGTTGTAATTCCTAAAGTAAATATAGACCAATCACCGTGAGATGCAACCTTTGCAGCTGATACTTCTTTTGATACATCAATACCCAATTCATGAGCTTTGTCTTCAAGAGCCTCAATTAGTAACATTGCAATTTCTTCTTTTTCGCTGCCTTCGCAATCATTCATTAATGTACCGATTAAGCCGTAATCATCATCTCCGCCTGAGTAGCTGCCTTGTCCTTTATAAGTTCTGTCCCAAGCTGCAAATAATTCTAATACATTGTCTTTATTAATTTCATCTGACAATATATTTTTAATACCGTTTTCATCATTATCATAATTTGTGCCAAAACCTCTTACTGCTTTTTCAATTCTGTCACAAATTTTTTCCATTGAATAAGATAAATCTTTTTCTTTTTTATCCTTTTTAGATTCTGATTTTGTTTCATCTACTCCGTCAGCTTCATCTTTGTCTTCAGTTTCTTCTGTATCTTCTGTTGTTTCAGAAGTTTCAGATTCTTGAGTTTCTTTAATTTCTTTTATAATTTCTTGAGCAACTTCTGATGATCTTTTAGTTAATTCAATAACTTCACCTTGAATAGCTTCAGCATCTTCAAGTGTAGGATGATTTTTAGCCATTTCAGTAACACGTTCTTTTAATACTTTAATGTCATCTAATACAGCTTGTAAACGTTGTTTTTGAGATTCATCCAATTTATCAGACTTTAATACATTTGATATTTGAGCTTCAATTCCGTTAAGATTTGATAATAAAGCTGAGAATCTAACTTTTAAACCTAATGACAATCCCAAATTTGAAGCAGCTTGATTACCTGCAGCAAGCAAAGCAGGATCTGTCATCATACCTTGACCTAAATTTAAGCCAATTAACATTGGATTCCATTGGCTGATATGATTTGGACTACCTAATCCTTGAGCTAATGCATAAGTTAAAGGAGAATAACCTGAAGGATAAATGTTATGTTGAATATTGCCACCAAAATTTGATACCCAGTGACGGTTACCTAAAGACCAATACGCAGGTAAGTTTGGCATCATTAAATTGTAATTTGGTATTGCGTTAAACATCTTTCCTTATCCCCTGTGAATTTTTAAATTCCCCGTATTTATATAAAGAATTTTTATTTACAAAAATTGCATGAATAAGTTTTTATATTTTTAATAAATCGTTAAAAAGGGTACAGATAAAGAGTTTTAGCTAATTTACATTACTTAATATTTCAATAATATCTTTTTTAGTTATACTTGAATTTATCTCTTTTACAGAAATTATTGAAGAGGTATCGACTTTTTCCTTAAATATTTTTTCCAACAATTCTCTATCATAGTCATAGAGAATTGAACCATGTTGCAGGATATAACCTTCTTTTCTGAATTGTGCAGAACCGATTAATTTTCGATTTTGGTAACACAAATCAGCACCTGTAGAAACTAACATACAATAATCCATATGACCTTTAACTTTTTTAGTTCCACCAAAATCTAACTCAATATTTAATTTTTTAAATGCATCAATCAAAATCTTAGAAATTTCTTTATATGAATTTACAACATTTTCTCCGTTTTCTAAAAATGATGCAGGACAAATATAACTGTAGGTAATTTCATTATCATGCAATAATGCGCGACCACCTGTAAGACGCCTTACATAATCAATATTATTTTGTTTCAGAAAATCCACATCTAAAAAGTCACTTTTTTGATTTCTCCCTAAAGAAACACAAGCGGGAGACCAACCATAGAGTCTGAATATCGGTTCTTTCAATTGATTTTTTATGGCATATTCAAGCAAATCAATGTCTATTTGCATATTTTCTTGACCATTTTTTACTTCATAAGGTATAAATTTCATTTTAAGATTTATCCTTATCACGTTTTTTCAAATCTTCTTCAAACTGAGCAAAGACTTCATTCCCGACAAATTGCTCCAGAGCTGCTCTTTTAGCATAAAAATCAGATCTTGCTTTCATTTGATTATCAAGAGCAGTTCTATAATATGCGTCCGTAATCAAAATAACTTCTTTAGGCATATTTTGAGAAAGCTCATAATTTCGTTTTCTATCGGCAGTAATTGTCTCTATCAATTTTAATTTTTTACGAGCAGTCATATAGTTATAATAAAGATCTACTGTTTTTTGTTGCAAATCCTCAATTTTTCTGACAAGAATAATCATATCAGCATCTGTCACTTTAGTATATTTATAGTTAAGTGCTTTAGTATCCTGCGACATTATCCCTAATACGTTACCGCCAATAATTGAACTTGTAGCTAAAATAGGACTTCCCATACTTGCACCTACTAATGTAGACATACTTGCAATAGTTGAAAGAACTTTTTTTACTGATTTTTCATCTGGTTTATCTTCATCTGGATTTGCAAGCTTGTATAATGCAAAGTTTATTGTATCACTTTGAGATGCAGCCCCTTGCCATAAAACTGATAAATCTCCAATCATATCCTCTTGATCAAGTTCTAAATCAGCTGCAACTTCACGTGAAATCTGTTTAATACTTAAATCCGCAAACGTCAAATCGGTAGAATCAAATTGTTCTGCATCTTTTTTGACATATTCTTGATGAACTTTATCTTCTTTAGCTTTTGCTTCCATATATTCTTTTTCGGGATCTTCTGAAAGCCCAGTTCTATATGCAGGAGATTTTGGAACTTTTATGTCTTCATAAGAAATTGCAAAAGTCGGTAGCATCAAATTCAAAATAAAAGCAGTTATTAAAAATCTTTTCATCATTTACCCACCGCCTTTTCACCTACCAAAGTAGAATTATAATTAAATTGATACAAATTCAGTTTATCAACAACTTTTTTACCTGCAAGACGCTGCAATTCCAAATGATATTTTTTAGCATTCTCCATGTAATAAAATTCTTCAACCCTCATATTGTCATACAAAGCAGAAGAAATTGTAATTTCCATCAAATCCTCTTCATCAAGTGCTTTTGCATAATTTTTGTTATACAAAAGCAGTCTTTGTCTTGTTTCTTTCAACTGAGATAGAGAACTTTTGTAATTATAATACGCTGTAATAATTTTATCCTGTAAACTTTCAACTAATCCGGCAAGTTCAATTAATTCAGTATCTGTCAAAGGAATCTCTGTCGGCATATTTTTACGATTAATCAAATTTTGAGCCAAACGACCTGCCGCAAAAGCAGATGACTGAGTAAAATAATCAGCCCCGATTAATGACGGCGCTAAAGAAGCCCCTGCAACTACTGCAGATAAAGTCTTTGCCATCAATGATGAATGAATTCTACGTTGACTTTCAGGAGTCGCTAATTTTTTCAAAGCAAACCCAATCACCTGATTATTTTCAACAGTACCTTTCCAAAGATTTTCAATATCCTCTAAATCCTTTTCTTTTTGCCTGTTTACCAATTCCTGCAAAATTTGCTCATCATTCACAACCAAAGATTGTTTCGTTTTAACATCAGTTTTTGGAAGCTGAATTTTTTGAGCTTCAACTTTCTCAAGAGAGACCTCATCCGCCCAAACTGGAATTCCAACCAAAATTAAAAGCCATACCAAATACTTTTTCATAACAAATTTATAACACAAGAAAAATAATAAATCCAATGATTGATAAAGTATACATCAAACGGTTGTTCTTCAACTTCAAAAAAATCACTATCATAAATAATGAAAGAGGTTACAAAAAGTGAGTTCGAACACAAAAATATACAATAACACTGCCGAAAACAACAGCTTTTATCAAAAAGCTACAGCACTACGCTTGGAAAATATGTTCAAAGAAGCAGTCTCAAATTACTTGAATGCAATACTTATCGACAGAGACAATGCAGAAAGCTACTATGGACTGGGCGTATGCTATAAACATTTAAAACAATATTCAAAAGCAATCAAATATCTCGACATAGCTTCAGAATTAAAAGATGACAGCTACGAAACTTTTTACGAACTCGGAATTTGCCACCTTTTGGAAGGAATTCCATGCGGAGCAATCAAAAACTTTGTACGAGCAATTCAAATCAACCCGGATAACCCTGATGCAATATTGCAGCTTGGAATAGCTCATGAATTATGCGAAGAATACGATTTAGCTCTAATGATTTATCAAAAACTGATAGAAAACTCCCCGGGATTTTTAAAAGCATATGAGCATAAATCAACTCTTTTAATGAAACTTGACAAATACGATGAAGCATCTAAAGTTTTGCATAAACTAATTAAACTAAATCCAGATTACTATAAAGCATATGCAGGAATAGGTGTATGTTTTGATAAACTCGGGAAATCAAATTACGCACAAAGATATTACAGAAAATTTTTATCACAAAAACCCTTTGCCCAAAATGCAGAATTTATCAAAAACAGATTAGACAAACTTAAAATCGAAAAAAGATTAAATAATCATCTAAAAGTTTGCAAATAAAAACAGATAAATTTTATTGTTAAAATTTTCATATTTTTCCTGACACAAAGAAATATCTTTTGTTGTAGATAAAAATTTTTCATGATAGCATAAATCGTGTAACGTATTAATATGAAAAAGAGGTAAATATATGCAAGCGCGCAGAGCAGCAAGAGAATTAGCATTTATACTATTTTCTCAATTTGATAAAAAAATTACACACTATTCAAAAGAAGACCTGCAAGATATTATCTTGAAATCAGTAAGAATATTAACAAGCAGTGCAAGTGATGAATTAAGAACAGCCCTAGGTTCATTAGTAGCAATGAGAGATCAAATCGAAAACTACGAAGCTGATTCAGAAATAAATCTTAATCGTCCGATAGGAGTTGCAAATATTCCAGTACCGCTTCCTATGACATCTGATATGACAGGCAGAATTAATGAAATGATTGATATTGCGGAAAAAGCTGCATTAGCTATCGAAATTGCAGAATTTACAACACTTGATGCTCAAAGTGATGTAAAAAATTATGCAATTGACATCGCAGAATACTTCCAAAAAAATCATAAAGAAATCGATGATATTATCCAAAAATATGCTAAAAATTGGGATTTAGGACGTCTTGTAAAAATGGACAAAGATATTCTAAGAATTGCTATCGTTGAATTACTTTATATGAAAGATGCTCCAATGAAAGTTGTTGTAGATGAAGCTCTTGAACTAGCTAAAAAATATTCAACAGATGACAGCGCATCATTCATTAACGGAATTTTAGCAAAAGTAATCGTTGATTACGGTATCAACTAAATATCAAGAAATTTAATACAAAAAATAACCTTTTCATTTAAGAAAAGGTTATTTTTTATTTCTCTTTCTTTTCTTGAATTACCAACTCATACCCGAGATAGTCAAGAATTTCCTGAACAGTCTCAAAACGAATACGTTTTTTATTTATCGAATCAGATAAACCACTAGCTTTTGGAATATCTAAACCTTTATCACGCAATATCTTAGCGACCTTTCTCATAGAAAGACCTCTACGCAATAAACAAATAACTAATTCTTCTTTTAAATTTATCATAACAATAGTCTAATTATTGATTACCAACTTGACAAATTTATAAATTACCGATATGATATATCAATCATGATAGATATAATCAATCAATTATTACAAATACCTACCAATGACAGCTATAACGAAACAGAAGACATAATTCTGCCAAACAGCTGGTGGGGCGAAATTATTTATATATTTTTCTGTATTAAAGACATTATTAAAGAGCGAGAAGATAGGCAAAGAAAATTTTCAAATCTTGTAAGACAAATCAAAATACATCGAAGATGGATGAAAATTAAATAATTTCATGTTATCATCTGCGTATGTTCGGATTTTTTAAAGATAAATTTAATAACCTTAAAGAAACTGTCTCTAATACAGCTCAAGCTCTTGTAAATAATGTCGTAAATTCAGTAGAAAATGAAGAAGAATTTTCTGAATTTGTACTTGATGATATGGAAGATATGCTGATAAGCGCTGATTTAGGTGTCAGCTATGCATCAGAACTTGTTGACAAATTGAGAAATCAAACAAAAATTAAACCGTCTGACGTTAAAAATTATCTTAAAGAAGAGTTTTTAAAAGTTCTGAAATCTGCAGGTGATAACACTATTGAATTCAAAGACGGACTAAACATCTATTTTATCACAGGAGTAAATGGGGCAGGAAAAACAACTTTAATTGGAAAACTTGCGTATAAATTTAAAAACGAAGGCAAACGAGTACTTATCGCGGCAGGTGACACATTTAGAGCTGCAGCAGAAGAACAATTGGACATTTGGTCTAAAAGAGCAGGCGCATCTATTGTAAGACGAGATAAAGCAGATCCCGCATCCGTTGTATATGAAGCAATTGAAAAAGCTCAAAAAGAAAATTTTGACGTAATCTTAGTTGACACAGCAGGACGTTTACAAAACAAATTCAACCTGATGGAAGAATTAAAAAAGATTAAATCAGTAATAGATAAAAAAGCACCTGAAGCACTTCGTGAATGCATACTTGTACTTGATGCAAATACAGGTCAAAACGGATTACAACAGGCAAAAGTATTTACAGAAGCTGTAAATGTAACATCAGTTGCACTTACAAAACTTGACGGTTCTGCAAAAGGCGCAATCGTACTTGCTATTGCAAAAGAATTAAAACTTCCCGTTAAATTAATCGGGGTGGGCGAAAAAATGGAAGATTTAAAAACATTTAATAATGAAGAATTTATCGAGGCTTTATTTGAATAAACTAAAATCTGCAAAAACAAAATTAGGAAACGAAATAGAATTAATTGGCGATAAAAACGCCAAAACACTTATCATCGGAGTATTTCATGGAGATGAATCTCAAGGAGAATTTTTGATTAATGAATACTTAAAAAGCCACACTCCCAAAAACCTCTTATTCATACCATGCCTGAATCCCGACGGTATGCAAATGAATAAAAGAACAAACTCAAACGGTGTAGACTTAAACAGAAATTTCCCAACAAAAAACTGGGGGAAAAATGAAGGAGAAAACGCTACCTGTAATGACTCAAACACAGACTATTACGGTGGAAAGAGTGCAGGAAGCGAGATTGAAACACAGTTTCTAATAGATACTATTGAAGAATTTAAGCCGCAATTAATCATAACACTCCACGCTCCATACAAAGTAGTAAACTATGACGGACCAGCACAAAATATTGCTGAAAAAATTTCACAAATTATAAACTACCCTGTAGAAGCAAGTATAGGCTATCCAACCCCAGGAAGTTTCGGGACATACGCAGGAGTAGAAAGGCAAATTCCTACAATCACGCTTGAACTCGATGAAACCTGTCCAGTTGAAAATTTAATTGACCCAATGTATAAAATTTTTGAATTACTAAAAAGCGAAGATTTATAAAATCTTCGCTTTTTAGTTTTATATTTATTCTTTATCTTTTTTCTCTAATCCGACTTCAAAGAATTGTCCCTGTCCGTCAACACTAAACACAACTCCGCCTTCGCCTTTGTGAACCCCGGCATCAGAGAAAATATCATTTTGTTTTACGTAATATACAGAATTTTCTAAATCTTTATTAATTGATGTTGCCAAATCAGGATCTGAATCTTTTGCATCAATTTTACCGTCTTTATTTACATCCATATGCTCCAAAGCCAAACCCATTAAATTAAATTTTGTTTGATCTTTATCACCCTTAAATACTTGCTCATGACCTTTTACCTTATCAAGATCATAAGTATTACCATTTACTGTAAGTTTTTGTCCTACAGGAACAAAAAATGTTTTAGTCTTTTTGGACTTTTCATCATACATTGTAACTTTGTTAAAGCCGTCTGGAGCTTTGCCGTTGTTTGCACCGTTTACTGGATTTACCATAATTATCTCCTCATGTTTTCAACTATTACGTATATACTTAATAAATATTTTTTACATATGAAATTGCCAAGCATGTCATTTTTATTTACATTAGTTAACATATTTCTTTTTTGTAGTAAAATTAAAGAAAAAAAGGATTTTATATGAAATTACACAATTCTTATACAAACAAAGTTGAAGATTTTACACCGATTGAAGACAACAAAGTAAAAATGTATGTATGCGGACCAACCGTATATGATTATGCACATTTGGGACATGCAAGATGTTATATAACTTGGGATGTATTATACAGATATTTAAAATTCAAAGGTTATGATGTCACATATTGCAGAAACGTAACTGATGTAGATGATAAAATCTTGAAAAAAGCAGAAAAAGAAGGGAAAACACCTGAAGAAGTTTCTCAATTTTGGTATAAGCAATTTGCAAACTCTATGAAAGCATTAAACACATTAAAGCCTGATATTGAGCCATTTGCCACAAAAACATTAGGCGAAATGATTTCAATAGTAAAAGATTTAATCAACAAAGGCTATGCGTACGAAGCTGACGGTGATGTATATTTCAGAGTAAAAAAATTCCCTCAATACGGCTATCTTTCAAAACAGCCTATTGACCAATTAGAAAGCGGAGCAAGAATTGAAATTGGAGAACATAAAGAAGATCCGCTTGATTTTGCACTATGGAAAAAAGATGAAAAATTCGGATATAAATCACCTTGGGGTGTAGGCAGACCAGGCTGGCACATTGAATGTTCAGCAATGAGCAGAAAATATTTAGGGAAAACAATTGATATTCACGCAGGCGGAGCTGATTTGATATTCCCTCACCACGAGAATGAAATTGCTCAATCTGAATGCGCTAACGGATGCAAATTCGTAAATTACTGGCTACACAACGGATTTGTTACAATCAATAAAGAAAAAATGTCTAAATCTTTAGGCAATTTCCTTACAATTGACGAATTATTGAAAAAATATGATTCAAATACAATAAAATTTTTCATTCTTACAAACCATTACAGAATGCCTGTTGAATTTTCAGATGAAGCTCTTTCATCTGCTCAAGCAGGCGTAAAAAGAATGTTGAATGCCAAAAGAACTAAAATTAATGAAGATTTAGATATTACAAAAACTGACGAATACAAAGCATTCACAGAAGCTATGGACGATGATTTAAATACATCTAAAGCTCTTGCTGTACTTTTTGAATTAACAAACAAAGCTAACAAAGATGATAAAGATGCATTTACAATTCTGTATAAACTAGCAACTGTACTTGGTTTTACATTTGAAAAACCAACTCTTTCAGAGGAAGAATTAAAAAATGCAGTAAAACATGTATCTGAAAAATTAGGAAAAGATTTTAAATCAATGGATGAATTAATTGCATACAGAAAAGAAGCTCGGGATGCAAAAAATTGGGACATTGCAGATAAAATAAGAATTGCCTTGGATGAAGTCAATATCGTATTGAAAGATTCTAAAGACTGTACTAGTTGGGAAGTTAAGTAAAAAATTCTTAACAAATAGGCAAAAAATTTTTTCACATAATTTATTACAAATATGGTAAATATAAATATTACAACAAATACAATGTTGACTATAACTCCGAAAGAAGTCGGAAAAACTTCTGATGGAAAAGTTATTTATGAAACCAAAAATCCTAAAACAGATTCAACAATAAAATTCACAATTCCTGAAGAAAACCAAGACAAGTTTGAGAAACTCGTTCAGGAAGTCCACCAAAAATATGGGAAATATGATGCAAATCCTGAAAAAAAATTTGCTAAAACTTCTCATTACGCAACACTTGGAGGTGCAATATTAGGTGGAGCACTAACGGCATCACTTATCAAAACAAAATCGAAAATGGGGAAATTTGCAAAAACTCTTGGTGGCGCTATAGGAGGAATGGTTGTTGCAAGTTTAGCTTTGGCTGGTTCAATAATATATCCAATGATAAAATATACCAAAGAAATAAAAAATATGGGATATAAACTCTTAGAAGAAACTTCCCCAAAAATTAAAGAAGAAAGAGCATTTGAAACAGAAGAAAAAGAACTTTCAAAATCTGAAAAAGAATAATTGTTACTTTTTATGGTTTGTCATATAATAATTTTATGAAAAATATATCAAACCTGTTATTAATCTTTAGTATAATATTATCCATTGCGCCATGTCAGGCACAGATTATGCCGACAATTCCGCAAAATACCCTGCAAGCAGCAAGAGAAGCTGTAATTAATCAAAAAGGACCAACATCAGAAGTTGTCCGAGTCGGAATTGGAACTCAAAATTTCGGAACATATCAATACAAAGATATTACGATATTTGGAACAGGCGATACTCAAATATATGACAATAGGTTATTAATAGGAAATTATCCGCCTAATCAAGAAATTAAAATTTCACTAAAAGACGGAAAATTTAATATCTACACTCCAGGTAATATATTTTCAGAAACAGTTGACGGTCCTGTACAAATCACAAGCAATTTCGGTTTACTAGGAGTAAGCGGACTAAAACGAGCAGGCAAACAAGCTCTATACCATGGGGCTTTTGAACTTGTAAAAAACAGCAACGGAACATTCAATCTTGTAAATATGATTGAAGTAGAAGACTATTTAAAAGGCGTAGTTCCAAATGAAATGCCTGTAAGTTTCGGGCTTGAAGCTCTAAAAGCTCAAAGCGTTGCAGCAAGAAATTATGTACTATCACCAAGGACTAAAGCATCTGCTAACTATGACGTAGTAGATAGCGTAGCAAGTCAGGTATATTACGGAGCTAATACGGAAAAAGCACTTTCTAATCAAGCCGTAGAAGAAACAGAAGGTATTGTTGCAATATATGACTGGGATTTAATTCTTGCACAATATTCATCTACTGCAGGGGGATATACGGAAAGTTATGCAAATGCTTTTTCTGATCCCAAAACAAAAGAATTTCCCTCAGAAGACAAACCTTATTTAAAAGCTCGGCCTGATATTATTACACAAACACCCCTTAACTCAGAGTCTGCGGCAAGTGCATATTATAAATCAAAGCCTGATGCATATGATATTCGCTCTCCATATTACAGATGGGAAAGAGAATGGTCTGGAGATGAGTTAAAAAATGTCTTGCAAAATACCCTTATCGCACAATCTGCAACAGGATTTGTAAAACCTGCATTCAAAAAGGGGGATACACTTGGCGATATACAAGAAATAAAAGTCTTAAGACGCGGGGATTCCGGTAAAATAATAGAAATGGAAATTGTTACCCGTTCAGGAAATTATAAAATATTTAAAGAACTTGTAATAAGACGTCTAATGACTAAAGACGGGAAAGCTCTTCCCAGTGCTAATGTAGTATTTGATAATATTCAAGATGAAAACGGAAATCTTATATCGGTCCATGCATATGGTGGCGGTTTTGGCCATGGTGTAGGGTTAAGTCAATATGGTGCAGGATTTATGGGTTCTGAAATGCATATTCCTTATGACAAAATTTTGCAGCATTATTATACAGGAATTACGCTTTCTACAAAACCTATAATAATATCTTCAAATTCTGCCCAACAATCAATTAAACAAAATTTCTATACAAAAAATCAATACGCAAAAATTATTATAGATAACAAATTTATGGTTTCTAAACTTCTTGCAAATATTAACGGGATAGAGTACACTTTTGCGCTTGAACCAAATATTTTAAAAAGAAATGCCGAAATCGATATTTCAAAATACATTAAAAAAGGGAAAAATACTATAATTTTCTATTACCCTATGGATGAGGGGGATAAAAAAGCTTTAAGATTATATGTGGAATTAGTGAGAAAAAATAATAGTGAATACATCTGGTGAGAAAAATAGCGGAGCAATAAAAGATAATAATTCAAAAAGCATGAGCGTTTTAAAAGCTGCTTGGATTATTGCAGTAGTTACAATTATAAGTAAATTAATAGGTTTTATACGCGATATTATTATCGCGAATTATTATGGTGCAACTCTTGTATCTGACGCATATTATTATGCTTATCAAATTCCGTCATTGTCATTAATTTTATTAGGCGGAGTAGGCGGACCATTCCATAGTGCAACAGTTGCAGTATTCTCAAAACTTATACCAAATTTACAAGAAAAACCTGAAGAAGCAGTAAATAAATTATATTCAACTTTTATGACTGCAACTACAATATTTTTCCTTGTACTTTCTGTAATCATGTTTTTATTTCCCCGTCAAATAATGGGATTAATCATTTCAAGCGGATCTGCCGATATGATAAATTTAGCGGCAGAACACTTAAAAATTATGACCCCACTTTTGATAATCGGTGGAATTGTCGGAATATATTATGGAATTTTAATTATTTATAAGCAGTTTATGCTCCCGAATTTATCACCAATAATTATGAGTGCAGCAATAATCGGGGTGGTGATGGCTGTACCAAACGACAATAAAGGATATGCACTTGCTTGGGCAACTACAATCGGTGCAATATTACAGCTTGTAATCCAGTATCCGAATGTTAGAAAACTCGGTTTTAAATGGCGCCCAAACTTTGAATTTACAAATAATCCGAATTTTAAAGAAATAATGGAACTTTTATTTCCTGCAGTATTAAGCTCTACAGTCGGACAAATTCATATTTATGTTGATATGTTTTTCACATCATCAATTTCAGAAGGAGCTTGGACAGCAATCGGATACGCAAACAGAGTTTTTCAATTTCCTGTAGGAATTTTAGTTACAGCATTTTTAGTTCCGTTATTTCCAATTTTTTCAAGGCTCGTAGCAGAAAAAGATTTGGACGGAATAAAATCATATTTTAACAAAGGTGTAGGAGTTCTATTCTTTGCAGCAATCCCAATTATCATAGGAATTTTAACTGTTGGAATGGACGCTGTGAGATTAATCTTTGAACGCGGAGCATTTGATGCAAATGCAACATTTATGGTAACTGAAGCATTATGGTTCCTATCTGTATCAATATTACCTTATGTATTCAGAGATTCTATCACTAGAGTTTACTATTCTTTTAATGATTCAAAAACACCTTTTATCGTAGCCTTTTCATCAATCGTCTTAAAATATCTGCTTAACGTAATATTCATAAGCAAAATGCACATGGGAATAGGAGGAATTACTCTATCTACATCACTTGTGACTCTATTCAATGCCTGTGTACTTGGCAGCTTAATTTATAAAAAAGTCAGAATGGATTACAAAAGCCTATTTACAAATCTATTAAAAATGGCTGTTGCCGGAGTTATATCACTGATATTATGCTTTAGCTTAGCATACAGTTTTGATAAATTCATTCATATGCCTAAAGCAATATTTGAAATAATAAAAATCGCATCAGTAGGTATTGTATGTCTTGTAAGCTATACAGGATTAAATTTAATATTCAAAATGGAATATGCAAATGAATTAGCTCAAAGATTTATGCATAAAATCAAAAAATAAAATGTCATTCCAAACTTATTTTGGAAGCTAACTAAATAAAAATAAAATGTCATTCCGAACTTGTTTCGGAATCTAAACTAAATAAAAACAAATTGTCATTCTAAACTTGTTTCGGAATCTAAACTAAATAAAAACAAATTGTCATTCTGAACTTGTTTCAGAATCTAATCGGAATCTAAACTAAATAAAAGTAAAACGTCATTCCGAACTTGTTTCGGAATCACCAACAGATGAATACAAAAAATACAATAATTAATTTTTTGCATTATAATTTTATATAGGAAAAGATATGATTATACAAAATAAAGAAAAAATTAAAGAAGTTTTAGAAAATGATGGAGTAATCGCATACGTAACAGACACAGTATGGGGACTAGGCTGCCTGCCAACATCTGAAAAAGCCGTAAAAAAAATTTATGAAATCAAAAAACGAGAAGCTCAAAAACCTTTAATTTTAATGTCTAACGAAACATATCATTTGCTTGAATATGTAAAACCAATACCCAAAATCGGCTGCCGTTTAATTAAAAAATATTTTCCGGGAGCACTCACACTTGTCATTGAAAAAAGTGACAAAACACCATATTTTATGACATCAAACATGGAAACAGTCGGAATAAGAGTTCCTGATAACGAAGTTTTTAAAGAGATATGTGAAATTACACCCGGTAATGTACTTGCTACAACAAGTGCAAATCTATCTCATCAACCATCTGCAAAGACTTATGAACAAGCCTTAGAAAATATGCAAGGACTTGCTGATTTAATAATTCCTGATTACGGTCACATATGCAAAGGTCTTGAATCAACTGTCTGCGGAGTATTTGGAAATGAATTAAAAATCTTCCGTCAAGGTGCAATCACAATTGAATTATGATGCATTTACAATACTATCAACGGTTCCATCAGAATTGTAATATGTTGATTTTAATCGTTTCTCAGTAACAGGATCATAATCTGTTGTAGATTCCAAAGTTTTGCCATCTTCTCGATATAATGTATCTTTCAATGGATTTTTTGTAGATGTATCATAATCAGTTATAGAACTCAAAGTTTTACCATCTTTCTGATAACATGTCAATTTCAATGTATTTCCTGTTATTGGATCATAATCTTCTATAAATTTCAAAGTCTTACCATCGAAAGATATATAAGTTCTTACTAATTGTCCTTCTGAATTTTTTAAATCTTTACATATAAACATTTCATCTTTATAACTTTCTCCTTCTATTTTGGAGAAATCGGAATAATCAATATCTTCAATAGGTTTTGAATTTGTAGATATGACTTCTGGAGCTTTTTTATCTATATCATCGACAAGGTCAGATGCTTTATTCTCGACATTATCAAGAGTTTCAGCACTTTTTTTAGATAAATCATCCGCTGCATCTGCGGCCTTTCTCCACCAATTATTTTTGTGTCCGATAATACCTACAGCAATTGTAGCTGCTAGAGCTGTTGCTCCTATCATATATTTTGCAGCATTTGATTTTTCTTTATTTTCTTCAGCCAGAACTGATGTTTTGGGTTCTTCTTTCTTTACTTCAGCCTTGTTTGATGTTGAATCAGGACCTTTAAATGTAATTTTCCCTACAGACATTAATTAATCCCTTGTTAAATTTCTAATATATTTATAATAAAACAAGAAATTAAAATTTTTTGCCTTTTCACTTACAAAATGTATCAATTATATTAATACCGATTCTCAATAGAAGCTTAAGCAATGTAAGACTAATAAATTCAAAACAAGTGTTATATATTTATTAGAATATTAATTCTTCTTCAGATCTATTAAGCGTACCATCTTGATTGTAATAGTTTAATTTAATTTTCTTTTCTCCTGTTGCAGAATCAGCTTCTAAACTACATTTAACATTATATTCTGCCACAGAATTTACAGTTTTGCCATCTGAATTATAGATAGTCACTTTCAATTTATTGGTAGAAGAACCGGTATTATCATTAGTCCATGTGCCAAATTCTTGAGTTTTTTCAATTGTCTTGCCATCAGGCTGATAATAAGTTCTTTTAGATAACTTATCTGTTTCCTTATCAAAAGATAATTCACATCTTACAGTTTTTCCATCTTCATAATAATTGAAAGAATGTAAAATATTTCCTGTAGATGGATCAAACTCTGTAATAGAACTTACTGTTTCATCAGCCCTAAACACTGTATTTGTAAGTTTCTCCCCAGTCAGAGGATCATAATCAGTATAGGCAAGTTTTGTCCCATCTTGACGGAAAAGAGTTCTAGTCAATAAATTTTCTGTAGATGGATTATAATATTCAATACTTTGTAAAGTCTTACCATCTTCTCCAAACATACTCATCTTAAATGGCGAATCTGGAGATTTATCAAAATCAATTATTGCATTCACGGTCTTTCCATCACTATGATAAATAACAGTTTTTGCTCGATCTCCCGTAGATAAATCATAATCAACAATTGCAGATAATGTTTTTCCATCTTCAGAAGCAAAAGTTCTCACCAATTTCCCTTCTTCATTCTTTAAATCTTTATAGAAAACACCTTCTTCTTGATAGATTTCTCCTTCTATTTTCGAGAAATCGGAATAATCAATATCTTCAAGAGGTTTTGGATTTAGAGATGTAATTTCTGGGATATTCTTATCTACATTATCTATACTTTCTGATCCTTTTTTAGACAAATTATCTGCAATTTCAGAAGCTTTATTTTTAGTATTGTCAAGAGTTTCAGATCCTTTTTTAGACAAATCTTCTGCAGCATCAGCAGCCTTACGCCACCAATTATTTTTATGTCCGATAATACCAACAGCAATTGCTGCTGCTAAAGCTGTTGCACCTATCATATACTTTGTGGTATTAGACTTTTGTTCATAAAGATTAGAATTAGAATTCTTTGTTACATCTGTTTTGATTTCATTATTTGAAACTTTAGCATCAACTCCACTAAAAGAAATTTTACTAACTTGCATAAATTATCTCCTTAATTTTTGTATAATAATGATATAATATTCAAACAATAATAATTTTGTTATATGTTGAAAACTTATTTTACAAAATGTAACAGCTATATTAACTCAGATGCTCGATAGGAGCTTCTGACTAAAGGGCCAATTTGATAGTGCTTTATCCCAACCTTTTCTGCCAACTGTTTTAAATTTTCATATTCTTCAGGAGTATAATATTTAGAAACTTCTAAATGAGCTTTTGAGGGCTGAATATATTGCCCGATTGTCAAAATATCACAGCCTGCATTTTTCAAATCAACAAGGGTTTGCTCAATATCTTCAAATGTTTCCCCTAAACCTATCATCAATCCTGATTTTGTTAGGATATCGCTATTATCTTTAATATATTTCAAGACATCCAACGAGCAATCATAATCACCTTGAGGACGAGCTGTTTTAAATACATTTCTTACAGTTTCAATATTATGATTAAACACATTTGGACGTGCTTTTATAATTGTATTTAAAGAATCTTTATTCCCCTTAAAATCAGGAGTTAAAATTTCAATTTTAACATCAGGGGAGATTTTTCTGATTTCATAAATGCAATTTGCAAAATGTTCTGCCCCGCCATCAGGCAAATCATCTCTTGTAACAGATGTAATTACAGCATATTTAAGCCCCAAATCCTTTACCGCTTCTGCAACATGAAAAGGCTCATTCAAATCTAAAGGCTCCGGACGAGAACAGGTAATATTGCAATATCTGCAATTTCTTGTACAATTATTACCCATAATCAAAAATGTCGCAGTATTTTTTGTATAACATTCATTTTTATTAGGACAACGCGCATTTTCACATACGGTATTTAAGCATTTTGTCTTTAAAATTCGACGCACTGTACGAGTTTTATCTGTATCTATAATTGGTCGTTTTAAATAATCAGGTAATCTTTTCTGCATATTTAAAATTATATAGCAAAAATATTGATTTTCATGACTTAAAACGTTATAATGTGAATAAAAACCTTAAAAGGGGGTAAAAAATGAAAAAACTTATGACAATTTTATGTTTGTTGTGCTTTGCGGGATGCGCCTATGCAGAAATGTATGAAATTCCTGGCTCTAGAGTAGAAACAACAGAAGAAGTACAAGTAGAACAACAAGATAATACAAAACAAGTTAGCGATACAAAAGTTAAACGTAAAAGAATATGGCGTCATAGGGATTATAATCCTACAAATACTTACTGGAATTTCGGGAAAGTTCCTTTCTGGACAGGCACTATCTAAACAAACATTCAAATATGCCCTCTGAATATGTCGGATGAGCAAAACATATTTTTTTCAAATCATCAATAGCTATGTTATTTTGCATAGCTATTGTTATTTGTTGAATTAAAGAAGATGCCTCTTTTGATACTATATGAGCACCAACTATTTTCCCATCTTGAGAGAGTATTTTTATAAATCCGTCAGTACAATTATCACAATGAGATTTTCCAAGAGCTGAAATCAATAAATTTGATTTTTTATAACTTCCTTCTTCCAAATCCTGTTCCCGCTTTCCTATCCAAGCGATTTCAGGACAGCCATATACAACTGATGGAACTAAATTTTCATCAAATTCTACCCCGGCAACTTCTGCAACAGCTTGTTTAATTGCAAAATGAGCTAGTTGAATTTTTCCGCAAGCATCACCTATGCAAGTCACATTTTCAAAACTATTTTCAGGCTTACGCCCAACAGACAAAAGCACAACTTCGGGTTCTAAAACATCTCCTGAAGATAAATAAACTTTTTTATCTTCAATCTTTTCTACAGAATTTGCTAAAAACATTTTTATTTTTTTAGCCTTAAAAATTCTTTCAACTCTTTTTGATACCTCAATATCTGCTAAAGGGAGCAAATGTTCTGCAAGTTCTACAATAGACACTTCTACATCAAATGCGGAAAAAATTCTTGCCCATTCAATCCCGATAGCACCTGAACCTATTATTAAAATACTTTTGGGCAAAGTGTCTAAATTTAAAATATCATCAGAGCTTAATATAAATTCATGGTCAAATTTAAGATTTGGAAAATCTTTAGGCTTTGATCCTGTTGCAGTGATTATATTTGCACATTCATAAATTTTGTCATCAGCAGATATTTGATTATCTGAAATCACTTTTGCCTCTGCATTTACTGTTTGCACACCGCTGTTTTTCAATGCTAATTCAAGAGATTTTCTGATTTTTTCTACAACTTTGTCTTTTCTTTCCACAACTTTTTTGTAATCCACAGACAAGTTTTCAAGATTTATACCTAGTTCAGAAGCAGACTTCATTTCTTCATATAATTCAGCAGAGTGCAAAATTGCTTTTGTCGGAATACAACCTCTATTAAGACATACACCGCCAACTTTATCTTTTTCAAACAAAACAACTGATAACCCCTTAGCTCTTGCCTGAAAAGCAGAAGTATAACCTGCAGGACCGGCTCCAATTATACCCAAATCAAATTTGCAATTTTCACTCATTTAACTATTCCCTTGTATAAACTCTCGGTAATCTAACCTTTAAACGACAAGTCAGCTCGTAATTTATTGTACCTAATATTTTTGCCCACTCATCAATTGTATGATTTTCATCCAATAATGTGATAATATCACCTAAATTAGCATCAATTCCAGTTATATCAAACATCATTTGATCCATTGTAATATTCCCGACTTGTGGGACTTCTTTCCCGTTTAAAATTCCTGAAATTTTATTAGAAAGTCCTCGAGGAACACCGTCTGCATAACCTAAAGGAACTGTTGCAATTTTTCTTGCCCCATGTGCTGTAAAAGTATGACCATAGCTAATTCCTTCACCATCTTTAGCCTCATGAATATTTACAATTCTTGCTTTCAAAGACATTACAGGTTTCAAGTCAGGCTTTTTCACATCACCATCTTCCGGCAAATCCGGATAAAGACCGTATAAAGCAATTCCTGCCCTTCTCATATTTGAATTTGGAACATCATAACACATTGCACCTGCTGTATTCAAAATATGTAAAAGCAGACCGTTTGTATCAATTTGTGAAATTACACTATTCCATCTATCTATTTGAATTTGAGTTTTTTCTCGATTTTCAGCGTTAGCAAGATGCGTAAATATTCCGCCGAAATCTAAATAATCAGCATTTCTGACTTCATTAATAAAATCAACTGCATCATCTATAGATACACCAATTCTATTCATGCCTGTATCAAGTTTTACATGAACTTTTGGTTTTACACCTGTTCTTTCATAAGCCTGACGGCAAGCTAATAGGTGCTCTTTTGAAAAAATTGCGATAGTTAAATCAGCTTTCACAGCACTTTCAACAGCCCATACAGGCACAGCACCTAATACCAAGATCTCACAATTAATTTTTGCTTGTCTTAAATCAACACCTTCATCAATTGATGCAACACCCAACATATCAGCACCTGATGCCAATAGAGTCGGCGCAAGCATAACAGAGCCATGTCCGTATGCATCAGCTTTAACAACTGCTAATAATTTAATGCCTTCAGGGGTATTTTTTCTTATTGAACGCATATTGTATGCAATATTTTCTAAATTAATCTCAACCCAGCTATCTCTATGTATATTTATATTTGTTTGTCTTACATTTTTCATAATAACTTTAGTATATTACTAAATTATTAACTGTGCAAGAAATCATCTAATACTTTTATAAAATCTTGAACAGCTAAAGGCAAATACTTCCTGTTATCGTAGATTACGCAAAATTCCCGAACAGGTTGACAATTTTTAATTTTATAATAATTTGTATCTTTTTTATCCCAATATTTTACAAAAAGTTCAGGCACAAAAGATGCACCCAGACCTTGAGCAACAAATGCATGAGCGGTTTCTACCGTATGACATTCTATCGAAATTTTAGGTTCGAAACCATTTTTTAGACACAAATCCCTTGACAATCTGCCTAACAATTGTTCATTTGCGACCATTACAAAAGGTTTATCTGCAAATTCAGAAAGTTCAACTTCATTCCCTTTCACATTCCAATCCTTTGGCACATCCAATAATATATTTTCTTTCAAAAGAGGAATACTTGTATAATCAATAGTATTATGATGTGGAGTATCAATTAAAATATCAAGTTTCCCCTCATCCATCATTGAATGCAAAACAGTTGTCGGATGCTCTTCTACTACTAAATAGCACTCCGGATATAACTTTTTAAACTGCTTTATAACAGGCGGTAAGATACAAGTACTGCGATATGGGGAAATACCTATAGAAAGTTTTATATTTTTAAGCCCTGAAATATCTGCAATTTGCCGGCTTATTTCTTCTGTGGAATTTAAAGTTTTTCTGGCCCAATTAATATAAACTTCTCCTGCATATGTAATTTTCAAAGGAGTTGTACTTCTGTCAAAAATCTTCGTTCCAAGTTCTCGCTCAATACTTTGAACACACTGACTTAATGAAGGCTGTGATACATATAGTTTTTGGGCTGCTTTCGATATATTTAATTCATCTGCAATTGCAACAATATATTTTAACTGATTTAAGTTCATAATTAAATTATATCATAAATTTAATAAATTATAAGAAAAACTTATA
>CAJMDF010000029.1 GCA_905212085.1 uncultured Clostridium sp.
TATTAATATATATTAACTATATATGTTAAATTTTCTTTCATTAGAAACTTTGCTTTGAGGATTTACTAAATCTTTTAAGAATTTAGGAACTTTTCTAAAAACTTTTGCAGTTTTATGGTCATAGTAACTCCCTGTACTTAATCGTTCTTTAATAAATCTGCTAGCATTATCATTTGTAGGGTTTTCTACAATTGTAGAAGCCCACCCTTTTGAAAGCGGGGTAATTGTTAATTTTTTTATTTGCATTGTCTTTAATATAACTCCATTTCTATGACTTTTTGACAAATTCTGACAGTATTTAGAGCAGCACCGATTCTTAAGTTGTCAGCTACACACCATAGTGAAATTCCATTATCAAAAGCAAGATTTTTTCTTATTCTTCCTACAAATACAGGGTCAACTCCTGATGCATCTCTGGTTGTCGGATATTCAAAATTGTCAGGATTATCTATTACTTTTATTCCGAAAGAATTTTTTAAAATTTCTCTTACTTCATCAGGAGAAATTTTATTTTCAAATTCGATATCAACAGCTTCTGAATGTCCGTTATATACAGGAACTCGAGCTGCTGTACAAGAAATTGGTAAATCTTGAGGTAAGTGAAGAATTTTTTTAGTTTCATTTACGACTTTCATTTCCTCTTTTGTGTAACCGTTGTCACAGAATACATCAATTTGCGGAATTACGTTAAAAGAAATTGGTTTTTTGAAACATTTATTTTCAAATTCTTTTCCTTCTAAAGTTGCTTTAGTATTTTCTGTAAGTTCATTAATTGCAGCTAGTCCTGCACCTGATACAGCTTGATAAGTTGAAACGATTAATCTTTTCATCGGATTTTTATCAATTAACGGTTTTAGTACAAGCATTAATTGAGATGTTGAGCAATTTGGATTTGCAATAATTCCTTTATGTTTTTTCAGATCTTCATCATTAACATAAGCAATTACAAGCGGAACATCTTTTTCCATTCTAAAAGCACTTGAATTATCAATTAGCACTCCGCCTCGTTTAACGATTTCAGGGGCAAATTTTTGAGATGTAGAACCGCCGGCTGAAGCTAGTACAATATTTATCCCATCGAAACTTTCAGGTTTAGCTTCTTCAACGGTGTAGGTTTTGCCTTGGAATTCTAATTTTGTACCTGCAGATTTTGCACTGGATAAAAATTTAATTTCGTTGAATTGAATTTTCAATTCATCAACGATTTTTGTAATTTCTCTGCCTACAACGCCTGTTGCGCCTAAAATTGCGATATTTGGTTTTCTCATATCTATGCTCCCTTTTTAGTGTGTAATATTTAGTTTATCAAAAAAATAGATATATTGTATAAGTATTACAAAACGTAAAAAAGCGGTTTATTAAAAGAAACCGCTTAAAGTTTTATAAAATAAAATTACATAATATTATCAAGACCGTAGACAAAGTCGTTTTTCTCAGCGACATGTTTTACGGCGAGTAATACTCCTTGCATATAACATTTTCTATCCATTGAATCATGACGTATTGTCATAATTTGGCCTGATGAGCCAAAAATTACTTCTTGTGATGCGATATAACCTGGCATTCTTACAGAATGTATATGAATATTGGAATAAGAATTTCCGCCTCTTGCACCTTCTATCGTTTCTGTTTCAGGGCAATTATTTTTTGTGAAATCATTTTTAACTTCTGCCATCATTGCAGCAGTTTTAATTGCGGTACCTGATGGTGCATCTTTCTTTTGGTTATGGTGAAGTTCTATGATTTCCGCGTTATCAAAATATTTTGCAGCCTGACGTGCAAACATCATCATCAAAACAGCTCCTGTTGAAAAATTCGGAGCAATTAGGCAGCCTGTATTTTTTTCTTGTGAAAGTTTTTTCAAAAATTCGATTTCTTCATCTTTTAGACCTGTTGTGCCTATTACAATTTTTATTCCGTTATTCAGGCAGTATTTTGCATTTTCAAAAATTGATTTAGGTTGGGTAAAATCAACTAATACATCTATATCTTCAACTCTGTGTGCATCTGCGATGTGGTGATACATTTCATCACTTGCAATATCAATTTTTGCGACCAATTCGGTGTCAGGGCAGTCAAGTACTGCTTGGCAGACTTCTTTTCCCATTTTTCCCATTGCTCCGCATACAGCTACTTTTATCATAAAATTTTCTCCTTATTTTTTATTTAAACTTTAACATAAAAATGAGTTTTCTGTGCTAAGATTAAAATGTAACATTTAAGTAAGGAGAGATTATAATGGCAGACGCTAAAATTTTGGCTACTATTGAAAGAAGTGATACAGAACAATTACAAATTTCTGTTAGTGAATACAAAGGAAGAAGCTATTTGAATATGAGAATATTCTACACAACTGATGATGGTGCAACTTGGCTTCCTACTAAAAAAGGTGTAACTTTTTCTCCTGATCAGCTTGATTTGTTGGAAGAAGCTATTCAAGAAGCTCGTAAAGAATTTATGTCAGAAGCTGAGTAGGTATTTTACCTACTCCTTCTGTTTTTTTAATTATTTTTTATTTTTAAGGAGATAATTTGAGCAAATACGCATCAGCACTAGTGAATATAAAAGGTTTGGGAGTTAAGACTTTTAGTTATTTAATTCCTGATGAAATGCAAGATAAAATTAAAATCGGGCAGGCAATACTTGTGCCTTTTGGAAGACAAGGGCTGATTAATGCTTTTTGTGTCGGGTTTTCTGATTATTTACCAGGGGATTTTAAGGTAAAAAAGATTAATAAAATTCTTGATGAGACTCCGCTTTTTTCTATTGAATATTTAAAACTTTTAGAGTGGGTTGCAAATTATTATTGTTGTGATTTGGTAACTGTTTTGAATGCTGCAATTCCTATGAAGTTAATTGAAAAAGCTTCAAAAACAGAACAATTAATTGAATTTGTGAAATATGACGGTGCTACAAAAAGACAAATTCAAGTTTTGGAATTACTTGAAAAATCAGGTAAAATGCCTCTTATTTTGTTTGAAAAATATGCAAAAACAACAAGAGCTACAATAAAAAAACTTGAACAACTCGGTTGTGTAAAACTTATACAAGAAGAGTTATACAGAAACCCTCTAGATATTTTAAGGATTACTGAAAGAGAACCGTTGTTTGAACTTTCAGGGGATCAAAAGAAAGTTTATGAAGGAATTAAAAGGCTTATAGAGGGCAAGATGACAGGAAGGCAAGAAGGCAGGCCTGTTTCAGATGAAGAAGAACAGAGGGCAAGAAGGCAAGAAGACAAGCTTGTTTCAGATGAAGAAGAACAGAGGGCAAGAGGACAAGAAGACAAGCTTGTTTCAGATAAAGAAGAACAGAGAATAATAGAGCAAGATGATGAGAAAGTTATTGAAAATAAATTTGTGCAAAGCACCGAAAATAGCTTGACCTCCTGTCATCCATCCCTCTGTTCTTCTTCACCTGAAATCCTTCTTCATGGGGTCACTGCATCAGGTAAGACCGAAGTTTATTTCAAACTTATAGATGATACGATTAAAGCAGGAAAAAATGTTTTATTTCTTGCTCCTGAAATTGCTCTTGCATCTCAGTTGACAAAACGTCTTGCAAAAAAATTTGGGACTGAAGATGTAGCGATATGGCACAGCAGTATATCTGACGGTGAAAGATATGATGTTTGGCAAAAACTTTATAAAGATGAAATTAAAATTTTAGCAGGAGCGAGATCTGCAGTTTTTGCTCCATTGAAAAATATCGGTTTGATAATTATTGATGAAGAACATGAAAGTGCTTATAAGCAAACTACCCCTGCACCTAGGTATGATGCGAGAGTTGTAGCTAAAAAGTTATCGGAATTTCATAACTGCCCGCTGCTTTTAGGCTCTGCAACTCCTGATATTTCAACTTATTATAGAGCTGTTAATTCAGGAAATCTTTTTGAATTGAAAAAAAGATTTAATGATGCAAAAGTTCCTCCTGTAACTGTTATAAATATGCAGGATCATGGTAGAGCCGCTTATAAAAATGTAATTTCTATTCCTTTGCAAACAGAAATTAGAGAAACTCTTGAAAAAGGTCAGCAAGTAATTCTTTTGATAAACAGACGCGGTTTTTCGACTTTCACACAATGTCAGGCATGCGGTCATGTAATTGAATGTCCGAATTGTGCAATTCCTATGATTTGGCATTCAAAAGATCAAATGCTTAAATGCCATTACTGTAATCATGCGGAATATTTCCCTGATGTATGTCCTGAATGTGGTTCTGATGCTTTTAAAAATAGCGGTACCGGTACTCAAAAAATTGAACAATACATAAAAGATATTTTCCCTGAAAATAATGTCGAACGTATTGATAGTGATATTCTTGTACGTAAAGGTGAGCATATTCGACTTTTGGAAAAATTCCAAAGAGGAGATATTGATATTTTAGTTGGAACGCAAATGATTGCAAAAGGGTTGGATAATCCAAATGTAACACTTGTAGGTGTAATCTCTGCGGATGCAAGTTTTAATTTGCCTGATTTTAGAGCATCAGAAAGAGGTTTCCAACTGCTTACACAGGTTGCAGGACGAGCAGGTCGTGGAGAATTCGCAGGAAAAGTTCTATTCCAAACTTACAATCCTGATTTCTATGCTTTGGAAAGTGCTAAATCTCAAAATTACGGAGAATTTTATGCAACTGAAATTGTTGCTAGAGAAGAATTTGATTATCCGCCTTTCAGTCAAATAGTCAGACTTATTTTGAGTTCGCAAAATAATTTTAGAGCTGAAAAGTCAGCCCAAGAAATTACATTACGCTTATGTACTTTGGTCGAGAAATTCGGAATCTCAGAAAGGATTGAAGTATTAGGCCCAAGTCCATGTGTAATTGAAAGACTAAATGGTCAATATCGTTTTCAAATATTGATAAAAAATAAAATGAGCACTAAAGGACATAAATTTATATCAAGTTTCTTGAATAAAATAATTATGCCAAAAGATATTAAACTTGCAATTGATGTTGATCCTTTAGATATTTTATAAATTATTTACAGGAATTAGTGCCGTTGTCTTTCATTTTTTGTGCACAGTGTAAATAATCCATGTTTCCATTTTTCATTATCCAATCGACTGCAGATGCAGGACAACCGTTGCCTGGACCACCATTGTATAAATTTACCGGATCCCAACTGTCACCACATGCCATAGTTCCTGCTTTGGGTCGATCTGAATATAAACTTAAATGAAAAGAGTTTTTATTTGCTATTAATTTTATAGGAGTTGTACTATTAGTTTCTGTTGCTTTAAAACCACTAGTTATTATGTAGATATTTTCATAACTATCATACCAAAATATTGTTATACCATCTGCAAGTGCTGTATAAAATGCAGGACCAGAGTTTGCGATATTTTGTCCTGTAGAACCTACAATTTGAAATCTTATTTTGCAAGGCCTTTCTCCGCAGGTTTTTATATTATTAAAATATTTTGTAAAAAATTGATAGAGGCCCCCTGTATTTTCTGAACTAATTTTTTTATCACAATCCCAAGAATCCAACATTCCGCCATTATCAAATGATGCTTTCTGATATGCTTGGTTAATTATGCTGTATGCTTTTTTTACTTTAGTCATAGTTGCTTTTTCTTGGTAATTTAAAATGACAGAAGGTAGTGTCATTGCAGCAACTACTCCAATAATCCCAATAGTTATAAGAACCTCTGCTAGGGTAAATCCCTCTAACCCCTTACAATAAGCGACCTTCGCGGGGGGGGGCAACCCTTAACGCTTTAAAATTAATCATTTTAGCCTCCTTTAATTATTATTATAACCTATGTGAGTGCATATTGCAAGGTAATTAATTCTTTTGTTTTTTCTCGGATTTCTTTGTCTACTGCAAAGATTTCATCAATTGTAGGATTTTTTATAACAATATGTTCATCGCACATTTTCTTTGTTATTTCATATATATTATAAAGTTTTATTTTCCCATCAAGAAATGCAAATACAGCTTCTTCGTTCGCTGCATTCATACATACAGTTGCAGTACCGCCTAATTTACCCATTTCATAAGCAAGTTTTACTGTTGGGAATTTTTCATAATCAGGTTTTTCAAAATCTAATCTAGCAATATCCGCAAAGCTGAAACTTTTTGATTTAATGCCTTCAAAGCGTTCAGGATAAGTGATTGCATATTGGATTGGAATATGCATACTTGGTAGTCCAAGCTGTGCAATAACACTTCCGTCAACGTATTCAATTGCTGAATGTACAATACTCTGTGGGTGTACAACCACATCAATTTTGTCATAATCAAAACCGAATAAATGGTGAGCTTCAATTATTTCCAATCCCTTATTCATCAAAGTTGCACTGTCTACTGTAATTTTTTTACCCATATTCCAACGCGGATGCGCAAGAGCTTGTTCAACTGTTGCATTTTTCATATCATCTGTTGATTTGTGTAAAAATGGACCGCCTGAAGCTGTGATTATTAATTTATCAACTTGTTTAATATCTTTTATACATTGGTGAATTGCGCAATGTTCACTATCGACAGGGATAATTTTTACACCATATTTTTTTGCTTCTGCCATAACGATATCACCTGCCATAACAAGCGTTTCTTTATTTGCAAGTGCAATATCAATACCGTTTTTAATAGCTGTTAATGTCGGGCGAAGTCCAATTTTCCCGGAGCAAGCAACCAAGATAATATCGTTTTCTTTATCAGAGCAAA
Source organism: uncultured Clostridium sp. (assembly GCA_905212085.1). GTDB lineage: Bacteria > Cyanobacteriota > Vampirovibrionia > Gastranaerophilales > Gastranaerophilaceae > Stercorousia. The sequence goes on from CAJMDF010000029.1 coordinate 6,674, forward strand.
TTTTTTCAAGTCCTTCTTCTCCTTGATAAACTTTCGCATTATGAGATCCTGAAACAAGTTCAGGATGACAAGAAATTGAAATATATTTTGGTTTAAATTTTTCAGCTTGTTGTTTTAATAATTCTGTATTATGTCCGCCTGCAAGTGCTATAATTTCAAATTTATCTTGTAATTTTTCAATAACTTCCAGTGCTTGACGTCCGATTGAGCCTGTTGAGCCAATTATACTGATTTTTCTCTTCTTATTTTCCATAGTTTTATTATATTATAAAAAAGCGGGATTTTTATTCCCGCTTTTTTTTATTAGTGTTTATCTTCTACTTGATCTTTGATTGAACTACTTGCATTTACGTAGTTTGTAACTTGTTTTAAAGCCGGTTTCATTGCGTTAACTGTAGAATTCCCGCCTAAGCAACCGCCTGTGCAAGCCATAACTTCAATTAGGTTACCTAAATCACACATTCCGTTTTTAGCGTATTTTTTCAAATCTCTAACGGTTTGTTTTGTAAGTCCGTCAATAAGTACAGGATGTGCAGGAATTTCTTCAGGTAACAATGTTTGAACTGCTTTTGCAACTCCGCCTGTTACACAGTAGTTTCTGCCTTCTGCAGAAGCTTCTGTTTTAAATTCGCTTTCATCGCATTCTGCAACTTGTATACCAAGTGCTATCATCCAAGCTCCGATTTCTTCGTAATTTAGAACGTAATCAACGTTTGAATTATTTAGAGCTTCACGTTTTTTTGCAACACAAGGGCTGAAAAATACTGTAACAGCATCAGGGTTTTCACGTTTTACAATTTCTGCTGTGTAATACATTGGAGTTTTTGTATCAGATCGGAATGCTTTCATATCAGGAATATGTTTGTCTACAAGTTCGTTGTATCCTGCACAACAAGATGTTGTCATAAATTCAGCACCTTTTTCCAATCTTTCTACAAATTCAGCTGCTTCAGTTTTTGTTGTTACATCTGCACCTTGAGCTACTTCATATACGTCTTTAAAGCCCAATTTCATAATAGCTTCTTTTAGTTGTTTTGGTGTACAAGGTAATTGACCAAACATTGCAGGGGCTACCATTGCAATTACTTTTTTACCTGCTTTAATTTGTTTTAATACATCAATGATTTGGCTTTTTTCGTGTACTGCGCCGAATGGACATGCTGATGCACATTTCCCGCAAGAAATACATTTTTCAAAATCAATTCTAGCATGGCCGTCTTCATCTTTTGCAATTGCGCCTACAGGACAAGCGCTTTCGCAAGGTACAATGATTTTTTGAATTGCTTGATATGGGCAAACTTGAGCACACATTCCGCAATTTTTACATTTAGCAGGATCAATTACTGATTTACCGTTTTGAATTGAGATTGCTCCGAATTTACAAGTGTTTACGCAAGGTCTCGCAACACAGCCTTGACATAGGTCTGTTACATAAATTCTTGAAGGTACACAACCTTTGCACGCTGTTGTTAAAACTGTAAGCGGTTTGTCTTCTGGAGTTTCTCTTTTTTCTGCTTTTTCTGCTAATTCTGATAATAAAGTGCTGTCATCTGTTTCTTCAATAGAAAAACCTAATCCGGCGATAGCTCTGTCTCTTAGGATTGCTCTTTCTTTAAAAATACAGCATCTATATGGTACTTCACTGCCTTTTGGTCGCATGTCATAAGGGATTAATCTTGTATTTTCAGCAAAATTATCGCTTAAATATGCTTTTATTAATCTTACCAAAATTTCTCTTTTTAAATGTGATGTTTGTTTTGGAGTACTGGTATTCATTGCCATTTTTTCTACACCTCTTTGCTATTCCACGTAATTTTATTATGGCATGAACATGAAATTTTTCAAAGATAATAATAACACCTGATTAAAATTTATTAATCAGGTGTTATGCTAATTTCAAAAATTTTTTAATTTATTTATTTAATTTATTTATTTAATTTTTCGTCAATTGCTTTCAAAACTTTTTCAACAGTTGCTTCTTTAATTACGTCATCATCGACTTTTACATAAGGTGCTTTTGAAAATTCCCAATCAATTGAGCAGAGGCCCAAGCAAGGTACACCTGATACTTCTACTTTATCACCGTATTTTTTAGGAACTGTTTCAATCAATTCCTGCAAATTTGATGAACCCATTACAAAACATGTTGTCCCTAAACATACTTTAACACTAATTTTTTTGTCCATTGTTTTATCCTCTCTATTACCTTTAGATTTACTTTTAAGTTTTGTTTTTACATATATTGAATATTTACTTTTTTAAAATACTTATCTTGAAGCACATTTGCCATTTTTTTTATGATATTTTTTCGAATTTCAATTTCTATTGGTAATGCCGGATCATAATGTGCTTGATTGAGTTTTGCACCTACCATGAAAGTTATGCAATCACTATCTAATAAGAATTTTACCAACTTTCCTGCCGCATTGTCAATATCCGGAGTGTTTGCTTCGAGGTATTCTAAAGTTTTTGTGAGGGTTAAAATCCCCTCAGTAACCAAATCTACTCCGTCCATGTATGAACAGGCCGGAAGTTTTCCTATACTTATTGTTGTATCCATAGTAATCGGTCTGTTTAATTCTCTTGAAATCAAGTTAGCTGTTGTTCCGCCTGCTATTGCTTTTTTACCTTTGAATTTATCAAATATTTGGGCATATTCAGCATCTTTTTCTTGATGATATGGAGGGCCTGTAAATACAAGAGCTTCTCGAGGTTCTCTAAAATATAGTACACAAGCGGAAATGTCATCTTTTGGTAATCTGTCAGTTTCTATATTTCTTGCTTGGTTAACTATATAATGAGAGAGTTCTGTACTTGATATCTCAGGATTATTATTTAATTTATCTTGTAAAATATTTATTAATCCTTCCCGTCGAAGTCCAAGTTTTAATTTCCCGCTGCCAAGACCTGATTGAGTCACCCCATCTGAACAAAAAATTACTCTGTCTCCGAGTTTTAAATTGATTCGATATACTTTTAAACATCTGTTTTTGAATGTTTTAGACGGAATTGATTTGAATTCTGGTCTAAGTACCTCATTTTCTCTCAGCCAAATAAATTCAGGGTTTCCTTCTTCAACTATTTTGGCATTACCGTCATCATCTACTTCTATAGCAGAAAATGTTGAATAACTGATTTTTCTTACTTTACATACAGGCAGAGAATTCATTATAATTTCTGCAGCTTTACTAATTGGGATTTGATCACCTTCAATGAACTTTAAAAGCATTGTAGCTGTCATACAAGATAATATGTTAGCTTTAATCCCACTTCCCAATCCATCTGATAGGACAGCAATCAATTTAGCTTCATCGGGGTATCTTTTAGATATAAAATAATCTCCGTAAGCATTTTGGTTATATTTTTTCATTTGACTGCAGTCGATATCTATGAACACTAATTATTACCCTCGCTGTCATTATTATCTTCATAATCCTCAGCTATAGAGCTTAAAAGAGTTTCGGTCTCAACCATATGTTCACCTAAAAGGCAGGCAATTTCTTGTACGATTGAAATATTTTTTGATATAACTTCATGAGCTTTTTGAGAAATTTTTTCTCTGTTTGTTTCTGAAGATGTTACATCTGTAATTACTGCTCCGACAATTTCATTTTCTTCAATTGTGAAAGCTGATATATCGTATAATTTATTTTTTACATGGTAACGTTCTTTATGAATATCTTTTCCTGTTTTTAAAATTGTGCGGAATATTTCTGCAAAATCTACAATTCTGTCTATTGCTGCTCCTGCAAGTCCGTCAGGACGTGCTTTAAAGACATCATACATATCTCCTGTAAACATTTTCATAAAACTATCATTAGCTTCAAGGATATTCATGTTGTTATCGACCATTACAACGGCTGCCGGCATACATCTTATCATTGCAGCGGCTTTTCTTACTGCAATTTTTCTCATGTATGAAACACACATTGAAGGTTCTGCATCTCCTTCAAGTAATGCCTTCGCTAGATCTCTGCAGGTTGCATACCCGCATCCGCCGCAGTTTAACTCGTCGTCTACAGTATGCTTACCTATTCTTTTTAGTGTTTTTAATATGTCTTCTAGCGGGTAATCTTTTGTGACGACTTTGCATTGTTTCATTTCGTAATCGACAACGGTCGATGCTTTTTTAGGGATATACTCTCTGTTTTTTACGTTAGATAATACATCTGATACAATTGACAAACTCGCTTTGTTTGTTGAAATACAAGGCCCTCCTATACATCCCCCTTCACAAGCAAGTGCTTCTACAAAAATTGTTTTATCAATTTTATCTGGGTTAAGATTATTTAGGGCTCTTTCAAAGGCATTAAATCCGCATACGTCTATTAATTGGATTCCCTCTTTTATTCCAATCCTTTTTAATGTTTCATTCATTCCACCGTCAATAGGGTATAGTGAACCTTCAAATGCTGTGTATGGAACGAATTTATCTTTATCATTTGACGTAATTCCTGCTACGTCAATTCCTTCATCATGAATCCATATTTTTAATTCTTCGAATGTTAATGCAACATCTATTAATTTAGTATATGAAACTTCATTTTTTTTGCCAATGCAAGGTCCTATAAAGACTATCGAAATATCATCTCCGTATTTTTCTTTTAAAATTTTTGCATGTGTCATCGCAGGGGAACCAATTGGGGTTATGCAATTTAAAAATTCAGGACGATAATGTTTTATGTAGTCAACTATAACAGGGCAGGCACTTGATATAAAAAGTCCTCTGTTTGCATTATTTAGGATTTCTGCTGTTTTTATTGAAACTTCTTGAGCTCCCAGTGCTGTTTCTGATACTTCAGAAAAACCGAGAGTTTTTAAAATCGCAATCATTTTTTTAGGAGAATGTTCAAATACACCGCTCCAAGATGGGGCTAGTGATACAAAAACTTTTTTTTGTGCAAGAATCAAATTTTTTGCTTTTGCAATATCGCTTCTTACTCTTTTGGCATTTGAAGGGCAAGCTTTTACACAATTTCCGCAAGCAATACATTTATTAGGGATTACTGATGCATGTCCATTTTCTATTTTAATAGCTTTTACAGGACATTCTCTAATACATTTATAGCAGTCATGACATTCATTAATTAATGTGTAGACGGGATAATGACTATCCATTGTTATTCTCCATTATTAAGATGCGTATTATTTTTTAGTAACTAATTTAGTTAAAATTTCTTCAAGTTTTTCTTCATTAACGCTGTTATATTCAACCCCGTTAATTGTAACATTAGGACCTGATGCACATTTATTTTCGCATCTTGCACCTGCGAGATCTATTTCAGCTTCTAAATCATGAGTTTTTATAAAAGCCTCAATAAACGCAAGATTTTGTTGATTCCCGCGAGCGAAACACGAACTTCCCATACATACAGTTATTTTTATTTTTGACATTATATAAACTTCCTCGTATATATTATATTTTATCGTATAAATGCTTATAAATCAAGTATTTTTGAATATATTGTATTAATATGTTTCAAAAATTCTTCTTTGTTGAAAATTTCATCTATTTCTATAGGTGTAAGCAATTTTGTGACATCTTCATCGTTTAAAAGATTAATTCTGAAATCCCCATCATTTTCAAATGCATCAAGTGCATTTCTTTGAACTAATCTATATGCATTTTCGCGAGTAAGGCCTTTTTCGACAAGTTTTAGTAATACTTTTTGAGAGAATACTATACCTCCAAATTTATCGGTATTTTTAAGCATATTCTTTTCATGTACAACTAAATTTTTAACAATTCCGTTAAATCTGGAGAGCATAAAGTCGATAAGTGTTAAGCTGTCAGGGAAAATAATTCTTTCTGCTGAACTGTGAGAAATATCTCTTTCATGCCATAGCGGAATATTTTCCAGTGCAACGATTGAATTTGCTCTCACGACTCTTGCAAGTCCGCATAAGTTTTCTGATAAAACAGGATTTTTCTTATGTGGCATTGCAGAAGAACCTTTTTGATTTTTTCCGAATCCTTCTTCAACTTCCAAGACTTCTGTGCGTTGTAAATGTCTTATTTCTGTTGCAAATTGTTCAATTACGCTTGCAATAAGAGCCAAAGATTGGATAAAATATGCGTGATAATCTCTTGCAATTATTTGTGTCGAAATTCTGGCAGGTCTTAATCCGAGATTTTTGCAGGTAATTTGTTCAATTTCAGGCGGGATATTGCTGTAAGTCCCGACTGGTCCTGAAATTTGACCTACTCTAATAACATCTAACGCGTGGATAAAATTAGCTCTTTGACGTTCTAAAATATCAATCCAGTTGCAGATTTTAACACCAAAAGTCATTATTTCTGCATGAATTCCATGAGAGCGCCCTATGCAGATTGTATTTTTATGTTTGTTAGCTAAATCTTTTAATGATTGAATTGTTTCATCTAAATCTTTTAAAATAATTTTTCCGCTGTCTTGAATTTGCAGAGCAAAAGCAGTATCAATTACATCAGAACTTGTCATTCCTACATGCATGTATTTTGCTAAATCGCCTAAACTTTCATTTACGCAGGTTAAAAATGCGATAACATCATGTTTTACTTCTGCTTCAATTTCGTCAATTCTTTTTAAGTCAAATTTAGCTTTCTTTTTTAATTCCTGAATATCTTCTTTAGGAAATGTTCCAAATTCTGCATATGCTTCAGCAACCGCAATTTCTACATCTAAATAATATTGAAACTTAGACTGTAAGTCCCATATATTTGCAATTTCTTTACGTGAATATCTTTCAATCATAGTTTTATTTTAGCATAAAATTACATAATAAATATTATCAATAAATAAAAATTATAATGTCCTACGCGGACAGCGGGAACTTTGTGTGGACAAAGTTCCACAAAACCAGCGGCACGCTTAACTCATTAATAATTATAAAAATCTCAGCTTATAGGCGTGTAAACTCCTTTCACTCAAACAATACACGCCTTTGCTATTTGCTTCGATTATAATTATTATTCGTTAAGCTATCGCCGCTTTATTGTGTGACTTCGGCAATTAACGCAGTGAACAATCAATGTTTGCTCATCTTTAGTTGAGCAATTACAATTGATTAGTGAACGAAGTGACTGCCGAGAGTTTCTTTGCGGTACTTTCTTGTCGGTACAAGAAAGTACCATATCACTGATTTATTAAAAAATAGATTCTGAAACAAGTTCAGAATGACTAAATAATAATATAATATTTATTATGAAAAATGCATGTTTTTGTACTATAATATTTACAGCCAGATAAAGGGAGATTATAAAATGGGAAAGAATAGAATTGGAATTGATGTAGGTGGTACTAATGTTAAAATAGCTCTTGTTGATGACAAGGGAAGTATTATCTATTCAAATTCGGTGCCTACGCGTGCAGAATTAGGTTATGAATATACAGTAAATAATATAAAACAAGCTATCCATGATTTGTTGACAGAAACTAAATTGTCTACAAAAGATATTGAAGGTATTGGATTTGGCTTCCCCGGTCAAGTTGATTACAAAGCGGGGATTGTAAGAAATGCTCCAAATATTCCTGGTTGGGTAGAAGTTCCTATTGCAAAATTAATTGAAGATGAATTCCATATTCCAACACGTGTTGATAATGATGTCAGATGTGCTGCTTTGGGTGAATTAAATTATGGTGCAGGCAAAGGTTGTGAAAACCTTATTTGTATTACAGTAGGTACAGGTATAGGATCAGGTTTGATTGTAAACGGAAAACTTGTACGCGGTGCATCAAATGCAGCTGGTGAAATAGGTCATATTAAATTAGAAATGAATGGCGGTCCTCTTTGCGGTTGCGGCGATACAGGCTGTTTAGAAGCATTTGCTTCTGGACCTTCAATTGTTGCTATGGCAAATGATTACATCAGAGGCGGCAAATCTGCTAAATTTAGAGAAATGGCAGAAGGCGGTGCTATTACTCCTTACATTGTTTGTGAAGCTGCAAAAGCAGGTGATCCTGTCGCTCAAAGAATTTTCACAATTATGGGTGAATATATTGGAATTGGTATGGCAAGTGTTGTAAACTTGCTTAACCCGGAAAGAATTATTGTAGGCGGTGGTGTTGCTGAAGCTGGAGATTTCTTATTAAATCCGCTTAAAGAAACACTATTGAAACGCGCAATGAAAGTTGCAGGTTCCGTTGTAGAAGTTGTACCGGCTCAACTTGGTAATAATGCAGGGGTAATTGGTGCAAGTCTTTTAATTGAATCATAAAAAAATTATGGCAGTATACTTTTTTTACGGTGAAGAAGATTATAATATTGAACAGGAAATCGGGAAATTAAAAAAAGGGCTCGATAAGAATTTTCTTGAAATGTCTTTCAAAACTTACGACAACCCTAAGTTTCCCGATTTAATTTCAATACTTCGTTCTCAGCCTATGATGTTTGGTAAAATGCTTATTGTTATTAATTGTCTTGATTATTTTTCAAAATCTTTTGAAGACAAAGAAATAAAAGAAATTGAAAATGCACTAGAGGGTAATAATGACAATTTAGACATCGTTTTTGTAGCGCAATTACCGAGAAATGAGGGGAAGAAACTTGATAGCCGTAAAAAGTTTTTTAAACTTTTGAAAAAATTTAATTCAATGGAATGTCCCTTAATTCCTACTTACAAAACAGCAGAATTGGAAAGCTGGATTATTAAACAGGGTAAGTCAAAGGGAATAAAATTTGAAAAAGATGCACTTACTGCAATAATTGCACAAATAGGAAATAATCTTCGTCAAATAGACGGAGAACTTGATAAACTCAAACTTTTCGCATACCCGAATGATACAGTGACAGTGCCTATGGTGAGAGAAATTTGTATTTCCAATGAAGATTTGTTTGCATTTTCTGACTTTTTGATGGAAAACCAAAAAGACAGAGCTCTTTTGGAGTATCGAAAATTACTGGATACACGCTATCCGCTTGAAATTTTATCTACATTACAGACAATGCTAAGACGCTGGATAATTCTAAAAGCAAAGGCTCAAAGTGCTACACCTATGGAATTGTCTAGAATGACAGGGATGCATGAATATGTAGTTAAATTGAACTTGCAAAAATTGAAAAAAACTAATCTTAAAGATTTAGTAAGACTAAAAGAAAACTTGACTGATGCTGAATATCGGATTAAGTCAGGTTTTGCCTTTGATGTTGAAAAAGAGGTGGAAAATGCACTATTTAGAAGCTGAGATGGCAAGAGGGCAGGATGTCAAGTATTAATAAGTGTTCCAGATAAAAAATTTTTCTTGTCGGACGAATTTTTTATCATAAAAAAAGGTATAAACAAATGAATTTGAAAGAAGAATATCCGTTTTTGATGAAATATTTTAATAATGGAATAAAAGCAGGGCAAAAAAATATTGCGCACTGTATTTTATTCTATGGTTCAGATATTCAGGCTCAGTATGATTTGGCGCTTGAGGTTGCAAGAATGTTAAATTGTACAGGCGATCATACTGAAAGTTGTCAGTGTTTGAATTGTAAGTGGATTAGAGAAAATAATCACCCCGCAGTTTTGACAATCTCAAAAGTTGATAACAAACCAACTGATGATACATCAAAAACTGTTATTTCAATAGATCAGGCAAGAATGATTAAAAATGATTTGCTTGTAACCTCTGATTATCATAGAGTTTTAATCTTCTGTGATAAAGATAAAGATGGAAATGTGCAAGGGCTAAATCAGCAGAATTTTCAATCAGATGCTGCAAATGCGCTTTTGAAAACTTTTGAAGAACCGCCTTCAAATACTACATTTTTCTTCCTCACAAAAGATAAATCAGATGTGATTACAACTGTTGTATCAAGGGCACAATGTTTTTATGTTCCATCTATGAAAGATGAAGATAGAGATTATTCTTTAGTCAAAGATGCGATGGACGGATATTTGGAATTGGAACGTAATGAAGTTTTGGATTTCAACGACAAAATTCTTGATATTGCAAAAATGGTTGACCCTTTAGAAGTTTTTACTCAAATGCAAAATTATATGGAAGCTTTATTAAAGTCAAATCTTGACAACATGGCTTTAAAAGTAAAATTGATTTCTGATGTAAAAGCGGTTGAGAGTGCTAAAAAAGAATATCGCTTGAATATTAATATCCAAACGATAATTGAAACATTAAGTTTTAAATTAATTTTGTGAATTAGGAATTAAGAAGTTTTTCGATATTTCCGTTTTGGAATAAATTGTTAAGTTTAAAAATATGTTCTTCCATTTTGGATAAGCAAAAATCAATTTCTTTAATATCATTATTATCAGATTTTCCATTGGTAAAAGTTTGAGCAATATCTATCAAACTTTTCAGTTCAACTGCAGCACTCTCAATAATTCCGATAGTTTTAGTTTTTTCATCAATCATTTTCTAACCTCCGATATTAATATACATTAATAATAGTGAGTTGTATATTACCCAAATGGGTATTATTTTTCTCGAATGGGTGCTTTAATTATCATATAGAGTAACATTTATATATGATTAAAAATCGTTTATCCACAATAATGGGTTATAAAAGAATTAAGCCACATGAAATAGTAACTCTGACCGGTATTAGTAGAAAAACTTTATATAATATTTATAATGACAAAACTAAAGGTATAGAGTTTGAAACTTTGAACAAATTGTGTTTTGCTCTGGATTGTACTCCTAACGATTTGTTCAGATATGAACCTGATTAATTTAGTAATGGTTTTTTGAAAATTAATGTATTGATTTTTTTGTTATTTACAATACATTCAAATTCTTTAACGAGCTTAAAATTATTTTTTTGATAGTAGTCAAAATCACAAGTTGTATCTGTCCAAAGATAAATATTTTTTATGCCGTTATCAATTGCAGTTTCTTTGAGTTTTGACAGAAGCATTTTCCCGCCGCCTTTTTTTCTGCTTATGAAAAGTCCCATCATAAGATCATCATCATTCATAACTTTTTTTACCTCTTTGCCTGTATTTTCAACGTAATCAAAGAGATTTAGAGCTGTTTTTTTGTCTTTTTCATTGAATGATGAAATTTTATTTTTATATTCATCTGTTATTGAATTTTCATCTGTTTTTGATGCCCCAAAGATTAGCCCGCACAATCCGTCATCATCAAGTGCGAAGGAAAAATTTTTATTCAAATAGTAATATTCAAGTGTAAAATCATAAATGAGTTTTTGTAAATCAGCATTTTCAGAAGCATACAAATTACCCCAGACTGTGTGGGTAATTTGTGATGCTTGTTCAATATCGCTGTTTAAAAAATTTCTTACTATCATATGATAAATTTTCCGTTCTCATAAATCAGTTTATCATCTGCATATATTGCTGAATTATGTTTCATGTTTTTAATCATATCCCAGTGAAGTCCAGAAACGTTTTTCCCGCCGGTTTCAGGGTATGATGCTCCGACTGCCATATGAATTGAACCTCCGATTTTTTCATCAAAAAGAATATTTCCTGTAACTTCTTGAATTTCGTCATTAGTTCCGATTGCAATTTCTCCAATGCCTTTTGAGCCTTCGTCCATGTTGAACATTGCTTCTAGGTAATCTTTTCCTGTATCGGCTTCAAATTTCACAATTTGTCCGTTTTCAATCCATAAATGTACGCCTGTAGCAGAGTTCCCGCGATAATTTTGAGGGAAATCAAAATAAATTTCGCCATTTATATCGTTTTCTACAGGAGATGTAAATATTTCACCGTCAGGATAATTATTTATTCCTGAGCAGCTAATCCATTTTCTGCCTTCGACTCCGAATGTAATATCAGTTTTTTCGCCGACGATTCTTATTTTTTTGACATTGTTTAAATAATTAGCTAATCTTGTTTGTTTTTCATCAAGTTCACGTAATTTTGCAACAGGATCGTCTAAGTTTAAGTAGCAGGAATTGAATAAAAATTCTGAATATTCATCAAAAGACATTTTAGCCTCTTGTGCCAATGCATGAGTCGGGACATCTGCTACCACCCAGCTTGCTTCACCTTTTGCTGCTCTGTCCATAAGTAGTTTTGATAATCCTTGAGAAGCTTTTGAACGTCTTGAAAGTTTTGTTAAATCAGCACGAGCCATATTTTTTGTATTCATAGGAGCTCCGATTGAAATGAATTTATCAATAGTTTCATATTCCATTTTTACAATCGGGTCGATGTAATCAAGTTGTTCATCTGAAGCATATTTAATAAAAATATCTGACATATCTTCAAAGGATGTTCTTACAATCGGGTGAGCACCTTTTTGAATTACTCTTTTATAAACAGCTTTTACCAAATCTTTTGCGTAAATGCTTGTTGCTCTTATTTGTACTAAATCGCCTTTTTGAACGTTAGTTGAATAATCTACTAAAACTTCTGCATATTTTTCCCAAATTGTTTTTTGCATAATTTCTCCTATTTATATTAGTTTAAAAAAGCATCATTATAATTTTATATCAAAAATATTTGAGATTTATAACGATGCTTTTTAGTTATTGTAGTATTCTGTTTATAGAAAATCTATTCATCTTGTAATGATTCATGCCCTGATTTGTGAGTTTTTAAAAGCACTCCTCGTTTAGATGTTTGTATGAATTCAATCATTTTTTCAATATATTCATTCATCGGAATTTCAGCTTTAATTTTTTCGATAGCTTGTGATGTGTTGTATTCTTCAGAAATTAATAATTTGAAAGCTTCATTTGTAGCAGTTCTTATTTCTTGAGGAACTCCGCGACGTTTCATAGCTATTACGTTTAATCCGCGTGGAACAGGTGGTCTGCCTTCTCCTTTTGAATATGGAAGAATATCTTGACGTGAAGCAGAAAATCCGCTAATAATTGCCATATCACCTATTCTGATGTTTTGATGGAATACGCTCATTCCGCCTACAAATGCGCCAAAGCCTACATGAACGTGTCCGCCTAAAGTTACCAGGTTCGCTAAAATAACTTGATCTTCTAAAACGCAGTTATGAGCGACATGTGAGCCAACCATTAAAAGACATTTTTTGCCGATTCTTGTAGTAAAATCACCGCAAGCTGCACCTCTATGAACTGTTACGTTTTCTTTAATAATTGTACCGTCACCGATTACAACTTTTGTAGCTTCGCCTTTGTAGCCCAAATCTTGCGGTTCAGAACCGATTGTTGCAAATGGTGAAATTGTACAATCATCGCCTATTTCTGCAAATTCAATATGAGCATTAGAAATTACTCTTGTTCTGTGTCCGATTGTAACGTTTTCACCTATTACTACGTATGGCCCGATAATTGCATCATCTGCAATTTTTGCTGATGGGTGAATAATTGCGGTTTTGTCTATCATCTTTTTTACCCTCTTTATCAATTTTTGTGTTACTTGTTATTACCCTCTTTTCTGATTTTGTTGAAATTTTTGGGTATTTTGTCAGTCGCTCACTAAAGTTCGCTCCCGTTTTTATCCTATCTTATATTTAATGTTTCAATTATAGTACAAAGTTGAGGAAATGTCGTCGATTTTTATATTATTTTAATACGCCTTCAGCCATTTCTTTATCTATTATTATTGGTTTGCCTTGTCGTTTTTCTACAAGTATATAGGCATTATCAAGGTGTTTTTTAAATAGTGATATAAATTTTTCAGCATTATCTAATTTGAAAAATAAGGATAAAATTGATCTGTATATTTCTTGAATTTCAGTAGAATCAAATGTTCTGATTTTTCTTAAAAGTCCTTCACCTTCTTCAAACAGGAGTTCTTTTATTAAGTGTCTGGATAATTCTATTGTTTTTTGTGTTTCTTGTGAAAAATTGGACTTTTTAGATAAGTTTTTCAAATCTTTTGACAAATTCATCAGAGAAAGCATATATGTATTTGCCATTACGCTACTTTGATCGATATTAACTTTTTCAGAATATTCATCTATAAATTGCGGAGTATATTTACTTAATTCTTCCCCATTACCGGAATTGAGTTCGTGTTTATATTTGTATATTTTAAAGTTAAAGTCAAGATGATCTAAGTTTAGATTTTTTTCTTTAGCCCATTGGTAAAACTTTTGTTTAAAACCATCAGGGGTAATATCGACAATATAAAATTTATCCATATCTTCTTTTACTTTTTTCCAAGCATATTCCATGTTTTTTGAGAAGGATTTTCTCGCCCATTCATTTGAACCCCAAAATTGTTTTAATAATTTTGATTGTTCTTTAGACATATCTATAGGACTATCTTCTGGGGTAAATGATTTTACACCTTTGGATTTCATAAATTTGCTCATTGCAGCTTTAATTCTGTCTGCTCCGAAAATATTCCAAGCTTTATTTAGTACAAGTGAAATTTCTTCGGCTTTTTCAGGATTTTGGCGATAGAATTCTTTTTGTCTTTCAGACATATCATAAATTCTTTCAGGGTTTTCTTGATAGAATTTTTTTAAACTTTCGGAAATTTTTTGTCTGTGTTCTGGAGATAATGGACCACGTTTAATATATACAGGTTCCCCGTCTTGCATTTGTGCTTTTCTATCCAAAGCAGCCAAGCGTTTTTCTGTCATTTCGCGGGTTAGTCTTTCATTATATTCAGGATCTGAAAATTTTAGGACATGTCCGTAATCTCTGTTAGCAGTCGGGATATGCAATTTGGTCATTGTGTAATATAAATCTTGTCCGTCTGCATATCTTTTTAAGTCATTTAACGAAAATCCTTCTCCCCAGTATAATTTTATTAACTGAACAGATAAATCTTCATCATTATCAAAAAATTCCAATTCCCCTTTTTGAAATGTTTCTATAAATGAACCTTTAGAAATTTTTGCATTGTCAGATGAAATTACATCTTTAAATTCAGGAAATTTCGATTTTATTTCATCTAAACTAAAACATTCTTTTAAATTTGCAAAATATTTTTTGTGAATAGAAATTAAAGTTTCTTTGGTTTTGTTCCCTTCTTCCAAAATCATTCCTGCCCATTCTCTTATGTTTGGAGGATAAACAGATGAATTTTTTTGAGCAAGTTTGTCGAGTCGTTTTATAGTTTGACCTAGATCCAAACTGTAACCACCTGTGAATGCCAGATATTGATTGGTAGTCGGAAGTTTTCTGTAATTTGTTTTTTCAATATCATTATTTATATTTTCTTTTTTATTGTTAGATTGTTCAATTCTATGGTCTGTTATACCAAATTTAATAGGGGTAACGTTATATATTTTCATAAATTTTTTCTCCTTTTCATTAAAGACTCCTAAAAATTTTTTTTTGCTACTTATGGCAAAAATTTTTTTGTTTGTATTTTAGTAAGAATATGAGAATTCAAAATATCAAATCAAGTTATATTAATTTTGCATCTTTATCTAATAATACAGAACGTAATCTTTCATTAGAAACTAAAGATTCTCAAAAAGAAAGAAAACAAAAAATTATAAAATATACTGTTGCTGCGACAGCTACAGCTGCAATAGTTATAGGTGGTTTGTATTATTTAACTCGCCATGGTAGAAGCGGTATTAAGAAAACAAATTTGACAGATAGTGTAAATCCTCATTCAAAAACACCAAATCATGAAATGCCTGATGTTAATGTTGATGGAAGAAAAAAATCAAATGCTGATACAATAGAAAATGTTTCTAATAAAGAAGATTTAGCAGAACAAGTTGCTAAAAATAATGATGAAAATCTTGCATCAGAAGATAATGTTATCGAAAGCGTAGCTCCTGAAAGATCAAAATCTAAAAAACGTTCAAGAAAACGTGGTATTCAAAAAAGTGAAAATAATGTAAATTTAGCTGAAATTTCTGATAGTAAAAAGCCTTTTGTTTTAGATAAAAAATATTTTGATTTTTCAAAAATTGAAGGGCAAAGATCTGATAATCTGGTTCAACAATTTGAAAACGGGAAACTTGTTAAAGAATTTGCATCGAATGACGGAATTCATTTAAATTACTATTCAGAATTTGGTGACAATGGGGACAGAATTCTCGATGTTGAATTTAGAGATAGTTCTGCAATTAAATCCATAATAAAATATAAAAATGGGAATTTCTCTAAAGCTGCAATTTATGATAAGGATGGAATAACTCTTATTAAAAATTTTGATAATGAAGAAGAATACGTTAAATATAGTTTAGATTTTGAATAATAAAAAAGACTTGAGATATTATTCTCAAGTCTTTTTTTTATTTGTTTAATTTTTATTTTAACGCAAAAGTCATATCTGCTTCAACGCAAACTTTTCCGTCAACTCTTCCGATACCGTGAGCTTTGCAGATAGGACCTTTAACTTTTGTAAGTTCAATTTCCATATCAAATCTGTCACCTGGTCTTACGATATTTTTAAATCTTACACCGTCTACACCTGCATAAAGAGTTAATTTGCCTTTGAATTCAGGCATTGTCATTAATACAGGAGCTGAACATTGAGCCATAGCCTCTAATTGTAATACACCTGGCATAATTGGGTTGTTAGGGAAGTGACCTTGGAAGAATTGTTCATTCATAGTCATGTTTTTGTACCCTTTTGCATATTTCCCAGGTACACATTCTGTAATTCTGTCTACAAGTAAGAATGGGTAACGGTGGGGAATCATTTCCATAATTTGCATTGTGTCAAATTGCAAAACTTCTTGTTTAGTTTCTTCTGTCATTTCTGTCTCCTTATTTACATTCTATTAATTTATCTTTTAGTAATTTTGCAGTTTTTAAATGTACTGCATGACCTGCTTCTTTTACGAGTATTTGGCATCTCAAATTTAGAGGATTTACGCCTGTTAAGTACAAATCGCCGATTAAATCCAGAATTTTATGTTTAATAGGTTCTTTTTCAGAACGTAATTCCGATGTATATCCATCATCTTTAAGTCCTAATGTATTTTCTATTGTAACACCTTGAGCAAAACCAAGCATTTGAAATTTTTTTAAATCTTTATAAAATCCGAATGTTCTGGCTTCAATTATTTCTTGTTTATTTTTAGGATTATATGCAACCCATTGTCTTGTCAAGTCAGGATGATCATAATTTACTGCATATGAAATATATAAATCATCTGCAGGAAGTATTACAAGACTCGTTTTCCCGTTTAAATAATATACAGGTTCTGTAACTGTATAATGTTTTGTTTTTTCAAATAAATGTTTTTCAATACCTGCTTTTTCAAAAAGTTCAACCCATTTTTTAGAACTTCCGTCAAGTGCAGGTACTTCCATCTCGTCCATACAAATATCAATGCTGTCTATTCCGCAAAAAGCTAAAGCAGCTGTTAAGTGTTCTGTCAACATTGCTTTAGATTTTTTGTTCCCTAAAACTACGCAATGATCTGTAGCTAATACGTTGTCAACACAAGCTTCAAATGGTTCGGAACCTTTGATGAAATATCTTATTTTGCCTGTTTTTGACGGGAAAAAGTTTACAGTACAGGGCTTATTTTTCATAAGCCCGTTGCCTGTTATTGATGTCTCTTTAAGAATTGTGGTCATTATTGATATTATCCTCAAATTCTTTTAATAATGGTTCATATTTTCTGAATTTTGCAAAGATTTCTTGAGCATCTTTCATTGTCTTAAGCTGTTTGATAAAATCTTTTCTTGGCATTGCAGGAATACCTACAACGATTGATTTTTCTGGGAATGATTTTGTAACACCAGCTTTTGCAGTTATAATTGTATCTGATCCGATTTCGATATGATCTGCAAGACCTGCTTGACCTGCAATTACAACTCTATCTCCGATTACGCAGCTGCCTGCAATACCTACTTGAGATACAATCAAACATCCTTGGCCGATTTTACAATTGTGCCCAATCATTACAAGGTCATCAATTTTTGTGTTGTCACCTATAGTTGTATTTTCAATTGTACCTCTGTCAATAGTTGTGTTAGCTCCGATTTCTACGTTATTGCCTATTACAACAGCACCGATTGAAGGAATTTTAAAGATAACATGTTTTGTATTTGTTTCTTTAATTTCACCATCTTTTCTTGCTTGTTCTATGTTATCAGGGTTTTCTGTTACAAAGCTGAAACCGTCAGCACCTAATGATACTCCGTGGTGTAAAATTACATCATTTCCGACTTGTACTCTGTCACCTACATTTACACCAGCGTGGAAAAAGCAATTTTTACCGATTTTTACACCGCCGCCAATATATGAATTAGCTGCAATTCTGGTGTTATTTCCGATTATGGCATCATGTGATACAACTACGTTAGGTCCGATTTCTACGTTTTCGCCTAATTTAGCTGTCGGATGTATAGTTGCTGTAGGATGAACTCCTTTATATACTTCCGGTGCAACATAGAAAAGATTTAACAATTTCATCATTGCAAGTCTTGGTCTTTCAACCTCAATAGTTGTAAAACCGTCAATTTGAACTCCTAATGGTACTAATGCAGCTTTTGCTTTAGATTTTGTAAGGTTTGCAATTTCTTCTTCGCCTAAAGCTAAAGCAAGAGTATTTTCATCTGACAATAGCGGAGGTGCGATTTGTGAAATTTTTACGTCTTCGACCTTTGTTAACATACCACCTGTGATATGTGCAATTTCTTCTAATGTAAAGGTTTTCATATATTATCTCCTTTTTGTGTAATTTGTTTTTTGTCGTGAAGTTTTGCTGATGTATTCCAAATTTTTAAAATAGTATCATGCAAATCATTCCATTGTGGATTATCTTCTTTTATTAAAGTTATTATGCTTTCTTTAGAAAGATTTTTTAATTCGTTTTCTCTTATAATTACTTGAGAAAGTTCGTCAAATTTTTCATAATATGCAAGTTTGTTTGTTTGGTACTCATTTTTATAAATATCATTTGTTTTATTTTTTATTTCATGCATATGCAGTAATAAATTTGAAGTAGCTCCGATTGTAATATTTTTATTTGGCTCATCAAATAGTATGTATATATATTCGCTCATAATATGTTAAGAGAATTATGCCTCCTTCATTTTTTCAATAGTTTTTGTAGTCGATTTCCCTTCTACAAAATCTATGAATTCAACTCTTGTGCCGTTTTTTTTCATAATATCGGCTTCAGGAAGAGTTTCCATAGTATAATCTGCGCCTTTTGTGTAAACATCAGGTTTCATTTCATCTAAGAGATTTCTAGGACTGTCTTCATCAAATAATACCACATAATCTACACATCTCAAAGCACTTAATATTTCAGCACGATCCATTTCATTATTAATTGGACGTGACGGACCTTTTATACTTTTTACTGATTTATCGGAATTTAATAAAACAATTAAATAATCCCCAAAAGTTTTAGTTTTTTCTAAATATCTTACGTGACCGACATGCAAAATATCAAAGCAACCGTTAGTTGTTACGATTGTTTTGCCTGCATTATGAATTTTATCAATCAGTGCTCTTAAATCTTCTCTTTTTACTAACATATCCCTGTTTCCTTACAATAATTGTACCAAAAACAGGTTAGAAAGTCGCACAGGTTTAACAAAAAGTAATATTAAACAATTTTATTAAGGGTTTTTCCAATTCTGTCCCCAATTTTATATGTACCTTCTTGAATTTTAATATTTGGTTTTTGATTAAAGTATTGATTAATTTTTTCCATTTTGATTTCTTGTTGGATATCATCAAAACGAGTTGGAATTTTGTTTAAATGGTTTTTTGTGATTGTTGAAAGTTTCATATTAATTTTCTCCTATTTGTATTAGTAAAGTAAGTTGAAAATTAAAATTGCTTTTTGTGTGAATATTTGTAAAGAAAAAGTCCGTTTTTTAAACGGACTTTTCTAAGCTTCTAAGCTATTTGTAATGTTTGGTCAAGATAATCTGATGTTAATCTTGGAATGTCAATTTCTTTTTTTAAATTTTTTTCAAAATTTTCAATTTGTTTTTTTTGCGTTTCTTGACATTTTTTCTCTTCATTTTTTTTCATAGTAAAGTAATCTCCATAATTTTTCCCTACTTATAAAAACAAATTTGAAGTAAAAAAATTGCTATAATGA
>CAJMDF010000030.1 GCA_905212085.1 uncultured Clostridium sp.
CATATAAGTTTTCATCGGATTGTCATCAGTTACCATTGGAAGATAATTATACTCGAAGTCGAGAAAATGTTATTTTTCAGCAAGGTGACATTTCCAAAATGCTGGATGATAAAATTACAGTTTGGAAGGTTAAGAAAGATGTTGATGAAAAAAATATACTAAAAACTCAAACATTTTCATCAGAAAATGAAATCAAATTAATAGCTACAGACAATTTATCAAATAAAGTTAATAAATTATATATAAATTCATCAGGAAGTATTATTCAAAAAGGTGATTCTCTAAAAATTACAGACAATGCTAGTGAAGAAACTGTACAATTGGCATTGGCACTCGCTAAAAAATTATCTACAACAGATAAAATTGATATTTCTGGTAGTGATGATTTTAAAGACAAAATATCAAAATCAGTTATAGAAATGAATTATATAGATAATATAAACATTGTTAATGATGAAGTTAACAAAAGAATTGAAAATATGAAGAAAGAGTATGAAGAAGATGGAAAAAGAATTAGTGAATATCACCAAAAATGTAAAGATAGACACGGAATATCTCTCGCCAACATTGAATTCTCTAAAGAAAACTCAGTATGTGAATTTAATACCAAAAATGAGTTTAGCTTGCAAGATGTGTCCATATGGGATATGGATGTTCAACAGTCAAGTCTTGGGATGTTTTTGTCGAATTCTTCATCAAATGGTATGGAACTCGAAGAAACCGACAAATATCAACCTATGCGACGGGATGTCCTTAGAAGAAAAAAAGGAAACGTAGAATTATTAGCAGATAAATTATTATCTGCTAATAAAAAAGAAGCAGTTGCAGCTAGTCATGCTGATTATATCAATAGAGAAAATATTTTTGCTAAAAAAGGTGGCTGTGTATATAAGAGTAATCATTTACCTAAATGGGCTAATAATTCTCCTAAAGTGTTTTTCGCAGCTGCTGATAAATTCGAACCTAAAAATGGTGTACCTTATCTTGAGTTTGAGTTATCTCTTCAAAGAGAACTTACTTTAAAACAAAATTTAGAAGTTATAAATATTTTTATAAAAAAATGTGAAGTCTTACAAGACAAATATTTTGCATTTGCAGTTCATGATAAAGAGGCAGCATTAGATAATACCAAACAACAGATCCATTGCCATCTCATGTTTTCAACCAGATGTATTGATGAATATGAAAAAGTAAATGAACGTCCTCCTGAAGTATTCTTTTCAAGAGCGAGAAATAAAAATCCTGAATTAGGTGGATGTAGAAAAGACAGACGTTTTTCTCTGGATAATATTAAGATTCGTAGAGAAACTTTAGCTAATATACGAAAACTTTGGGCAGATATTAATAATCAGATTCTAAAAAAATATGGAGTTGATAAAGAAATTAGTCATAAATCTTTATCTGAACAAAGAGAAGATGCACTAAAAAATAAGGATTTTGTTAAAGCTGAAATTTTAAATAGAGCGCCTGAACAATATTTAGGTGCAAATATTTGTATAGATAAATCCAATTCTAAAGTGATTAATCTGCTTGAACGTAGAAAAGAAATTCAAGAACGTAATAAATTAATCAAAGCATCATATTTATTTGAAGATATCAAACGACAGGATGAACTTTTAGTTAATGCAGATTTAGCTAAGAAACAAGGAGCAAAAGTATTATCTGATGTATTAACTAGAAAAGATGTTAATACATCTAAAGCCAATAGCATATCTGTTTTAAGAGAACAAATTATAGATTTATCTAATAAATTAGCAGATAAATCTAAAGATGTAATAACTTACAGAGTTGCTTTAGAAAGATCTAGAACAAAACACATGACATCAGAAGAATATCATGCTTATATGAATTTGAAAATTATAAGTAATGATGAATTTAAATTAAAAAGAGAATTAAATCTATTACAAAGAGATAATTCAAATATTAATAGACAAAATGAAATTACCAGTCTACTTAATAAATATCAAAATGTCAAAAATGAGTTTAAAAATATTTTAAAAGTAGCTAATAAAAGACTTCTTAAACCAGAATATAAAGCTAAAATAACAAAAGAAGTCAATATAATTTTAAGAGAAAATGAACCTGTTAAAAGAGAATATGAATTGTTAACCAATAAATTGACATTGGTTACAAATAAATTAAGAGCATATATATTAAACAATCTTTCACAAGAACAGAATAATACTGTTAATTCTTCTAATAGATATACAGCATTACAAGTTGATAATATATTAAAAAATCTTTCACAAGAATTATCAATAAATATTAATAAGTTACAAAAAGACTTAGAAAAATTATATTCTAAGGTTATATCTGAAGAAAGAGCAAAAATAATGGCTACAGATATAGTAACTAAAGGTAAATATAAAACCTTTAGAGAGTTGATAGCTAAAATTAATAAAGATAAAGAGAAATTAAAAGATATTGTTGAAAATATTGATGTATTAAAAAACAAACTACAAGATACTAAATTTAAACTTGTTTATGATAAAAACATAAACATTAAATATTCTTTAGAGAAATCTATTGTTGAAAATGAAAGATATGCTATGAATCTAAAACAAGATATAGTTAATTATTTAAACAAGCCAGAAGTTAAAATGTATATAAGTAAAATAGTAAATGGCATATTAGAAAAAAATCTTCCAATTAAAAACAATTATAATCAACTTAATAATAATTTAAATAATATGCGTTTACAGTTGCATACTATTGGTAAATTAAGGAAAGCTGCTGGAATGCAAATTCAGCTCGATAAAGGGAAAAATATTGCTTATGAAGTCAAGGAAACAGGATATTCAAGTAATAATTACAACAATAATACTAATAACGCAAAAATTTTAGCTGAAGCTTTTGCAAGTAATTCTTCTATGGGAAATTTAGTAGCAAGAATAGTTGATGATGAATATGATGAATTTAAAGATAATATTACAATAAACAATGCAGATAGATTAGTACAAGAAACAGATAATGCATTAAGTTTATAATTTATAAGTGATTACCATGTTTGTGGTACAAAAAATCCTGAAACTAAAAATTTGGCAGTTCGTGAGTGGATTTGCGCAAAGTGCAAAACCAACCACGATAGAGATAGAAATGCTGCTATAAATATATGGAAGGTTGGGGCATCAACCTTCTTTGGAGAGATATAGTAAGACCTGCTATTTTAGTAGGCAAGTATCGTTTGTATCCAAGAATCCCCTGCCTTTAGGCATGGGGAGTATGTCAAAGGAGATGATTACATTGATTGAAAATGTTGGAGCTATAAATAAATCAATTAGACAAACTAAGATAGATGATAAATCCAATCAAATTATTTTTGATGAATTTTCTGATGAAAATTGGTTGATAAATGCGGTAAATAAATTTAAAAATGTTAGAGAAAATGATATTGAACTTGATACTAAAAAATCTTTAAGATATTGGATTAATTATGCTAAAAAAGCACAAAATATAGCACACTATATAAATGATGATTATAAGAATGATGTAGTAAATAGTTATTTGAAATTGTAT
Source organism: uncultured Clostridium sp. (assembly GCA_905212085.1). Lineage (GTDB taxonomy): Bacteria > Cyanobacteriota > Vampirovibrionia > Gastranaerophilales > Gastranaerophilaceae > Stercorousia. Next base: position 3,517 of record CAJMDF010000030.1, read on the forward strand.
CATGAATTAAATGCAAGTTATGATGCAACAAATGATGTAATGACATATGATGGTTATACAGAAAAAGTTATTATTGATGAATTAAAAAAACAGGGTTTTAACAAAGAGGAAATATGTAATACTGTAAAATTGTTATCTCCACTACAATTAGAAAATGAAGACATAGACGCACTGTATAAACTTGAAAATATGAAAATACCATTTGAAGTTCCTAAACTTAATCAGCTGTTTAAGAAGAATGATAATCTTAGTTTAGAACAAAAGATAGAAAACTATATGTCAGAACATAATATAACATATGAAGATATAGATGTAGAAAAATTTTTAGATAAAGACATATATATGACAGCTAAGAATATATCAGCAGCAATAAAAATACAAAAATTACAAAATAGAAGAATAAATAAAATAAGAAATCATTTTATTTGTTTCGGAAATATTGCAAATCTATCAAATACTATTAAATCTATCTATAAAAATAGAAAAAACATTGATTCCTTAAGTGCTGCTATTCAAATATTGAAAAGAAATAAAAACTCTGTCAAATATGAGTATTTTAAAGAGGCAACAAATTTATGCCACAATAAAGTTGTTATGAGTTGTGATGAAGAAGTTAGGCTTTTTAAAGAAAATAATGCTGATTTTAAAATAGCAAAACATTTGCTTGAGTCAGGATATAATCAAAATGAAATTATAAAAACACTATTAAATAACTCACCAGTATTACCTAATAATGATGATGTAAAAGATATTATTAATAAAGCAATGATTACTATCAAACAAGAGCAAATTCAAATTATGGCACAAGATATTAGAAATCAAAAAAATATTCTAAATACTATTAGTGAAGATTTTATATTAGAAGCTTCAAAAGTATTAAAAAAATTTTCTAGTTTGTAGGTTTGGCATACAGCCCAACAATAACTTGAACAATAATTATTTTCATCTTGATAGTGCTGACTGTCGTCAATTTCAATTACAAGATTTGCTTTACTGCAATAAAAATCAACAATATAATTTTCTATAATTTTTTGACGTAAAAAACTTACAGGATAATTTCTTAAAAAAATCATACCAAAGATAACGTTCTTGTTTTGTCATATTTTTTCTTAATTCTCTGGCATAAGGGGGTAAAATTTTATTATGCTTCATTATCCCTCTGTCACTTCATACCACATCCATTAATAAAGGGAGGCATTAATAAAATTATACGTTTCTTAATTCAATATAATCTTTCAGTGCGACTTGCCAGTTTCTGCAAATTTTATTATTATCCATAACGCTATATGCAGGACGTTTAGCCAGACGTGGGAATTTAGCAGTCGTACAAGGTTTCAAATTAACTTCCAGTCCTGCTTGAGCATAAATTTCTTTTGCAAAACCATACCAGGTAGTCGAGCCTGAACCGCATACATGGTAAGTTCCATAAGGTTTTGAAAGAAGTTTCAAAATACCGTTTGCCAATTCAACAGTCCAAGTCGGACAACCCATCTGATCGTCAACGACATTTACTTCTTCTCTGTCGGCAAGACCTATCATTGTTTCAACAAAATTCTTACCATGATGTCCGTAAAGCCAAGAAGTACGAGCTATATAATATTTTTCGCAAAGACTTCTTACAGCTTCTTCACCCTCGTATTTTGTAGCGCCGTAGTTATTTATCGGATTTGGTCTATCATCAGGTTTGTAAGGTTCATTTTTTGTTCCGTCAAATACATAATCTGTTGAAATATATACAAGAGTAATTCCTAGTTTACCGCAAATCTCTGCGATATTTTCAGTTCCAGTTACATTAATCAACTCCGCAGTTTTCAAATCTTCTTCAGCTTTATCAACATTTGTATAAGCTGCACAGTGAACAACTAAATCCGGTCTAATATCAGTTAATACCTGTTTTACCTGTTCAGCGTTTGTAATATCTAATGTATCTACATCAGTTTCTATTACAAAAGCTCCGGCATCTTCAAATATCGGGCATAAATCTTGCCCTAACATTCCTTTTGCGCCTGTTATCAATACTTTCAAATTTCTAACTCCTTTTTTCAAACATTATTTTTTCTAATTTTGGGATTTTATCTTCCATTGAATAATCATATTTATATTCCTTAAAGTTTAAAGAATCTTCATCATAAGGCTTACAACGATTACAAGTTGCACGCCCTCTTGATATTTTTTTCAAATATTCTTCTTTGGATTTGCAATAATAATGATTAATTCTTATCTTACTGGCATTATGAGAATCTGTAAATGGGCCATATATAACTTTTTTATTTTCATCTACAGTTAGTTTATTATTTTTATAATAACAAAAATGAGGATTTGGAACACTCAAAATTTCTCTCGGATTTGCAATTGTTTTAATATGCATATTCACTTTGAGATTATCTTCTGAATGCGTTTTAAAATAATTTGCTATAACTAATCCGTAATTTTCTTTTGGTTTTTCAATGTGTCCATTTGAATCAAACATGACCCAATTAATTCCAACACCACTATATTTTTCATAATCTTCTAAAAACTCCGGTATAGAATCTTTTTCAAGCGGCAAAATAAATTCATCAATATCTATAAAAGCCATCCAAGTTGTTTGTTCTTTATACTTATACACTGCATCTCTATATGCTGGATTTTGAACACACTTACCTTTTATCAGATGATAATATACCAAACCTGAATCAATATAAGGTTGTAAAACTTCTTTCAAATTATCATCTGATTCATTATCATACAGGTAAAACCTATCAACACCAAGCATTTTATGGTATTCAATCCACTCTTTAATATAAGGAGCTTCATTCTTCAATATCGCAGTAATTGAAAGATACACTCTTGGCAAATCATAATATTCATTACATATAGGTAAGTTTGGATACAACAGCTTACGCTTAAACTTTTTCCCTAAAAAATTGTATTCCTTAGTATAACAATCTCCGCCTAGATAATTTTCATTAAATTTATTTTTTAATTTTAGATATAAAATTTTTAAATTAAACACTTTTTAGCCTCAATACTTTTAATCCAATCTTGATTTTTCAAATACCAATCAATAGTAATTTTAATACCTTCTTCAAAAGTTAATGACGGTTTCCAGCCAAGTTCCGATTGAATTTTGTCATTACAAATTGCATAACGTCTGTCATGGCCTAATCTGTCTTCTACGTATTTAATTGAAGATTCATCTTTACCCATAGCATCTAAGATAAGATGAGTAATCTCCATATTAGTTTTTTCATTATGTCCGCCAATGTTATATACTTCACCGACTCTGCCTTTATGCAATACGGTATCAATTGCTGCACAATGATCGTACACATATAACCAGTCACGAACATTCATGCCGTCACCATATACAGGGACTTTTTCGCCTTTCAAAAGTTGAGAAATAAAGAAAGGAATAAGTTTTTCAGGATACTGATAAGGTCCATAGTTATTAGAACATCTTGTTGTCAATACCGGCATATTATAAGTTTCATGGTAAGCTCTTACAAGCATATCCGCAGAAGCCTTTGATGCTGAATAAGGGCTATTAGGAGCAAGTGGTGTAGTTTCGGTAAAATAACCTGTTTTACCTAAAGTTCCGTATACCTCATCTGTAGATACCTGTAAATATCTTTGAGTTTTAAATTGACGAGCAGCCTGCAATAAATTTAATGTACCTTTTACGTTAGTTTCAATAAAAATTTCAGGACCTGTAATTGAACGATCCACATGAGATTCAGCCGCAAAATTTACAACCGCATCAACTTGTTCCACTAATTCAGGAACTAATTTTTTATCACAAATATTTCCGTGAACAAATGTATAATTAGGGTTATCTTTTACATCATCAAGATTTTCAATATTTCCTGCATAAGTTAAAGCATCAAGATTGATAATTTTATAATCAGGATGATTTTTTAACATATATCTAACAAAACAACTTCCGATAAACCCCGCACCACCGGTTACAAGTATTTTTGACATTATTCTAATTTCTCCTTATATTTAGAAGAACAGAAGTCAGGAAGACAAGAAGACAAGCTATTTTCATAAAAATTACTCATCATTTCCCTCCGACAACTTTCTTCTTAACGCATTTATTCTTTTTGTTAATACTTTATTTTTTTCATGTATATCTGCTAAATTTTGCAAAAAGCCTAATTCTTCACAAATTGTTAATACAACATCCACTTCATCCATAGATGCAGCAGCAATATTTAGAAAATGAGAAAAATCTTTTGATGAAGCACGGCATTTTCCCTCTGCAATATTTAGAGGGACTGACACCATTGCACGTTTTAGCTGACTTTTTAAGTTGTATTCTTCCGATTTTGGCAACTTATCAGCTAAAGCATACACATCTTTTAATAACTCAATACTATCACGCCAGATTTCTAACTTTCTATACATTAAAGAGCTTGACCTCCTGACATCTTGCCCTCTGCCAGACTGCCGAAAATCTCTTTAAGAGATTTTTGATTCTTGTCTTTTTCAGACAAAATAGGTTCAAAATCAATCCCCCAATCAATATTTATATCTTTGTCGCACCACAAAATTCCTCTGTCAGCTTGAGGAGCATATTCCCCGCTTGCTTTGTATAACAATTCCGCTTCATCAGATAACACAACAAAACCATGAGCAAACCCTTCAGGAATAAATAACATATGCTTGTTTTCTTCTGACAATTCAACTTTTACATACTGACCAAAAGTTTCAGACTCTGGTCTTATATCTACAGCTACATCATAAATCCTACCGCGTCCGCATCTCACAAGTTTTGCCTGACCGTAAGGTTTTTCTTGGTAATGCAAGCCTCTTAATACATGAGCTGTTGATTTGGAATGATTATCCTGATTGAATTCTACTTCTATCCCATTTGCATAAAAATCAGATTTTTTATAACTTTCCATAAAAAATCCGCGATTATCACCAAAAACTTTTGGCTTAACTAAAATTACATCTTTAATCTTTTGCGGTTCAAATTCAAACGGCATTTTTATACCCCTTCCGATAAAAATTTATTTTATCCAAACTTACATTAGCTCCCTTTTTATTAAGATATAAATACCTTATGTAATATTTATTATATATCAAAATTCGGATATTAACAAAGTGGGGAATAGATTTTTATTTATATAAAAAGATAATTATTTTTGTAATGAGGATTTTTTATGAAAAATAAATTTAAAACTTTTTTTATTTTGTTTAACTTACTGCTTTTAACTCAAGGAATATCTTACGCTATGGAAAATAAAATTAAATTTGATAAAGAGACATACTACCTGACAAACCCTGACAGTGAAACAAAAAATTATGACTACCTTTTAAAAGATGAAAATATCGGAAATTGGCACACAAAAATCCAAATCACAAATTTTCCTGATTTAACAAACCCGACAGATGCTGCAGCACAATATGCTCATGAAATTCAAGAAAAAACAAAGGGTGCATCAGTTTTAGTATATCCGGATGCTTCAATTGTCGGATATTTAACTTTCCCAGAAAATAAAGAATACTACGAATATAATACAGCAGTCTACCAAACATCAAAAGGAAAAGGACTCGACAGATTTTCTTATGCAAAACGATTTTATTCATCAGAACTTGGCGGACAAGAAGAAGCTCGAAAAAAAGCCATAGATTTTGCTGAAAAAAATAACAAAAAATACATGGAACTTGTAACCAAAGAAGCTCCAAAATACAAAGTTGATTAGAACTAAAATAGTTACTCTATGTAAAGAATAATTTTAAATTCGCACACAGATTATATTTGTGATACAATATCATTATATAAAAAATTGATTTGAGGGAGAAATAATGAGTAACCAACAAAATATGTTCGCGGATGGAAAAATTGTTCCTGTAAATATTAGAGAAGAAATGAAACGTTCATATATCGATTATGCAATGAGTGTAATCGTAGGTCGTGCATTACCGGATGTTCGAGACGGTCTAAAACCTGTTCACAGACGTATTTTATATGCAATGAACGAACTTGGGATGACTCCTGACAAACCATTTAAGAAATGTGCACGTATTGTTGGTGAAGTTTTAGGTAAATACCACCCTCACGGTGATACTGCTGTATACGAAGCATTAGTTCGTATGGCTCAAGATTTCTCTACTCGTTACCTAACCGTAGACGGTCATGGTAACTTCGGTTCAGTTGACGGTGACGGTGCAGCTGCAATGCGTTATACAGAGGCTAGAATGCATAAAATTACGCAATCAATGCTTGCTGATATTGATTGTGAAACAGTTGAATTTGAACCTAACTTCGACGGTTCTTTACAAGAACCTTCTGTATTACCTGTAAGACTCCCAATGCTTTTATTAAACGGTTGTTCAGGGATTGCAGTTGGTATGGCTACAAATATTCCGCCTCATAACCTTTGTGAAATCGTTGACGGTACAATCGCTTTAATTGATAACCCTAATATTACCGTATCTGAACTTATGGAATATGTTAAAGGGCCTGATTTCCCAACAGCTGCAACAATTATAGGTTTAAGCGACATCAAACAGGCTTATGAAACAGGCAGAGGCTCTATCAAAATGCAGGCCGTTGCAAACTTTGAAGAAATTGCAGGCGGCGGCGGACGTCAAGCGAGAACTGCTATTGTTGTTACAGAAATTCCTTATCAGGTAAATAAATCTGTTTTAATCGAAAAAATCGCAGAACTTGTTAAAGATCAAAGAATTACAGGAATCTCAGATATTCGTGATGAATCTGACAGAGAAGGTATGCGTATCGTAATTGAACTTAAACGTGATGCGAAACCTGATGTTGTTAAAAATAATTTATTCAAATATACTCAACTTGCTACAACTTTTGGGGTTAATATGCTTGCATTATGCGGCAAACAACCTAGATTGATGAATTTATACGAAGTATTATCAGAATTCGTAGAACACAGAGTTGAAATCGTTACAAGAAGAACTATTTTCTTCTTGAAAAAAGCTAAAATCAGAGCTCACATTTTGGCAGGTTTGATTATTGCACTAGGTTCCATTGATGAAGTAATTGAGCTTATCAAAAGTTCAAAAACTACCGATGATGCAAGAAACGGTTTGATGAGCAGATTTGGTCTTGACGTTGATCAAGCAAACGCAATCCTTGAAATGCAATTAAGAAGATTAACAGGATTGGAACAAGACAAAGTTAAGGCTGAATATGATGAATTAGTTAAGAAAATCGCTGAATATGAAGATATTCTTGCAAGCCGTCAAAAAATCCTTGATATTATCAAAGGTGAACTTTTAGAAGATAAAGAAAAATACGGCGATGACAGAAAAACTCAAATCTTACCTGAACAAGGCGAAGTTACAATCGAAGATTTAACTCCAAACACTCCTATGGCAGTATTTATTACTCACCAAGGATATTTGAAGCGTATTTCTTTAGACACATTTGAAAGACAAAATCGCGCAACACGAGGCAAATCAGGTATTAAAACAAAAGAAGATGATGATATTCAACACTTCTTCACAGCAATGATGCATGATAAAGTATTGTTCTTCTCATCTAAAGGAACAGTTTACAGCTTGAATGTCTATGACTTCCCAGAAGGCGGACGTCAAGCAAAAGGATTACCTATCGTAAACGTTCTTCCAATTGATCAAGATGAAAGAATTACAGCAGTTGTACCAGTAAGTCAGTTCTCTCATGAATTGAACTTAATAATGCTTACTAAAAAAGGTTATATCAAACGTATCGAATTAGATAACTTTGTAAACATTAGAAGAAACGGTATTATCGCTATCGGACTAGAAGAAAATGATGAATTGAATTGGGTAAAATTAGCAACAGCAAGAGATGAAATCATTATCGGTACATCTTGCGGTATGGCTATTCGCTTCCCGATTGAAGATTTAAGACCACTAGGCAGAAGTGCAAGAGGTGTTACTTCTATGAAATTACGTACAGGCGATGAAATCGTAGGCTGCGACATCGTTCCTCGCGATTACGATGCGGATTTACTTGTAGTTACATCAGACGGTTTTGGCAAACGTACAAAATTATCAGAATTCAGAAGTCAAAATAGAGGCGGAATAGGTCTTATTGCAACTAAATTCAAATCACCTTCATCAAAACTTGTTGCATTGACTATTGTAAAAGAATCTGATGATATTATGATGGTAACTGCAAACGGTGTTGTTACAAGATTGAATGCCGGTTCAATTTCTCGTCAGGGACGTCCTGCAACAGGCGTAAGAGCTCAAAACTTAACAGATCATGATACAGTTGTATCTGTTAACAAAATTTTAAATCCTGATGAAGATGAACAGGTTAAAAAAGATGTAGCAGCTATGGATGCTCAAGATGCTCAAAATAATGTTGCGCAAACAAGCCTCTTAGAAAACAACAATTCAGAAGAATAATAAAATTAATAAAAAATAAATAAAAAAATAGTGTCTTTATAAGACACTATTTTTTTATAAAATTATAAAATTTAATGCACACTTCTTATTGTAATTACTTGTCGTTGTCTATCTACATAATAGTCAGTCTTCTCTAAAATATCATTTCCTATTATACCGTCAAAAGCTTTATTTTCAGTCGGCATAATAAATGTTTTCAAATCTCTGAATTCAGAACTGCCTAATTTTATATTCAAATTCGCAATAGGAGTAACTGTTTTTGTTCCGTTCGCAGATTGAGAAATTCCAAAGATGTTAGTTTTTACAGGAATATGTCTGCTTTTTATAAAATTTCCATATACAACAGATGATGTTGCACCTGTATCAATTATAAATTTTGCAGGAAAGCCGTTAACTGAAACATTTACAAGCATTAACCCGTTTAGGTTTTTAAACGGGATACTCTCACTTTTGAATTGAGATGATGAATGATAAGGTTTTCCTGTAATTTCAAAGTACTTAGATTTTGCATCAGTCGCACCATTTATATCAAGTTTTGCAGTTTTTGCGTAATATTCTGCAGCTAAATCTTTTTTTCCGATTTTTTGATACAAAGACGCAAGCATATACAAATCATAAGAGTTATTATTGAATTTTTCTGCTGCCTCTTTTCTGTATTTTAAAGCGTTATTATAATCTCCTTTATTTTCATAAATTGAAGCAATCGTCGCCCATGCAATTTCATATCCTGGAATTAAATCTTTTAATTCTAAAAACAAACTTATAGCTTCCTCATCTTTCCCGATATTTGCATAAAAATTTGCAAGAGAAATTTTATAATCTACGTTATCAGGAGAATATTTTACAGCATTTTTCAAATATAATTCTGTATTATCTCTATCACCCAAATTGTAATATACAAGACTTAATAAATAATTACTAAAAGCATCTTGCGGATTTAATTTTAAAAGTTTCATACAAGTTTGCTCAGCCTGATATAATTCATTTTTATTCATTTGAACATTATATTTTAAAATATAAAAATCCTTTGCAATATCACGAGGAGGATTACCCTCGAGTAATTTTTCAGCTTCTTGCAAATTTGCATTTCGAAAAGCATCTTGAGCTGCAATATAATTTTTATGCATTTGAATATTTTCCTGATACATTGAATATCCGACAAATGCCCCAATAACTCCTAATACAAGAATACAACTGATTATTATTGATTGTTTAAAATCCATTCATCTTCCCCTAATTTTTGAAAAAGTATAATATAACTCTAATTATTTTGCAACATAAAATTCTGCAGAAGCTAAAATCTTATGAGGATTGTCTTTTGAATACACACGCATAAAATAATATCCGTCTTCATTCAAGACAAAATAATCTGTAAAGTAGTTCACTTCTTCATCTTTTAATCGAATATTTCTTGTCTGAATTAGATTATATCCAAATTGACCGTATTTATTATCTTTTTTTACAATTTGAATATACAAATATCTTGATTCAACTTTTTTAGGCATAAGAATTACATAATAAATTCTCGAACCTCTTTGAAAAACTGTTGAATAATCATAGATATTTTTTTCTGTAATAGGATACTTGTTAAAAAGAATAGAAGCTCTATCCTTTACACAGGCAGTTGACCCAAATATTAAAAATAATGCTAAACAAGATAATATTAATTTTTTCATTTTTCAAGATTTTTAATTTTTTGCTGAACAACATTTGCTAAATTTTCATCTTTTGTTTGAGTTAAAAAGATTTTATAATTATTCAATGCTTCTTTTTTATTATTATCCTGTTCATATGCAAGTCCAAGAGCATAATATGCATAGTTATAATTTGGATTAAGAGTTGTCACTCTGTGGAAACATTCTTTTGCTTTGTTATTATTTTTTTCATTTGCATATACTAATCCCAAATTAAACCAACCATCAGCATAATTTGGATTTACAATAATAGCTTTTTTATAAAAATTAAGTGCATTTTTGTTATCATTTTTTAATTTATAGATATTACCTATCTTTAGCAAAGTTTCATCATCAGATGGATTAATTTTCAAAGCATCTTGATAATTATGGATTGCAACATCATAATTTTTCTTTTTATAATTTTCATCACCGGTAGCAATCAATTTTTTATTTTGTTCACTATCAGCAACATCAGCAGCTTTAGCACTATCCATTGATAATGATATTTCTTTTATATCATTTGTATTTTTACCTGATACCGTACTTCCAGATTCAGTTTCATTTGACTTAACATCAGAAGGTTTTTGCGACAATGAGATAAATTCAGCATACTCATTACTATATTGAGTTTTTTCCGGAGACATGGAAATTGCCTTTTCATAATATTCAGATGCTTTATCGTTAATCCCGCAAGCCCTATATGATTTTGCAAGCCCATAATATGCGTAACTGTCTTTAGTTCCGTTTTCAATTGCCTTTTCGAAAGTTTCAGTAGCTAAAGAATAATTATGCGCCTGCAAATATTCATCCCCCAAAGCAACAAGTGCAGATGTAAGATTTTTTTGAATATTAGCATCATCTTTTGTTGCTAAAAGATCTGAATAAATATTTATTGCATCATTATAATTTTTCATTGCGTGCAATACTAATGCTTTATTATATTTTATATTATAATCATCTTTTTTAACTAAAAGCACTGCATCATAATATTTTAGAGCATTCGGATAATCCTTTTTCATATGATAACATTCAGCTAAATCAGCTTCTAAATCAACATCTTTTTTATCTTTTTGTAATTCAAGAGCTTTTTCATAATTAGCGATTGTATCATCTAATTTATTAAGTCTTTTATAGACTACACCAATATTTTGATAAGCTCTTGGATCATTGGGGTAATTTGCTATATAAATTTTATAGTTTTCAATAGCAGCCTCATCTTGTCCCATATCAGCCAAAAGATTTCCATAATCAAATCTGATAGAATGCAAAGCCGGCTGTTGTCTGAATACAACATCATACTGTCTTAATGCAAGATCATTTTTCCCTAATTCTTGATAAGACATAGCAAGATTTACATGAGCTGATGTATTTTCAGGATCTGTATCTACAGCTCTTTCTAAAAATTCAGATGCTTTTTGGTAATTTTTAACTTCATATAATGCAAGTCCGTAATTATAAAAATCATCAAAACCTGAAGGATTTCTAGAATATAAATTTTCATATTCATTTACAGCACTGTCATAATTCCCGTTACTAATATAAGAAGCGGCTAAATTTTCTCTTGCCTCCCAGTGTTGAGAATATGTAGATAAAAATTTATTATAATTTTCTATAGCAGATTTATAATCTCTTAATTGATATTGAACATTTGCAATATTTAAATAGTTATAAAGATATTCAGGGCACATTTCCATAACTTTGTTATAAGCTTTCAAGGCTTCAAGATATTTACCTTGATTTTCGTAAATACTGCCAATACTAATATAAATATATCCGTCAGTCGGCTTTAATTCAGCGACTTTAGCATAAGTTGCCAAAGCTTTTTCATACTCGCCCATTTCGCTATACACACCGGCAAGTTTTGTATAAATCATTACATCATTTCCTGAAAGATTTAATGCCTGTTGTAACTTACTTACAGCTGTTGCATAATCCTCTTTATATTCTGCAGAACATGCCTGTTGGTATAGAGAATTTGCCTCAGGTACCATAGAAAATCCCTGAGTGCCTGAAAACATAAAAACTAATAATGCCGAAACTAATAACTTCTTATTTATAGTGCCACTCTCCTAATCTTTTTTGTTATATTGATATTATAACAAAAAATTATATTTGTGTAAAACTGTGAGAATATATTTCGTTATTAAGTAATATTTTTGCAGTTTTAATAACTTTTAGCTGCTCTAAATCATCTTTATCAAACTCGATATCATCAAGTTCACCGAAATTAGAAATCATATCAGCAAGATTAATATACAATTTATCCAATTGAGATTTTGGAGAATTAATTTCAAGCATTTTTAAAATTCTAATTAATTCATCATCTTTTGCATCTACAATTGCCGCATCAAGACCTGCTCCGAAAGCTAATGATGCATACACTCTGTTTATTAAAGGTCTTAAATCCTTAGGACATCCGTTTGAAATGTTAGACAAACCTATTACAGTCTTTACTGGAGGATCAAAACTTTCCTTAATCATTTTGATAGTATTAATTGCCTCAATTCCTTGGGATTGATCCACACAAATCGGTAATATCAAAGGATCAAAAAATAATTTTTCATTCTCAATCCCTTTTTCCAAACACTTTTCATAAATATCAAATGCAATTTCTAAACGACCATCTGCAGTTTTAGGGATACCATTTTCTTTGGAAAGAGTCAAAGCTATAAGATTACTTCCATATTCAACAGCTAACCCGCCAATTTTTTCGATTCGTTCATTGTCTAAAGAAATGCTGTTTATAAAAGTTTTTCCACTGAATGCTCCAAGTCCATTTTTCATTTCTTCAGAATTTGTAGTATCAAAAGAAATTCCGCATCCACTATTATCTTGAATAATTTTTGCAAGCCAAGGAAGCACTCCAACTAAATCAGACTTTGCCGGACCGACATTCAAATCAATATAGTCCATCTCATTTTGTATATTAATTAAATCTAAAACAAAATTCTCATCACGTTTAATAAGTGCTTCTCTAACAACTTTTGAAATAACATGAATATTTTCACCGATTAATATCATATATAAATATTAGCATAAACAAAAAATAAAAGATTATACTATTAGGCAATTGAAAATCTCTATTACTACAATTATTATTGATATGTCGATAGTGCATCTTAAAATATTTACAAAAATTTACAGCATTTTTTTGGCGATATAAGTCAATTTCGCCCTCTACTATAATTTCAGCCACTAGAAAACCTTATCAACATATGTTATAATTATAACAAGAATTATATATGGGGTCACTAATTGGAAACAAAAAAGGAGTAGGTCTATGACAGTGTTAGCATCTAAAACAACAAAGGAAAAAAGGATTAAATCTAAATTTAACGACGAATTTGAAAACTATTTAAAAAATCAATGTTTAAAAACAACATTCAACGGTCTTGAAATTGAAACATTCTCTTGGTACAAAAAAGTATTAGGTTTAATTTAATCTGATTAGGATTTTAAGGGATATTAAAAATTTTTCAAAGCAAAAAACCAACAGTCATCGAATGTTGGTTTTTTGGTCTGCTTGTAATAAACTCAAACTATGGATAATATACAAAACATAATAAATGAATTTCAACAAATTGAAAATGTAAAAGCAATTTCATTAGCAGGTTCACGAGCAGCAAACTCATCTGATAAAACTTCAGACTATGATATATATGTATATTCTGATACTGAAATAGATATTCAAAAACGAGAAAATATAGCAAAAAAATTTTCAGACAGATATGAAATCAATAACTGCTTTTTTGGTCCTGGAGATGAATGGCTTATAAAAAACACAAATATCCAAATTGATTTAATGTATAGAACTCGAGAATGGATGGAAAATTCCATTGAAAATACTTGGACTAAACATTATCCTTGTGTAGGTTATTCAACCTGCTTTGTATTTAATTTAAAAAACTCTATAATCCTTTATGATCCAGAAAATTGGTATAAAAATTTACAAACAAAAGTTTGTACAAATTACCCGGATGAATTAGCAAAAAATATAATTAATAACAATTTACCATTGTTGAAAAATAAAATTTCTGCATCATTTTATGAACAAGTAGAAAAAGCTATTAACCGCAAAGATTATGTAAGTCTAAATCATAGAATTTCAGCATTTTTGGCAAGTTATTTTGATATACTTTTTGCAGCAAATAAAGTTTTGCACCCTGGAGAAAAAAGACTTATCCAATATGCAAAACAAAATTGCCAAAAACTTCCTGATAATTTTGAAGAAGATATAAACAATATTACAAGATATCCACTTGAAAATACTTTAAAAATTTTATCAAGACTGAATGAAAATATAATAAAAATAATATAAGATTTTATTAAGAAATTTCTCTAATCATCTCTTGAGCTTCTTCACATTCAGGGAATGCATCTACTATTTTATCTAAAGTAGCAAGTGCAGAATCTTTATCATTCAATTTTTCATAACATCTTGCACTGCTCAATAAAAGATTTACATTCAACGGATTTTCCTCAAGCAAATGTTTGAAAATATTATTAGCCTGTTCATAATTACCTAATTCGAAATAACATAGACCTAACATATTTTCACAATCATGAGTTTTTTCTAATTCATAAGATTTTATTAAAAACATTTTTGCATCTTCATATTTCTCTTGTAAAAATCTTATTTTCCCTGCAATGAAATACATAAAACCATTATTAGCATGATGTTCTAGGGCGTGTTCAATCTGCTCATAAGCTTTATCAAAGTCTTTTAATTGAATTTTATTTAATGCTGAGAATCCAAGAGCATCTGAATTATGCGGATCTACTTCAAGAGCTTTTTGATAAAATTCATCAGCTTTTTCAAAATTTGTCGTAGCATGAAGATAATTTGCATATTCAAACAAAATTTCAAAATCATTAGGAGCTAATTTCAACGCCTGATTAAATTCATCTTCCGCATAATCAAACAATCTTTTACTCAAATATAATACGCCTAAATCCTTATGCGCTTGAGCAAATTCAGGGTTAAGATCAACAACTTTTTTCAAAATCTTTTCAGCTTTATCCATGTCGTCAGTTTTTACGCAAATATGAGCAAACTCATAATAAATTTCAAAAGAAACATTTCCTTGAATAAGAATTTTTTCATACAATGCTTTTGCATTAGCAAACTGATGAATTTTCACATAAATACTTGCAAGTTTTCTCAACATAGATACAGACTTTGGATTTTGCAACACAAGATGAGCAAGTATCCCGATAGCACTGGAATAATCACCGATAGCATCATAACAACAAGCAAGATTATATTTAAAATTAGTTTTTTCAGGATTATGTGTAACCAAAATTTTGTAATGTTTTATAGCTTCTTCAAATTGATTAGATTTAACCTCAGATAGAGCCAAAGATACCAAATAATTATCCTGAGGTTCAATTTCATTCGCTTTTCTAAAAAATTCACAAGCCTCTTTATGCTTATTTTGTAATTGCAAAATTGATGCAATATTAAAATATGTAATTGAATTATTAGGGTCTAATTCACTGGCTTTTAAAAAGTTTTCATACGCTTTATCAAGATTACCCACAGTAACATAGCAAGTCCCTAAATTGTTATACAATTGTGAATGATCCGGTTTTAATTCTAAAGCTCGTTCCAAATATTCAACAGCTTCATCAAATTTTTTCAAAGCCATATATGCTGTACCTGCAATATAATAAATTGTATAATCATTTTTTTCATAATCCAAAGCTTTTATTACAGTATCTACAGCCTTTTGAGGCTCTTTATTTTTTACATACACAACAGCTAAATTTTTATATGCATCAACATAACTGCTTCTTAATCTAATTACTTCTTCATAAGCAGAAATTGCATGCAAAAAATCATCTTGATTATCATAACAACTTGCTAAATAAAACCAGCTTGTTGCATCATCTTTATATTTTACAACTGTTTCAAAAACAGCTTGTCCTTCCTTAAATTCATTAAGATTAATATGGCATAAGCCTAATAATTTTAATGCTTCCACATCTTTTTCTTCATCACTTATTATGCTAATTAATTCTTTTTTAGCATCTTCATAGTTTTTTTCGTTTATTAATTCGTTAATTTTATCTAAATTTTCCATAACTAAATTATATCTCAAACAAAACTTACTTTACAGATTTTAAACACACGTGGTATAATATTATATCAACGCCTTAAAAATTCATTAAATTTTTGTTCGGAAAGGAACAAAAATGGGAAAATCTTCAAAATACCCTTCATACTCATCAGGTGCAATTAGTATTAACGGGCAAAATAAAGCAACTACAAGTAAAAAGAAAAATACCGTTACAACAAATTATAATATGTCTGATGATGAAAGAAGAGCGTATGAATATGCTCAAAAATCTTTTGCTGACTCATTGTCCTCGGTAAATGTTTTTGATGATGCTACAAAACAAAATCTTCAATCACAACTTGATGCATATACTCTTAATGGTCAAAAAATCATTAACAATATATACGAACCGATGTTAGACGATTTAAAAACAGATGTTGCTTCTCGTTTTGGCAATTTAGACAATTCGGTATTTATGGATAATTTAAATACTATTGAAAAAAACAGAGCAGAATCTATCAACAACTTAGCCCAAGATGTTTTAGCAAAACAAGATGAATTAATAAATAATGAACTATCTCAAAGATATACATATCTTGGGTTCTTACAAGATATCCAAAATCAAATGAACTCAAACATTCTAAATTATATCGGAGCTTCTCAACAAAACAGTTCATCAGGCAACAGCTATAATGCTCAGGCTTACGCTGCGAATAATTCTTCATCAGGAAATACTTACAGCAACTATGCTAACCTTGCATCAGGAATATTAAGTTCAATGGGACCATATGGTATGGCTGCATCTGCTGCTTTACAAATAACCAGTAAATATATCTAATTAAACAAAAAACGGGTATTGAATTAATACCCGTTTTTTTGATGTATAATTTAATTATGAACATCTTACAAGAATTTGATACAATAGCAGCTATAGCAACCCCAATTGGTACAGGTGGTGTCGGAGTAATCAGGATTTCCGGCGACAAAAGTTTTGATATTATTAATAAAATATATTCAAAACATAATCTGGAAGCAGGAAAAATTTCTCACGGCTGGATTTTAGACGGTGATAAAAAAATTGATGAAGTTTTACTCTTACCATTCAAAAATCCTCACAGCTACACCGGAGAAGATGTAATCGAAATTAATTGCCATGGCGGTATCAATGTTGTAAGAAATATTCTTGATGTCGTTTTGAAAAACGGTGCAAGAATGGCTGAGCGCGGAGAATTTACGAAACGTGCATTCCTGAATAAAAAAATGGATTTATCACAAGCTGAAGCTGTAGCAGATTTAATCCATGCTAAAACAAGAGATTTTGCAAAACAGTCAGCTAAAAATTTATCAGGTGTCCTAAGCACAAAAATTAAAGAAATAAGAAAAGATATATTTGATGTTCTTTCAAAAATTATAGCTGGAATTGATTTTCCTGAAGATGTTGCAGAACCGGAATATGATTACATAATTTCTGAATTTGAAAAAGCACTTGATAAAATAAATTCAATCCTTGCTTCTGCAAATTCATCTAACATAATGCGTCAGGGGATAAAAATTGCAATAGTCGGCAAACCAAATGTCGGGAAATCCTCATTATTTAACACATTACTGAATGTAGAACGTGCAATCGTAACAGATATTGCAGGTACTACTCGTGATGTTTTGAAAGAAACTTTAGATTGGGATGTTGCAATTACTCTAATTGATACTGCAGGCATAAGAGATAATGATGAAGTCGGAAAAGTAGAAGAAATCGGGATTGAATATTCTAAACAATCTGCAGACGAAGCTGATTTGGTATTATTCTTATATGATGTTTCTAAAGGAATGGATGATGAAGACAAAGCCATTCTGGATTTGATAAAAGATAAAAAACATATAGTTATTGCAAACAAATGCGATTTAGTAAAAGAAAGAAAAGACGGTATTTTTTATTTATCAACAGAGACAAAAGAAGGACTTGATGAGCTTAAAAATAAAATTAAAGAAGCATCATACAACTTCTCTTTAGAAGATACGGAATTCATCACAAATACACGCCAGCAAAATTGTCTTATTAAATGCAAAGAAAGTCTTACACAAGCACTTGAGGCTGCAAAAATTCACGAGCTTCAAGACTTAATTTCAATCGACTTGAAATCAGCACTGTTATTTTTAGATGAAATTACAGGGGAAGTAATCACTGATGATATTCTAAATAATATCTTTGATCATTTTTGCATCGGTAAATAAAACGGGAAAACTCTACCTGTAATATATAAAAAACACTGAAATTACTTTATAAGAATAATACTCTAAATCTTATACTGAAACAATTTCAGATTCTATATCAATATAAATTTTTTAGAAATTTAATAACTGAAATATTTGTCAAAATCGACATCATCAAAACTGCAAAGCAGTTTATACACTTCATCATCCTCATCCATTCTTTGAAAACTGTAATCATCGAATTTCCAATATTTAGGATTTATACCTTTTACTCTTACAATACCGGCATCACGCAATATTAAAAGCTTTTTTTTAACAATATCTACAGGCAGTTCAACCATCTTTGCTAATTCTACGGCAGTAACCCAATTATCTACAGCACCTTTTTCAGGCGTCATAAACATCAGTTCCAAACCGACCTGCTTTAATTCTTTATCATCTATTGTGGACTGATAATCGTACATACTAACATCCTACCGTAAAATAACTTTTTCTTTATCATTCTTCTACATTAAATATTACGGCAGAATTAAAAAAAAACTTTAAACTATTTTGCAAAAATCTTAACAGCTCTCGGTAAAATCCCAAGACAATATGAAATTACAACTCCATAATTTGTAATAGGAACATTATTTTGATTTGCAATCAAAATACGAGATAGCACTTCACGTCTGTTAGTCATACAAGCTCCACAATGAATTATCAACTTGTAATCCTTTACATCTGGAAAATCATGTCCCGCATAATTACGGATAACTAAATTTTTACCTGTCTTTTTGCGAAGCCAATTAGGAATTTTCACCCTGCCAATATCATCTTCTATTGCATGATGTGTGCAACTTTCTAAAATTAAGACCATATCACCGTCTTTTAGATTTTCAATCGCTTCAGCCCCTTTTATAAATTCATCTAAATCCCCTTTCAGTCTTGCGAAAAGAATTGAAAAAGATGTAAGAGGAATATTTTCAGGAACAATTTCCGAAACTTGTCTGAAAGCCTGACTATCTGTCACAACCAATGCAGGCGGAGTTTTCAAATTTTCAATCGCCTGTTTTAATTCAGTTTCTTTAACCACATAAGACATACAATCACTATCTAATAAATCTCTTAAAGTCTGCACTTGAGGTAAGATAATTCTGCCTTTCGGAGCCTCTTTATCAATCGGAATTACAAGAATTACCGTACTTTGAGGCGGAACTAAATCTCCTGCAATCTTTGGAGAATTTACAAAATCATCAGGCAGCAATTTTACAAGTGCCTCCTTAAACTTAAAGACAAGAGATTCATCATCTTTTACAGATGTGTATAAAACATTATTATAATCCGGAATATCAACTTTTTTAATATCGCATTTGTTTTCGACAATCAAATATGGTATTTTCAACTCTTCAAATTTTTTAATAAGCTCTTTTTCATAATCATCAAGCCCGTTGTAATCACAAATAATCACTGCAACATCAATACGATTAATAACTTTCATCGTTTTTTCAACACGTTTTTCGCCTAATTCAGACTCATCATCTAATCCTGCTGTATCTAAAAATGTTACAGGTCCCACAGGCAAAAGCTCCATAGATTTTTCTACAACATCTGTCGTTGTACCTGCAATATCTGACACAATAGAAATTTCTTGATTTGTCACTCTATTCAAAAAAGAAGATTTTCCGACATTAGTTTTTCCAAAAACTCCTATTTGCAAACGCATTGATTTTAATGTTTTCATCTACTCACCCTCTTGCATTGTTAAAATGATATTAAAAAAGGCCGTCAAAAGACAGCCTTTAAAACTTTTACCATCGGTTAAAAAATTAACCTCTGATACCCAATTTCTTGATTAATTCTCTATATTCATCAAGATTTTGAGATTTCAAATAAGAAAGTAATCTTTTTCTTTTACCTACCATCATTAAAAGACCTCTTTTTGTTGCGAAATCTTTTTGATTAGATTTAAGGTGTTCGGTAAGTTCAGTAATTTTTTGGCTCATTAAAGCAACTTGAACAGCTGTAGAACCAGAATCTTTTTCGTTTTTACCGTATTTTTTGATAATTTCTTGTTTGTTTTTTAAGTTCATTTTAATTTCCTTTTCTTGTTGAGTGATTATTGGCGTAAGCACTCTACAAGTTGCATGATAATATATAAATGAAAAAATGCAAGCATGAAATCTCAAATATGTTAAGGTATTTAAACTAATTTATGGGTTTGATAATTTGCAGTCTGCAACGCTGCAATAAATTTTGAATAAGCTTCATTTACAGAACTTGAAGTTTTATTATATAAACCTTGATCATACAAAGAATTTTTATCAGCCATAGAAGTCAACAAATCACCTTTATTTGAAACTTGATATTTAGACATCAAACTGTTATTAATTGAGTTTTGCTGTTTTAATAAAGCCTCATATTCAGCTTCCAATTGTTTATAATTAGCAATCAAAGCTTCAGATTGAGCCTGATGTTTATCATATGCTTCCATTCGCATATTATAAAATGCTTCTGACGGATTATATGAATATTTTGGATTATTTTGAGCAAAAGTATGAATTGATTGCAATTTCAATTGAGCCAATTGAAATTTTTCATAAGACCCGTATTTCGCTTTTAATTCAGGGCTTTTTTCAAATTGTTCCTTTGAATCGCAGCCACGGCTGTAATATGCAACCAACATATCAGCTGCCATGGATTTCCTGAATCTTCTTGGGCGGCTGACGCAGAGATTTTTATCTTTCGTTCTGATTTTTTTATTTGTGTATGAAATCAGCATGCTTTTATCAATGTAAATTTCAGAATTCAACGCCTCCTGAAATAAGTCGTTTCCAGGATTCAGATATATTCCCATAACGCCTACCTCCTTGCTGAAATTTACATTTATTATACCACAGTGAGGGAGAAAATGCAACTGGTTGAATTTAAAAAGCAGTGCCACTTCAATGGTAAAAAACAACAGAGCAGTTTCTTCACCTGCTCTGCGTTGTATTTTTACAATTTGTTTTTATTTTGTATTAAATATCATTAAGAATATTATTTATTACTTCGTCTTTATCCATGAACTTTCCCTTATTAACATCATATGTACAATAATATGGCTTAGCATAAACATTCTCTGTTAAAGAATCAGGCCGACAATCAAAGCAAGCATACCTAAATTCGCATTCTTTACAGCTTTCAATTTTATCTTTATTAAACTCTTGAATTTCTCTTTTTATAATGTTACATAGCTTATCATCTTTCAAATTTCCATGAGAAAATCTTCGCTCCATAACACA
>CAJMDF010000031.1 GCA_905212085.1 uncultured Clostridium sp.
TATCTATTATAATTTTACGTTTTTCTGTAAATTTAATAATATGTTAATAATTTATTCTAAAGGACCTTTTTTATTTGCAGAAAGAGAATTTGAGCTTAAAAAAGTGAACTTCTCTTAAAATCAAATACCGAAAATTCTCTAAAAATCCTGAAAGCCTGCACGGTGCTGAACTTTTGCATTAAAAAAGAGGCCTCTTATGCCTCCTATTTATAAATACTGGAGACAGCGGGAGTCGAAACAATGTCCAAAGATTTCTCCATTTTAGCATATTGCATACTTATAGTATTGCTCTAAATTTTAGTTATATCAAGTGGATTCAAGGTTTTCTTATCATTCTGACACACTTTATTTTATGTATAACAAAACTCTTCTATGAAAAATTATATTGGGTTGTAATATCTCCATTTGGTAATTGAAATATAATCTTCCCATTTATACTGTATACATTTGGAATACCTTTTTTACGATTATTTTCTTGAGCTTTTTTAATTGCTCTATTACCTATCTTTAATAATTTTTTTGCCGTTTTATTCATAACAAAAAACTCATAAATTTATGGTACTAAGCTTTAGTATACCAAGCTCCACGAGTACTTCCATGTTTTATTAAATAATTCTGTTTAACTAAGTTAGCAAGATGTTTTTTTATAGTATTAATATTTGTGCTGGTTAATTCTGCTAATTCAGAAATTGTTGCTCGATCTTTTGTTTCAAAAACTTCCATTATTTTTGCAGATATTTTGGGTAGAGCAAGATTTGAAACTTTTTTGGATTCTGTATGCTCTAATTTATATTCAAGCCTTATTTTTTGTTTTTGTAATGCTTTTAAGAAAAACATAAGCCAAGGAGTGTAATCAGGGTTACTTTTCAACGTTGTTTGAGTTTGACGTAATGCTCTATAATATGCTTCTTTATTATCCTCAATAATTGATTCTGTAGAACTGTATGGTATATATTTATAACCTGCTTTTAGTAGTAATAAATTGGTTAAAGCTCTTGATAATCTTCCGTTTCCATCTTGAAATGGATGAATCGCAAGAAAATTTACAACAAAAATACCTATAACTATCAGTGGATGATAAAATCTATCATTTAGATTTTTATTTGTCCATTCTATTAGTTCTTGCATTTTTAAAGGTGTTTCAAAAGGCGTTGCAGTTTCAAATACTATTCCTAATTCTTTTCCTTCACTATCATAAGCAGCTACAGTATTTGATATTTTTTTATATTCACCTTTATGTTTTTCATCTTTAAATGAATATTCAAGTAAGATTTTATGCAATTGTTTTATATAGTTTTCTGATAAAGGAATAACTTCCCAATCTTCAAAAATTGTATCCGCAAGTTTTGCATAACCTACAACTTCTTCTTCATCTCGGTTTGCAAAAGATTGCTTATTTATTCTAGATAGTAATTCTTCAACTTGTTTATCAGATAACTTATTTCCTTCAATACGATTTGAAGAACCTACACTTTCTATTGTGGCAACTTTTTTTAATGCTTGTAATTTTTCAGGTGACATTTGTTGCCAAAGTTTCCAACTGCCTTTGAACTCATCTATTTCACTTATAATTGCAAGCATCTGATTATTAATCTTTATATCTAAATTTTCAAACATAAAATACCTAATTAGACCTAATATGACCTAATAATATATTTTTTTTACCCAATTGTCAAGATTAAATATCTCTTAAAATAATTTTATGCTTATTTCCTATTTTTAGATATAAGTTTGTAATATCCTTTTTCTCGGGAAAACGAAAGTCTAACAAATATCCAATTAGGCTAAAATATAAAGTAGATTTGCTTTTCAAAAAATTCTTTTATTTCGAGAAAAAGAATTTTTGTCTTATAAAGAGACCTAAATAGGTCTCTTTTTTACGTCTTTACATAGATTGAAAGTAACAAAGAGTTTGAAAACAGTGTGTTACTTTACACCAAAATCAAACGATCTATAAATTAAAATCAAGCCATGTGATTTTTTATATTATGTTCAGCTGAAAACTTTAAATCCATGGACATAAGAATGTTCTTCTTTTGTCAGTAATACTAAGTTATCAACTGTATTATAATAACCATCGTTTGTTATATGGTGTACTTGATAGCCATCTCCGTCTTTTTTCCCAAGAAAGGTGTATGCAACAAATTTATAAATATAATCTTTTCTCAACTTTTCATTTGCTAGTGTAACATATTGTGTTTTTTCATCTTTTTGTTTTTGTATTACTCCTTCATATTTTATTCTGCCAAGATTACTCACTGTATATTTATTGTTTAGTGGAAATTCTTTCCAAATTTCACCTTTTAAATTATGTTTTACATATTTAAAAGAAGGAGAAATACTTTTTCTTGTTTCTAGATCATTAAATAGTGGGGCGTAATTGTTTAATCTACATTTTAGGTCATCAAGCCACGCATAATAATTTTTTTTATATGTTTTTAAATAGGCATCTTTTTCCTCTTTTGTCATTATTGTAGAATTGTTTATTTGTTCTTGTATAAATTCTAATGTATGCATTCTATCCATAATTTACTCCTTTATGTTTTTTACCATAGCTAAAATTGTTTGATTATATTCATCTTTTAATTTTCGAGGTGCAATTATTTTTACACTATCTCGCCATTTTAAAAGTTCTGTAATGATTTCATATTCTCCGCATGCTTTAAATTTTAAAGTATATGTTCCATCATTATTTAATTTGCCAGTTTGTGTTGGATGGAAATAATATTCCTGAACATCTGGTGTTGCTTCTTTTTTGAATAAAAGTTCAACTTCAAAGATTTCATTTTGATAAATTCCAAAAGATTTATTTGTATAATCTTGAATATTAAATTTTTCATCTTTATCAAAATAATCATTAGTCAGTTTAATTTCTTTTAATTTAGATATTCTGTATAACCAAATTTTATCAGCCCAGTTATTATGAGCAGCTAGGTATAATTTATCTGAGTATATTATTCCATAAGGATTTAAAAGAACATTTTTATCAAAGTATTTAGCTTTAATTTTTTTTTGACTCAAGATTCCTTCATTAATTATTTGTAGAATATCCAATGAAATGTCTTCTCTAAAGCCTTGTCTTACGCTATATGCTTGATTATACAATAGCTCTTGTATGTCAACATTCGAAATTTTATCAGGTGTTAAGGCTTTTATTTTTTCTATAATTTCTTGAATTTCTTTTTGCTTGTTTGGATTTTTAATTAAATTTTTGCACATTTCTAAATTTGCAAAATCAGAAGACGAAAAATTTATAAGCCAATTCATCGTTCCTTTTTTAAATCTCCACCTTTTTTTATTGTCATGAAAATTTTCTACTTCTTCAATTTTATTTGGGAATTTTTCAGTTAAGACTGCTTTCATTCTTTCTGCCGAGCGTCTGCAACAATTAAATTTATCTGCTATTTCATCAATTGTTAATCCACAATAACTGTTTTGCATAAGTATAGCTAGTTCTATTATTTCATTTGCTTTATTTAGTCTAGACATTTCAACCTCCGAGTTTTAAGTTTTACTATATTATACATAATAAAACTCAAATACGACAAAAAGAGTCGTAGTTATTTGTAAATCGATAAGTATTTTAGTAGAAACCTATCCGACTTATTTTGTCGTAAAAGTTACTTAAAATAAAATTAAAAGATTTAAACGGTGATAATTACATATAAATTTACGAAGAATAGGAGAATATTATGACAGAACAAATTATTGAAAATGCAAAGCTGGAAGCTCAAAAAATTATTGAAGACGCTAAAAAAGAAGCAAATAGAATATTATCAGAATCTGCACTTTTAAAGGCCATAGAAAAAGAAGCACTAAAAATTAAAGAAAAAACTTTTAATGAGATTAAATTGGCAAAATTAGAAATTCAACCAATAGAATCTATATTTAAATATGAAAGCTGTAAACATTTATTAGAAAATTTATGGAAGGTCCAAAATTTTGATACAAAACAATTTGCTCTTTTTCATAGTGAAAATAAGCAGCTAACAGATTTTAAATACTCAATAATTGAAAGATTTGAGGGGGTTGCAAATAATCATTTTTTAATCGGAGTTTTAGATGATTATGGAGTTAATGGACAATTTGGAATTTTGAATGATAAAGGTGAGGAAGTGCTTCCTATGATTTATGATTCAACTGATAGTGTGCTAGAACAATACAAAAAATTAGTCTAGCATATTAAACATTTGTTTTAATTTTTGGCGAGATAATGTTTACACTATCTCGCCATTTTAGTAATTCTGTTATAAATATTGCCCATTAATATAATACGACCTATTGTCTTGGAATGGAATGGTGATCACAAGCATTTATCCAAATTAAATTTTTAACTCGACTATCTCTTGGATCATTGTTGATATGATGTATTTGTACTCTTAAATTTTTTGGTACGGTACATTTTTGACATTTTTCATTTTGACAAGTTTTATTTTGACATTTTTCTTTTATATGTTCACAACTTAACCAAGTTTTAGCAACAATCTGATAAATTTTTTCATAGGTAAAACTTTCAATTAATTCCATATCTTCAGAATTTATTTTTCCATTAACTCTGATTCTTCCATAATTGCTAACCTCTATAGTATTAATATTTCTATATTTTTCCCACCAATGTGTCTTCTCTTCGTTTGTATAATCCCCATATATTCTCCATTTTTCATCCTTCCATAAATCTGGAGCTGTTTTTAATGAATCGATTTCTTCATCTGGAACTTTAATCTTATCTCTTTGATCAATAACAATTTTTTTTAAATCCTCAATATCGTATGTTGATTCCCCAATATCAACACGATCCGTTTCGTCATGAATTTCTAAAATCTTTTTTTCTATTTTCATATATACCTCCATTTTTATATTTATCACAAAAACCACAATGTCAGAATTTATTTAGCGTTAATATACCCAGCTCTTTTAATTTATTGCTTATTTCCTGAAATAAAACATCTGATATAGTATAAGAAAATTCAAATACTTCAGCTCTTTCTTTTGAAAATTCTTTATAAAAGCTTTTAGCCATTTGATAAATTTTTATAAATTTATCAGAAATTTGCAAAGAATACCTATCAACATCTTCTCCATTCCAAATATTATCTCCTACTAAATTTCCATTTGCTGAAATTCTTAAATAACGAGTTCTATCATCGTTTGTTAATAACAAAACTTTTTCATTATCTTTACTCATTAAATCTTCAACTAAACTTGTTTTTTTTACAAAATATGCGTGGATTTTTGGATTGTTGTTTATCATAATATTGTCTTTCTTATTCTTATACAATTCTAATTTATGCCTCTGGCAAAATAAGTCGTAATAAATTTATTAACAAGTTCGACTGAAAAACAAAATTAATGGTTCGACACCTTGTGATCCGGATGTGGAAAGTAAACATTTGCAATATTGTCATAAATTGGCTTGGGGTAGTCGAAAACTACCTTGTAAGAAAATTCTCAACTGAAAATAAAGAAACTATGTAAACTTATTTGGAAAAACGAAAGTCTAACAAATATCCAATTAGGCTAAAATATACACTACAAAAGCTTTTACAAAAGGACTCTTTTTGTTTGCCAAAAGAGAATTTGCGATCCCATAACCCAAAATTTGTCTAAATTCTCTCTTTCTAAATTCTCTTGATTTTGCAAAATTGCACACTGTGCGCGTATTTGCTCCATATAAGATAGCACTAACCCTTGCTATGACTGACAAAATTGGAGACGAGGGGAGTCGAACCCCTGTCCAAAATGGATCTTGACAAACTTCTACGAGTGTAGATATTAATTCTCTCGGATTATGCAGGGAATATCATAACCTTTTTTATAATCCAAAGTGTTTTTTTCGGAAACACTAACCTTTAACGGTTATCTTGATGCATCTACCGTCATCGATGCACTGCCGCTTGCATGATGGACCCATATCACCGGCAAGCTGGGCAATATGAGTAGCTATAATTAGCGACTATGCAGCTAAAGCTTGAGCTCTAGAGAAGTCTGCTTTAATTACGTTGTTAGCATTTAATTTAGTTTGCTCGTTGATGACCGAGAACAGCGCTCGGACCCGCAATTCATCTCAACCGAACATCCTGTCAAATCCAAAACGTCCCCATATTTAGTTTTAAATGTGCTATTTTATATTATAAACTATTTTATATTTATTTCAAGCTGTTATTCTGTTATGTGGAATGAACATTTTGAACAATGAGCTTTAGGATGAAGCATTAAATTGTCTTCTAAATCATATAATCTTGCAATTCTTGTAACTAATGGAGCGCCGCATTTTGGACATTTTAATCCGCCTGCGCCATTTAAAATCAATTCTTTTAAGCTATCGATTATTTCTTGAGATACTGTATAGCTTGTAAAATCTTTTTCTAATGATTTGATTTCGTTTGGGTCACATTTTAGGATTTTAGCTAAGTTTTGTCTAACTGTCACAGGCAAAAAAAGTTCTTTCCCAGCTTCAATATCTTCTATATAATTTAGCGCAAGATTACTTTCTTTTGCTAATCCTTTTGGAGATAGGCCTATTTCATCCCTTTTATGTTGAATAAATTGTGCTAATGTTTTCATAATCTTTATTATATAACGTAAACACCCCCTTTATTCAAGTGGGTGTTTACAAGTTGTGTAGAAAAAGTTTTTTGTATTATTATTCGCCGTATTTCCAACCTGGATGTCTGTAATCTTCACCCCTTTTGGCATAATCTGAATATACAACTGCTTGGTCAAAGTCATATTGTGCAAATTCAGGATTTCCATCTTCATCATAATATGGTTCCCCAGTTTCTTCATCAATAATTAATGAACCATATAAGAATGAACCTGCTTCTGTTCCTCTTTCGTAATTGCCACGGTAAATTAAATTGTTGTTATTATCAAATATTGAACGGATATTTTGTTTTCTGTCTCGGCCGTTTGTGCGGACTTCGTAACCTGCATAATTCCATAAGTATTGTTCGTCATCTTCAGGTTTTTTAGGAGAATTTGAAACATATCTTGTGATTTTTATACCTTTGCCAGGTACATCTGTTACTACAGATTTTAAATATGATGTTTTTGGATTTTTTGAATCATATAAATCTACAACTTTTGTTACAACAGCTAATTCTCTTTTATTTGTGCCAATACTGTCTACCATTGATTCATAGAATTTGTTGTCATATCTGTTATGAGCTTTTGAACCTACATATACAACACTGTCAAGACCGGATCCATCAGGTACAGGACCATCAATCGGAATACCGATATTTTCTCCTTGAGCAATTAATGAATCGCCGATATGGAATGGGTAATCTTTTACATATATAGGTTTAATTTCTGTATGAATTATTGTATCTGTATCATGAATTGTATCAGGTTTTATAATTGTAATTGTATCATGGTGGTTACAATTACCACCAATGATTGTTACATTAGCAGTCGCAGAAGATGATGCTGATGAGGATGAGTTTGCCTCTACAATTATATCTTCAGGTGCACAGCTTGTTATTGTCCCTGATGTCGCACCTAATGCCATTAGCCCTAACATCATATTGCGCATTGCTTTACTTGAATCTTTAGAGATCGGTCTTTGTTGTTCTTGATAATGGTGTATATGTTGTTTTTTATTGTGAGTTTTGTTTTTGCCTTCAAAATTCAAGGCATTTAAACTGCTATTAATTGCTTTGACTTCCATTTGGGTATTTACCTCCAATTTCTACACATTATATTGTATGTATATAAAAGAAAAACATGTTTTTAGTTGCTAATAAAATAATAACAAAAACATGTTTTTTGACTAAAATTAGTGTTATATCCGTTTTTTAGCTGCTTTACATTCGTTAATATTCTATGATGCAGCTAATTTTTCTCTTACTAAAGTTTCTATAGTATTTAAAATATCAGGATTTTCAGATAAAAACTCTTTTGCTTTATCTCTACCTTGTCCTAATTTTTCTTCATTAAAGCTGAACCAAGAACCTGCTTTTTTTACAATATCAAGATTTACTGCAACATCTAAGATGTTACCGATTTTGCATATCCCTTTGCCAAAGATAATATCAAATTCCGCAGTTCTAAATGGTGGGGCTACTTTATTTTTAAGAACCCTTACTCGTACATGGTTCCCTACATCACCGTCTTCACCTTTAACACCTTCTGTACGTTTAATTTCCATACGTACTGAAGCATAATATTTTAATGCGTTACCACCTGTGGTAGTTTCAGGATTACCGTACATTACACCTATTTTCATTCTTAATTGGTTAATGAAAATTACTGTAGTATTTGTTTTCCCAATAATACCTGTCAATTTTCTCAAAGCTTTACTCATTAAACGGGCTTGTAATCCCATTTGTTGGTCTTCCATAGACCCTTCAATTTCAGCTTTAGGAACAAGTGCAGCTACAGAGTCAACTACTACTACATCTACAGCGCCTGAACGAACTAGTTCTTCTGTAATATCAAGTGCTTGTTCTCCTGTATCAGGTTGAGAAATTAATAAATCATCTACTTGAACACCAAGATTTCTTGCATATTCCGGATCTAGCGCATGTTCAGCGTCAACGAAAGCTGCAATGCCACCTCTTTTTTGACATTCAGCTACGATATGTTGAGCTAAAGTTGTTTTACCTGAACTTTCTGGTCCATATATTTCAATAATACGACCTCTTGGAATTCCGCCTATACCTAGTGCAACATCAAGAGAAAGGGCTCCGGTTGGGATAGCATCTACATTTACGGTAGCTTTATCTCCTAGTTTCATGATTGAACCTTTTCCAAAATCTTTTTCGATTTTTTCTATTGCGAGTTTTAAAGCTTTGCTTCTTTCATCTAAATTTGATGTTGTATCATTTTCTTTTTCTTTTACTGCCATGTTTTAATTCCTTTAGTTATTGGCGGGCAAGCATTATAATCTTGTTATTCCCAAACGTGTTTTTCTTTCTTTTTGTAAAATCCTAAACCTACAGGTTTGTAAGCATGCAGGTCATTTTTTAATTGATAAATTTCTTTATTTAAATCAATAATTTTTTGTCTTAGAGTTTCGTTATCTGTTTTGCAACGGATAAGTTCAACAACAACTTCATCCATGCCTTCTAATTTTTCATCGATAACTTTGGCAATTCTGTTGCTTAACTTATTTTCCATTTCTTTTAAAGAATTTAGGATATTTAAGATTGCAGATGTTTGTTTTACTTCTGTTTTAACAGGAGGTAAAGATGCACCTTTCATTGCTTGTACTCTTCTTAAATTCTTTACTTCTTCATAAGAAAAATAAGTTTGTCCTTTGCTATTTTTTCTAGGTAATATAGAAGCTCGTTTACATAACTCGACAATTTCTTTATTATCTGTTTTTAAAATACTTCTCACTTCTTGAGGAGATAATGTTTTCCCCTTCAATTCTTGTTCTAATATCATCTTCTATCCCTCTAAATTTCTCCAATAATATTGTATTTTATATATAGAAAAAAGACAAATAGATTTTGCAATCTTGTAACATCACTTAATAAATTTATTCATTAGTTTGGTGGAAATCATTCATTTAATCCTTGTTTTCTGTTTTTATTTTTTATTTAATTAATATAGAAAAGGAATTAGATTATGAAAAAGAGTTTATTATTATTAATGTTATTTTTAATGTCAGGATCATTTGCGCATGCTACGGATTGGATTCCTGTAGATACAGATGATTCTAATTTCTATCTTTATGTTGACACAGATTCAATAAAAAATGTTAATCCTCAAGAGTATTTGTATGCAATTAAATTTCAATCAGGTGAAAATGCTGAGAAAGTTGCATATTTAAAATCAAATATTAAAACAAATTATATGGGAGTAATCAAATCAGAAGTGTTTGATGAGTCCAGTTATCATCCAAAATCTACATTTGCAAATGTTCATGTATATATGAAACCTGTAGATAATGAATCTTTTTTGAGTTTGGCTCATAATTATGTGTCAAAACTGTACTCTCCGGAAAGTGAAAGTGCTAATGTAAATCAGACCGAGTCAAAAAAAGATGCTTTTACGCCTGATAGTTCTGTAGAGGAAAAGCAAGTTGAAAAAGTAAATGCACAGGAGGATAGACCAGAAATTAGAGGTCTTGATAATGTTGGGGATGATAAAAAAATTGAAACTAACAATGACAATATAAAGGAAGAAACAGTCAATGCAGCAAAAGTTACCCCCCAAGAAGTTCAAGTTTTATCAGGGGCTAATGATTTAAAAGAATATGTGGCGGAAATAAGTTCAAAGCTTAACCGTAATTGGCAGCCTCCAAAGTCAGGAAGAAATTCTCAAGCAATTATAATTTTAACAATTGGCAAAGATGGAAGTTTACAGAAATATGATATTGCAAAATCTTCCGGAGATGAGTCCACAGACAGATCAATTATAAGTGCTGCAGAAAAAAGTGTTCCATATGCCAAATTTTCAAATATGAAAAAGGGAACAGAAAATATAAAACTCCAATTTGTATTTGAATATAAGAAGTTTAAAAAATCTGTAATGTAGTTATAATATTAAAAAATAATAAAAAAGAGAACCTTTATTAAGGTTCTCTTTTTTATACTTCCAGCGTATTCTCTTATACAGCTTTTTGAACTTTTCCTGCTCTTAAGCAAGAAGTGCAAACTTTAATTCTTTTAACTGTTCCGTTTACGTTAACTTTTACAGATTGTAAGTTAGGTTCTTGAGTGTGAACAATTTGTTTATGCGAGAATGTTAATTTCGCTGCTTTAATCGGTGCTTTACCGCATACATCACATTTTTTTGACATAATTTTAATTTCCTTTTCTAGCTAGTTTGTGTATTTTAATAATATATTAAAAATGAGAAAAATCAAGAAGCATGTTAAAATAAGTTAAGTCTGTTCTGAAAACCCTTGAATTGTAACAATTTTATAACTACTTGAATTAAATTTTACCTTATGATATATTTCATTTATTAAGAACAATTTATTATTAGGGTATGGAAAGATGAAAAGTTCGACTATCAGAAGATCAAATTTATCTAAGGAAAAGATGGCTGTATTGGAAGCTCTATCTCAATATAGACATGACCCATATGACAATTCTCCTGGAATTTATGTCAGACCGAATAAAGAACGAGAATTAGATGTATTATGGCAAAATTTTAAAGTAAATCAAAAAAATGATAAATCTCCAAGCATATACTTAGCTGCAGGATTTATAATCGGAGCTGTTGTTATGCTAATCTTGACCGTAATGATTAGTTTTTCAGCTAATGGATTACATTCTATTCAAGATAAAATAACTTCTTCTCCTGTACATGTAAAAAAAGAAAAGTTAAGTTTAAACTTTATTCCATCTTCTGCGGAAAAAGAAGAACCGACAGCTACAAATGAAGTTTATACAGTACAAAGCGGTGATACTATGGAAAGTATTTTGATAAGATTTTATGGATCTTATAGTAAAGATAAAGAGTCGCTTGTATTGAAAACAAATAATATGACAAATCCAAATAAACTCTCAATCGGACAAAAATTAACAATTCCGATGGAAGGAAAAGAAGCTCAATAATGAAAAAGACTGATTTTTAAATCAGTCTTTTTTATTTATTATTTAGTATATTTCTTACCTACTAATTCGTCAGGTAAAAATTGTTGTTTTACATCTGGTGCATCGTGTGAATATATATATCCTATTCCAAATCCATAATTTTTGGCATCTTTATAATGAGCATCTCTAAGGTGCATTGGTGGCGGAAAATCTTTACCTGATTCAATATCATGAAGAGCTGAATCGATTGCAACTACTGTTTCATTTGATTTTGGAGCTCTGGCAACATAAATTACAGCTTGAGCAAGAGGAATTCGACCTTCTGGAAGTCCAAGTAATTCAACAGCTTTGTATGCATTAATTGCGACATTTAATGCATTTGGGTCAGCATTCCCGACATCTTCTGCAGAACATGTGATTAATCTGCGTGCAATAAATCTTGGATCTTCACCTGCTGCAATCATTTTTGCAAGGTAATAAATCGCAGCGTCAGGGTCACTACCCCTAAGACTTTTTTGGAAAGCTGAAGCACAGTCATAATGCTCTTGTTGAGAATATCTTGTGTTTCTTTTTTGGCAGATTTCTTCAATAATTTTTACTGTTAAATTTCTTCTATTGTCTTTTAAATCACTTGCAAAGTATGCATTTTCAACGACATTAAGAGCATATCGAGCATCGCCTCTTGCGAGGTTTATTATAAAATCTATAGCACCGCTTTCGCAATCCATAGGCAGATAATTTTTTGCCAAGTATGCAAAACCTTTTTTTATAATTTTGTCCATACTTGCATCATCTATTGAATTTAATCTTACGACCTGAACTCTTGATAAAAGTGCAGGTACAACTTGAAAAGACGGGTTTTCTGTAGTTGAGCCTATTAAAAATAATGTTCCGTTTTCAAGGTGAGGCAAAAGTGCATCTTGTTGAGTTTTTGAGTATCTGTGGATTTCGTCTATAAACAGAATTGTTTTATGTCCGCATCTTAGTGCTTCTTTGGCACTTTCGACAGCATCTTTAATATCTTTTACGCCTGATGTAACAGCAGAAATTTCAATAAAATTGGCATTTGTTTTGGTTGCAATTAGTCTTGCTAGTGTTGTTTTCCCACATCCAGGTGTTCCCCAAAATATTAAAGAGAACAACCTGTTTGTTTTTAGAAGATTTAAAATCGGGCTATTTGGTGATACTACATTACTTTGGCCTAAAAAATCCTCAAGAGTTTTTGGCCGAAGTATTTCTGCAAGCGGGATTTGTTTATTTTGATTTTCTAATTCCGTAAATAGATTATTCATAGTATAATTGTAGCATAAAAGAAGAACTTACATTGTATGAAAGCTTTTATGATAATAAATATAATTTGAAAAGGGTGTTTAATGAAAAAATTTCTTTTAATATTCGTTGTAATTTTATTAGTCGCAATCACAATTCCTTATGGAAAGAAACAGGATAATAATGAAATTATTTTTTGGACTTTGCAAATGAGTGATTTTTCACCTTATATGAACAAAGTTATAAAAGAGTTTGAGGAACAAAACCCCGAAATAAAAATTAAATGGGTAGATGTACCATTTTCTGAAGGTGAAAAAAGAACTTTAGCGTCAGTACTGAGTGATAATCCGCCTGATTTGATTAACTTAAACCCCGATTTTTCAGCTCTTTTGGCTCAACGAGGGGCATTATACGAAATTGATGAGCAGTATACAGAACAATTTAATAAACATATTATAAATTCTTTAAAATATAACGGGAAATTGTATTCTCTTCCTTGGTATGCAACTTCTGCAGTAACTATTTATAATAAAAAACTTCTTTTGAAGTCTGGAACTAAAATGCCAGAAACGTTTGAAGATTTAGGGGAAATTGCACCTTTGATAAAAGAAAAAACTGGTGCATATATTCTTCTTCCTAATATTACAGAAAATGATACAATGTTGAGAATTTTAAATAAATACGGTGTGACGGCTCTCAATATAAATTCAGAACAATCAATTGAGGTATTTGAGTATTTTAAAAATTTGTATGCAAAAGATTTAATCCCAAAAGAATCTGTAACTCAGACTCATCGTGAAGCATTAGAAAAATACATGGCTGAACAAATAGTATTTTTTCAAGCTGGGGCAAATTTTTTAAATATGATTAAAGAAAATGCTCCGTCT
The DNA here is from genome assembly GCA_905212085.1 of uncultured Clostridium sp. GTDB lineage: Bacteria > Cyanobacteriota > Vampirovibrionia > Gastranaerophilales > Gastranaerophilaceae > Stercorousia. The sequence continues at coordinate 13,649 of CAJMDF010000031.1, forward strand.
ACTTATAAAAATACAGATGTATCTCCCCAAATTACAGGGAAATTAGGTCAGAATGATTTTTCTTTAATGAATTTTGTAATCCCTGTCAGAGCAAAACATAAACAAGAAGCATTAAAATTTGCCTTATTTTTAACAAACTATGAAAATCAATTAGAACTTGCAAAATTGACTAACGTCCTTGCTGTAAATGAGAAAACATTAAAAGATGATTTTTATACTACATATGATAAAAATGATCTTATGGCAAAAGCTCGTGTAATTAGTGCAAATCAACTTTATAAAATTGAGCCTTCATTTAAAACTCTAAAAGATCAAAAAGAAGTGAATACAGTTGTGAATACGGCAGTTCAGCAAATATTGCTAAACAAAAACACCACCAAGAATATCTTAGATGATGTTTTTAATAAAGTTAATATGTTAGAAGCTGATTAGCACAAAAATCCTCTGACCCCAAAAAATGTTGGTCCGCCAAACATAAATCCTGTTCCGTAACTGTATCCTCCGCCAAAGAAGCTTCTCCCGAAAGGCCCACATCCGTATATTGAGGATGTCATATATGGGTTAAATCCGCATCCGAAAATTCCAAAAGGAGAGGTCAACATTGATGCTCCGATAAGTCCCATAGTTCCGTTCGCATTTGCGACAGGATTTCCGTAGCCTGCTGCTGAATTTATTGCATAGCCAAGATAACTGCCTGTGTGATTGTGTATTTCTCTCGCAGCTTCATTTCTTAAAGCTCCGTTCATAACATTAAAACCAAAACCCATTAAAGCATCGCCTGCTGATGCTCCTCGATTTTTTGCATCAACAGCTCCCAATGCACTTCCTGCAAGTGCGTTAAAATTACTTAGGGCATATATTGCGCTATCTAAACTCATAATAATTCTCTCGATTTATATACTTTGTATATATATAAAGTATATAAATTAATAAAAATTGCTTACTTTTATATAAAGCATTAAGAATTGTAACAAGATTACTTGAAATCTTAAAGAAATAGCTCAATTAGGCCGAATACATGATTACGGAAACAAAAAAAGGGATTTAGGATATGTCAATTGGTCTTTTTAACGCACAATACAAATTAGGAATTGATACCACAACTTTAAAGCAAGTTTCAAATGAAATTTTAAAACGTGCTGCAGAAAAAAATAGTCAATACAATACAAATTCTTCTTCAGTAAACAATATTTTTAAATCTGCAAACAATATTGGTATTGATTTGTATAGCGGGAAAGTAGACACAAATGTTGCTCGTCAGGTTGCAATGAACAATTCAGGTTTTCAAATTCAACTAAATCAAGAAGTTATGCAATCTATTCAATATTTGAATGCAAAAGCTGCTCAAAATGTTCAAAAAAATGTTGAAGGTAAAATTACAGTAGCTTTGAATGAAGGAGTTGGTAATACTCAAAAAGCAGAAACAGCTCATGCATTCAACAGTATTATAAGTTTAGGTGCAGGCAAAGATAAAAACGGTTCAGCACCATCTTATAAAGGTGAATTTTTATTTATTAAAAAAGACAAAGAAAATGAAGAAGCTGTAGCAGCATAAGTTTTAATGTTTATTTGTCTTTGTCTTTTTTGATTTCATTCGCAATATTATAAAATTCTTCTTCTAATTCTAATTCTGCATTTTCTTCTCTTGAAAGATTTTTAGAATTTTTTTCTCGCTTTTTTTGTTCTTCTAAAGCTTTTTTCTTTGCATTTATAACATTTGCAACATTCATCATTGCAAGAGAGTTTAATGTCGCACGTAACTGTGCACTCCTATCAGTGTATTTTTGACTGTCTTGATTTTCTTCATCTTCTTCTCTTTTTTGTTGCGCAAAATATTCCCCGCCTTGCCCCATTTTATCATCTTGGGTTTTTGCTGCAGTACCGGAAATATCTCCGCTTTTGAAATTGAAAGAGCCTCCGATTCCAAAGAATCCTGCTGATCTGTTATCGACCATACTTTATAACCCTCTTGTTTATTTTTATTCAATCTTATTTTTTATCCTAGCAGATTGAATAATTTATTAACTCGTCTGAATAGATTATTTTGCTATTTAATTAATAAAAATTTACAAAGAGTTCATTAATATAAAATCCCTTTTTTTATATTATTCGACTATATCTTGTCTGTTGAAAAAAATAGGCATATATGTTATTATATTAATATAACAATTATAGGAAGGATGTTTATGAGAAGATTGAAAGGTTTTACTTTAACCGAATTGATGATAGCTCTTGCGGTTATTGGAATTTTGGTTGCAGTTGTTACTCCGACAATTATGAAAACAAGACCTAATAAAAATAAAATGATGATAAAAAAGACATTTTATACAACTGAACAGATTGTATCTTCTTTAATCAATGATGCAAGATTATATCCTGATATGCGTGAGGCTTGTGAAACCGGTGCAGAGGCTTCTGAAAACTTTTATTGCGCTTGGGGTTTTGATGCTGAAGATTCAGTTACTTATGAAGGAGAAACATATTCAGGAGATACTAAATTTGAAGGTTTATTCAGAAGTAAATTAAATGTTAAATCAGGAACTGATTCTGTTTTCTATACTACAGATGGTGTAAAATGGGATTTATCAAAAACAGAAGGAGCTTGGACAAAGGAAAAACTTTCTCCTGCAGATGCCGGAATTGGTGAAATTCTTATAGATGTAAATGGTGATGATCCTCCAAATGCAAGACAAGCTGCTTCAAGTGAAGATGATTTTGATCAATATGTAATTGAGATAATGGCTACAGGAAAATTAAAAATAGCTGATGAGGATACAAAGGCTATTGAATTTGTAACAATTAATACCTCAATTAGAGATTCTTTATAATAAAGTAATCGAATAATCGCGCTTAGAATATTTCTAAGTGAGGAAAGTCCGTGCATTCAAGGACAGGTTGCCGGAGAAACTCCGGACGGCGTGAGCCGGTGGATAGTGCCACAGAAATGAAGACTGCCAATGGATTTTTTATCACAGGCGATGGTGCAACGGTGAGTTAAGAGCATCACCAGTGATACTGGAAAGTATCAGCTAGGTAAACCCCAATCGAATGCAAGATTAAATTGAAGGCTATAAAGGCTGTCCGCCAACTTCAAAAATATCGCTAGAGATTGAAAGTAATTTCAATACCAGACAGATGATTATTTAGAAACAGAACACGGCTTATGAGTTACTTTATTTTTATAAAAAAAAAGACCGATTTTTAATCGGTCTTTTTTTCTATTTTATTTTATTTATTTTTTTGCTTTAGCTTTAGCTTTAGTTTCAGCATCAGCTTTTACTTTTTTAGCAGTTTCTCCGCTATTTTTTATTGAATCTTGAACTCCTTTTTGAACATTTGCAGGATCATATGAAGGATCTATGTATTCAATTTTAGCATTTTTCTTTAAAGATTCTGTTAATTGATCAATCATTTCTATTTGTTTTTGATTTGCAAGATATCCTTTAATATTTTCTTTTACTTTTTCAAACGGATCTTGGCTTGCAGCAGCTCTGTCTGTAACCATTATAATGTGATATCCGTATTGAGATTTTACAGGTTTTTCAGATATAGAATTTGGTTTCATAGAAAAAGCTGCTTTTGAAAATTCTGGGACCATTTCTTTTTCTGAAAAGAAACCTAAATCGCCGCCTTTAGAAGCAGTTGTTGTATCTTCAGAGTTTTCTTTAGCTATTTTTGCAAATTGAGTTAAATCTTTTTTAGCTTCGGCTAAAATTTGGTTAGCTTTAGCTTCTCTGGCATTAAGTTCTTCTTGAACTTTAGCTTTTATAGCTGCATCATCAAGTCCTTTATTTTTAGGATCAGCTTTTATTTTAGCTGTAATTTCTTCTGGATTTGCTGCAATTAAAATATGAGAAGCTCTTACTCTATCAGGATGTTTAAATTTAGTTATATTTTCATTATAGAATTTTTTAGCTTCAGCATCAGATACTTTTGCAGAGCCTAATTGTTCTGCTAAGCGTTTCATTTTAACTTCTTCTTTCAAATCTTTTTTAAATTGGGCGTTAGACATACCATGTTCTTTTAATAGAGCATTAAGTTGTTCTTTTGAGCCTACTTTATCTATTATTTCTTTTACAGCATCATCTACATCTTTATTTGTTACAGTAATTCCTCTTTTTGCAATTTCTTCATCCAATAAAGTTTTTACAATTAATTCATTAATTACTCTATCTTTTATTAAAAGATATAAAAAGCTGTTTTTATCATCTTTTACATCAATACCTAGAGCTTTTGCAATACCGCTTCCTGCTTGTTTGTCAAATTCTTGGTCAAATTGTCCTTGAGTAATTGTTTTATCATTAACTTTAATGATAGCTTCTCCGGATTTAAGACCGCATCCTGCAAACAATACTGCTGATATAGCTAGTGTTGCAAGTAATTTTTTCCCTCTCATAATGTCTCCTTTTTTTTATGTGTTTGATAGGTTCTCTCTTTTAATATTTAAATTCATTACTTGTTTTATGTATATAATAAAACAAATCTGTTAAAATGTTAAATACTTCATTAAAATTCATGTACGAGTTGTTTAATAATAATATAGAATTTCCTTCAGTGCAAGATTTTGGAGCAATTGTAAATTTTATTCTTTTTAATATTTCTGCAGGTAATGTTCTTTGAATAATTTTCCATTCTGCCTGACTGAATGGAGTATAAATTCTTATATTATCTTCTGTTTCTCTGATTAATGAAATTTTCACATCTGTGGCAGCAAGTCTTATCTTGATTAATTTTATTAGGTTTTCAACGCTTTCAGGCGGTTTTGCGAACCTGTCTTTCCACTCTTCTGTAATATAATCAAGTTCAATATCAGATTTAACATCCGCCAGACGTTTATATTCAATCATTTTTTGTTCCGCAGAGCCTACCCATTCATCAGGGATAAAGGCTGTGACATTAATATCGACTATAGTTGGATTTGATTTATCAACGATTTGACCTTGTAATTCTTGTACTGTTTCTTCTAATAATTGACAGTATGTGTCAAATCCGACGTTTACCATATGCCCGTGTTGTTTTGTTCCTAAAATATTACCGACTCCACGAATTTCGACATCTCTCATTGCGATTTGGTAACCGCTGCCAAGTGTTGTAAATTCTTTTATAGCTTTAAGACGTTGTACGGCATCTCGGGTAATTTCTTTTGATTTTGTATAGAAGCAATAACAGTATGCTTGACGTTGAGAACGTCCGACTCGTCCTCTTAATTGATATAATTGAGCAAGTCCGAATTTATCTGCATTGTGAATTATCATTGTGTTAGCATTCGGAATATCTATACCATTTTCAATAATTGTTGTTGCAAGCAGAATATCATATTCATGGTTTGCAAAGTCAATAATTACTTTTTCTAATGTTTTTTCATCCATTTGACCATGACCAATTGCAATTCTCGCATTCGGAACTAATTTTTGTAATTGCATTTTAAATTCGTCAATTGTTTCTACCCTATTATAAAGATAGAATACCTGACCTTCTCTGTCTAATTCATGGATTATTGCATTTTTTACCATATTTTCATTCCATTCACCGACGTAAGTTTTGATTGGAAGTCTGTTTTTAGGCGGGGTATTAATAATAGACATATCTTTAATGCCTGATAATGACATATAAAGTGTTCTTGGAATTGGGGTTGCTGACATTGTAATAATATCAATGTTTTCTCGTAATTGTTTTAGTTTTTCTTTGTGTCGTACTCCAAAACGGTGTTCTTCATCAATTACCAAAAGACCTAAGTCTTTAAATATTATTCCATCTTGTAACAGTCTATGAGTCCCGACAACAACATCACATTCTCCTGTTGCGAGATGTTTTACGGTTTCTTTCTGCTCTTTTTGGGAGCGGAAACGTGATAATAATTCTACATTTACGCCGAATGGTTTAAATCTTTCGGAAATTGTTTGGAAATGTTGGAATGCAAGAATTGTTGTTGGAACTACTACTGCTACTTGTTTGCCTGATGTGACAGCTTTAAATATTCCTCGCATTGCAACTTCTGTTTTGCCGAATCCTACATCTCCGCATATCAACCTATCCATTGGTTGTTCGCTTTCCATATCTGCTTTTACATCATTTATGGCTTTCATTTGATCTGGAGTTTCTGTATATTCAAAAGCTTCTTCCATTTCAACCTGCCATGTTGTATCAGGCAAGAACTGAATTCCCTTTTGCATTTTTCGTTTTGCATAAAGTCTCAGAAGGTCGTATGCTACTTGTTCAACTTCTTTTTTTACTCGAGTTTTTGTATTTTCCCAATCTTTGCCGCCCATTCTTGAAAGTTTAGGTTTTAGTGCCCCTGAACCTCTGTATCTTACGAGCAGGTTAATTTGTTCTGCCGGGATATGAAGTCTGTCTTTGTTCGCATATTCAATTGTCAGATAATCTTTGAGCTGTCCGTCAATTTCTTGTTGTGATAAACCTTTATAAATACCTACCCCATGGATACTGTGGACTACATATTCACCTTCTTTTATGTCGTTGATATTTTCAATATATTCAGGTTTTTCTTTATAGTATGAACGTTTAGTTGAGGTAATTTCTTTTGTTCGTTTGTTAAATAATTCTCTATCTGTAATTATTACGGTTTTAAAATCTTCAAGTACGGAACCGTGAGAGGAAATGCTTTCATTATACTCAACGTCAAAAATATTTTTTTCTGAAAGAATTTCTTTAACTCTTTCTGGATAATCTGTTGCTATAATTATGTCATAATCCTGCTTTGAATTAATATAATTTGCAATATCATCAAGTTTTGCACCAAAATTTTGTACTGTTTGAGTGTTAAATTCGACAATTTCTTCAGTTTCACTGTCAAGGAAATTATTTAGACCTATTTTTACAAATCCTGCGATTTTTTGTATAAAATCTTCAAAAGGTATATGATTTCTGCCTTTCAAATCAATGTTAAGACCTAATTTTAAATTTTCTTGAAGTTGTTCTTCATAATTTTTGTCTGTAAATTCGTATTTGGAATAAATTTCTGATATTTCATCAAAGACAATTATATAATCTTTGAAATAGTCCAAAATACTTACAAGGTCGTTATTAAAATAGTTTTGATAAATTTCTATTCCTTCAAAATATCCGTCTTCATCTTCCAGTTTAATTTCATCGGGAATACCGTTTTTTATTGTAAATTTATACATCGGCATAATCTCTGCAGATGATAATTTTTCTATTGATTTTTGAGTTTCGTTATTGAAATATCTTATATCTACAATTTCATCGCCCCAAAGCTCAATTCTTGTGGGGTGATTATCAAGAGAATAAAAATCAATAATATCGCCACGAATACTAAATTCTCCAATATCAGATACCATTGTCGAACGCTTGTAGCCTAAGTCTATAAATTTTTGAGAAATCTCTTTTACATCAATTTCATCCCCTATTTTTAGTGTAATGGAGTTTTCTTTATAGAAATTTTCTGTCGGGAATTTTTCTAATAATGTTTTTACTGGACAAATTACAATGTCAGGTTTTTCTGTTAAAATTCTTACTTGCTCTGCGTAATCATAACGATTGGGAGATACACTTTCATACATTGAAATATTCTGGAACGGCATAAGTTCAGTTTTTGTATTAAAAGCTTTTAGTAAATCGTTTTGATATTTAAGGGCACTTTGTTCAGTAGATGTGATAAAAAGAATTTTTTTATCTGTAATTTTTTTTATTTTAGTTATTAAAAATAATCTTAAAATTGTTGTAAGACCTGTTATTGCAAAAGAAAACGACTTTGTAAGATATCTCTCGAACAAAGCATAATTTTCATTATTTTCAGGCACATTAATTTTAAACATAGTTTAATTTTATCATAAAATAAAAAAGCTCTGTATTCAGAGCTTTTTTATTTTTTTATTTAACATCTGTTTTATTTGGACTTTCATATTCTATGCCCATTTCTTTAAGAGTTCTTATAAAGTTTTGGGCACAAATTTTTTGGGCTTCGGGTGGTACGATTCTTAAAATTTCAACTGTTTTTGATATTACAGGATCTTTATCATACCAACGATTATTTGCATTAACGGGTTTGACCATTGCATAGAATTTATCGATAGTCTCTTTAGAGACTTTTTCTTCTATTTTTTGTAAGAAAATTTCAGCTTGAGCTCTTAATTCTGTTTGATAATTTTTTAAAAGCTCAATTACTTCAAGTAATAATGGATCATGATCATACCAGCGTTTATATGCAGGTGCCATTACAATAAGCCCTCCGTTAGGTTCACTTTTGGCTCAACAGGAGTAATGATTTGTTCATCATTTTTTCTCTCTATTTTACCTCCCAATAATCTTAGCTTATTTTCGAAATTTTCGTATCCTCTATCTATATGATGTAGATTTTCGATTGTAGAATTGCCATCAGCCATTAATGCCGCAACAACTAATGATGCTCCTGCACGTAAGTCGCTTGCTGCTAATGTAGCTCCTGTTAATTTTTTTACGCCTTTTATAATTGCATGATTTCTGTCTTGGTGAATATCAGCTCCCATTCTGCGTAATTCAGGAACTTGCATAAATCTGTTTTCATACAAGCTTTCTGTAATTATTCCAACACCGTTTGCTGTAGTCAAAAGTGTCATTGCCATTGACTGCAAATCTGTTGGAAATCCAGGGTATGGCTGAGTTACAAAGTTAATTGAATTTAATCTGTTTTTACAAGAAACTTCTAAAGTTGTTGGTTCTACTAATTTAATATTAGCTCCCATTTTTAATAATTTGTCTGTAAAGAATGTTAAATGTGCAGGGAATACGTTTTTGATAATTGCTTTACCTTTTGTTGCAATAATTGCAGACATAAATGTACCTGCTTCAATTCTGTCAGGGATTGTTGTGTATTCAATTGGATGTAAGTTATCTTGTTTTACTCCGTTAATTACAATTTCTGATGTGCCTGCGCCTACTACATCTGCACCCATTGAATTTAAGAAATTTGCTAAATCAACAATTTCAGGTTCTTGCGCTGCATTTTGAATTCTTGTGGAGCCTTCTGCTAAGATAGATGCTAGCATTATGTTTTCAGTAGCTCCAACAGATGGAATATCTAAATAAATATCTGTTCCTACAAGTTTTGGAACTTTTGCATGAACATAGCCGTTTTCGATTTTTATTTTAGCTCCAAGAGCTTCCAGCCCTTTGATGTGGAAGTCAACTCGTCTTTCTCCGATTGCACATCCGCCAGGTAATGCAACAATTGCTTCTCTGCATCTTGAAACTAATGCTCCAAGTACAATAAATGAAGCTCTCATTTTGCTTACAAGTTCATATTTTGCAGTAATACTTGTTAAATCTGTTGCATCAATAGTTACAGATTTTTCAGATTTATCATATGTTGTTTTAGCACCTAATTGTGCAATTACACTTAGCATAATTTCAACGTCTGTTAAATCTGGAACGTTATAAATTTTTGTTTCGCCTTTTGCTAATAAAGCGGCAGCCATTAATTTTAATACTGAATTTTTTGCTCCGCCGATTGAAACTTCACCTTTTAAAGGGGTACCACCTTTTATATAATATTTTTCTGTCAATTTCCTTACCTTTTCAAATATAAAAATATTTTCACTTTTCTTATATAATAATACAATTACTTTTTCATGATGTAAATAAGTTAAATTATGTAAAGAAATTAAGTTGAAAATTATTTATATTGTTAAAAAATTTTTTTCTTTGATTTTATTACTGTGAGATTGAAAGGATTTTTTAGAAATGATGATTAGTCCGATAAGTTTTACAGGCATTAAAAATATAGGTTATGCAAGAATTATTGAAAGCAGTGTACCTGATTATCCACAAAGTCGTATAGTTATGAACATGGAATTAACAGATGATAAAAATAATAAAGATTTAACAATTTTAAGAGATGTATTACAGAAATTTCCTGTATTAAAAAATAAGATTAATGATAACTATTTAAATATAGAATGCAATCTTATGAAAGAAAATAATGTATTATATTCCAGGTTATTTATGAACGGAATTTTAGTACTACCTGGTGGTGATGGTGTGCCATTAATTCGTTTCGCAAGAAATTTAGTTGAAAGAGTTAAAAATTTAAAAATAAAAGATTTTAAATTAGATAAAAATCATCATTTAAGTGAAGAAGCTAAAAAAGGTTTAGTATATAATGATAATATTGGAAATTATGTAGATGGAACTAGTGGTAAATTAGATATTTTAGCTAAAACGGGATTGATCGAAAAATTTGATTTTCTTATGAATGATCCTAATATTAAATTATCCCAAAAAGATGAAAATAAATTGTTAAAGGCTGTTGATGAAGTAGTTGCAACTTTGCATGAACCTGCATATGTAAAGCAGGGTTCCCATTATTTAGGGGCTTTAATAAAAGGTTATTCCCCTATTAATCTGCCATCTTAATTATTAAAAAATAATAAATTTTTCTTGT
>CAJMDF010000032.1 GCA_905212085.1 uncultured Clostridium sp.
GATACGTATGGAAGATATGTTCTATGCAATGATTAACGCTATTAAAGAACTTGATTTAAAATATCAAGCTCAAGAAAAACGTATTAATGAATTAGAAAAACGTATTGAAAAATTAGAAGCTAAAGTCAAATAGATTATCATATAAGGTAAAAAGCAGGAAATAAATATTTCCTGCTTTTTTGATACAAAATATTAATATAAGAAAATAGTTAAGTTTTCTTACAATAATTTTGTTCTATATTTGAATATTTTATATTCCTGAAGTAAAATTAATTTATGGTAGTTGATGAACAATTATATTCTGACATCCCCCCTACGAAGTTAAGGAATAAGGAGGAGAAATTTAAACCCGCAAAAACAAGTAAATTTTGGCTGTGGGTAGCTAGCATGTTTTTCTTTAACATGTTACAAAATCGTTTTTATGCTTTCAGATATAGAGGGGAAGAAAATTATTATAATGGGGATACCAGTGTCCCGACTATTTTATTTGCTCCGCATTGTAATTGGTGGGATGGTATTGTTTTTTATAATATTACTCATAGAATTTTTCACAAAGAAATTCGTCTAATGGTAGAAGAATTAAATCGTTTTCCATTGTTGCGTCGAGGTGGTGCATATTCTGTAAATAAAAAATCCCCACAATCTGCAATGAAAGCTTTACAATATTCTGTAGATGTCGTTGGAGATATTCGTAATATGTTGTGTATTTTCCCTCAGGGAATAATTAGACCTCCTCATTACAGACCGATTGAATTTCAAACTGGTTTGGCTTATATCGCTCAAAATGCTGTGAAAAAATATGGGAAAGTAAATTTAATTCCTGTAGCAATTGATTATAGCTTTTTCAGGGATAATAGACCTGAAGTTGTTGTAGAATTCGGAAAACGTATTGAATTAACTAGTGATATGAAATTGAACAGAAAAGATTTGACTCATTCTTTAGAACGAGCATTGGAAGAAGTTTGCGATAATCAGTTTAAAGAGATATCTCAAGGCGATGTAACCAAATATAATATCTTGTTTAAACAGCATTTAAAATGGTACAGAAGAATAGAACAAAGATTAAAGAGTATAGATTTACCTCCTGTATCAGGTGTTTAATTTTAAAATAAAAAAAATCCGATTTATAATCGGATTTTTTTATGCATTATATCGTTTAAAAGATTTTTCGATATTTTTCGATATTGTGTTTTTAACTGTATCATATTCTGTTGATAGGGAAGAAATTTCAGTATCAAGATTTTTCATTTTTAAATCCAGAGTTTCTTCTTTAGAGTTTAATTTAGCTTTTTCTGTTGTGTATTTTGCTTCAGCTTGAGCTATTGCTGTATCGTCAGATATTTCTTTAATATAAGAATCTGTAGCATAATTAGCCTGATAATAATAACCATCATCTTGAATTTTTGAAATAAACATCATACCGCTTTGAAGCATTTCTTGTAAATATTCATTATCTTCAATATTATTATTTTCTGTCCAGCCATTTGTACAAATTTGATTAAATAAAGCATCATAGAATGTTGCTTGTCCTAAATCATCACTTGAAACTTCAGAGCCTGTTTTAATTATGAAAGTAGTGCTATCATCAACCAGATTAGAAGAACTTATTTGTTTTCCTACGCTATATACTTGGTTGCCGTATTGGTCTTGTTTAGATACACCATTCATATAGTCCATGAAATATGTTAAGTATGCTTTAAGTATGTTGGTTACACTGATTGATACTACTGATTGACAATTGTTTTTATCATCATGACCTGTATCAGAGTTACCTTCAACTACAAAACCGATGTAAGAGCTATCAGAAGATGTGCTTACATTATTATTAGCCCAATTAATTACAGTATCAACGTTTTCTTTGTGATGTGTTTCATAATGACCTGCATTGGATAAGTTTTCATCATTAAAGAAATGCCATTGGTCATTACTTGAAGCATCACCTTTCCAACCGCCACTGTTATCTTGATTACATTGGTTTGTTACTAGAGTTGTAGTCATAGATCTTGCATATTCCAATGCTTTTGTTGTTGCAGTATCTCCAAGCCCTAATACAGAGTCAACAGCATCAAACATATTTTCCCATACGGAAGAATTACATATTGCGCTGATTGCACCTCCTTCAAAACCGATAGAACTTGTTCTGTTGCCCCAGCCAATTGCTAATAATGAGTAATCTTTACTTAAGATATCACCAAGTGATACATTCTCAGAAGCAGCTTCGGTATATCCATTTGTATAATAATCGTGTTCAGAACTATTATCTGCAAAATAATATTCTTTATCTGTATTGTTATACATAACAACAGCATCTGTTAAAGGAGTATCCTTATCGAAAGTTGTATCTGTTGGGTTTACGCTATAATCACTTAAAGCATCCGCTAATTCTGATAATGTTACATTTTTAGTTGTAACGGCAGTGGTTGCACCACCTCCAAATCCTGCTTTTTGGTTATAAGGTAAGCCAAGAATTGTTTCTGCTGTATTTTTTGTAAGTATCCCGCTTGAATAAAGCCCTTGAACAAAAGCATTTCTCATAGCTTCTGATGGTAGTGAGCCTAATCCCTCTTGAGGAATACCCGCAGCACGAGCTGCTGCAGCATATTTACTGTTCAATGTAACTCTGCCTAGTGAATCTGTTATTGTAATTGGCATGTAATCATTTAATGTAGAAGGATTCATTAATAATCCGTATGATAAAGGTGTTGATGTGTCACCTGTTCCATAATAATCATATATTAATTTTGTTTGGTTTAATGAATTTTGATATTCATTTGAAAGGTCAGCAAGATCTCTTGATAATGCGATTTTTTGGTGAGAAAGTCGCATAGATTCATATTCACAGTCAGATTTTCTGGCTGTTATCGTTAATAATCTAGCTTGTCCTGCTGCTAATCCCATTTTTTAAGATTTTCCTTTCAAAACTAGTAACGTTCATGTCGTATTACGGAATTTTTAATACTAAACTTTAAAAAATAATATCACTATGTAACATTTGTTTACAATAGAAAATCAAGTGTAATAAAGTCCCTATTAAGATATGTAAAATTGCTACTTTCGTAATACTTGAGATTGATGAGATTTTTGAAAAAAGTGGTATAATATAAGTAGAAAGGTGAGTTGAGATAAAAAATAAAAAATTTCGCAGCGGGAGCGGAGTTGTCATGAGCCGATAATTATTTTGTTATATATACAAAATATCAGAAAGGCAGAAAAGAAAATGAGTAACCTACAATTTCAAAATGATTTAGACCGTTTAACAGATGTTCTTCCTGAAAAAGTAAAAAAACATATTAACTATGAAAAAATGGAAGATGTAATAGAAATTGTATTGGATATTGGTAGAACTCCTGAAATTAGACATGCAGGAGGTAAAATTGAATATCTTGGGTCTGAGTTTGTAACTGAAGACGATATAAATTATATTACAAGCAGAATTCAAGATTTTACATCTGATAACCGTTCTGGTATTCCTGGAACTCTTCACAGAATTAGTGCAATAAGAAACAGGCAAGGTAAAATAATTGGTCTTACCTGCAGGATTGGCAGAGTTGTAACTGGTACGATTGCTTGTATCAAAGATATTTGTATGATGAATAAAAGTATTTTATTCTTAGGTCGTCCCGGAGTCGGTAAAACTACAAAATTGAGAGAAATTTCAAGATTAGTTGCTGATGAATTGGGAAAACGAGTTGTAATTGTTGATACTTCAAACGAAATTGCAGGTGATGGCGATACTCCACACCCTGCAATCGGTCATGCTCGTCGTATGCAGGTAACTCAACCTGAATTTCAAAAAGATATAATGATTGAGGCTGTTGAAAATCACACTCCGGAGGTAATTGTAGTCGATGAAATAGGTACTGAAGCTGAAGCTCAAGCTGCACGTACTATCGCAGAGCGCGGAGTTATGTTGATTGCAACAGCCCACGGTAATAGTTTGGAAAACCTTATCAAAAACCCAACGTTATCAGATTTGGTCGGAGGGATTCAATCTGTAACATTAGGAGATGATGAGGCAAAACGTAGAGCTTCCCAAAAGACTGTTCTTGAAAGAGAAAAACAGCCTACTTTTGATGTTGTCATTGAAATTTTAGACAGAAATACTTTAGCTGTATATAAAAATACGGCTGAAGCAGTTGATTATATTTTACGCGGTTGGCCTATAAGACCTGAAATCCGTAAGGTTGATAAAACTTATGAGGGAGAATTACCCCCGACACAAGGTACTAAAGTAGAGCCAACCGTTGCTGATATTCCAAAAGAAATTCACAAACTTGAACAAAAAATTCAACCAGAGCATAATACTGATAGTCTTAAGTTTAGTTTTTCAAGACAAAAATATGTTGAAGAAGTAAAAGGATTTAAGAAAATTTATTTATACGCAGTATCAAGAACAATTGTCGAAAAAGTAATTGAACGTTTGAATTTGAATGCGGAAATTACCAGAAATCTTGATGAAGCAGATATTGTCATTGCTCATAAAAACTTTATAAAAGGCGGAGCAAAAGTTTTGAGTGTTGCTAATGATTATCGTCTTCAAATCTTTTATGTAAAAACAAATTCAATGGCTCAAATCCAAAAAGTCTTAAAAGAAGCATTACAAATTACAGAGGCATCTGAAACTTTATGCGGATATTATGATGATGCAGAAAGAGCTTTAGATGAAGCAAAAGCTGCAATTAATAAGATTTTAGCAGGTGCTGAACATGTTGAATTAACTCCCCAAAATCAGCATATTAGAAAATTGCAACACGAACTTGTCGAACAGCATAATTTGACAAGTAAGTCTGTTGGAGAGGGTAATAACAGACATTTAAGAATTGTTGGCGGTAAAGATTTTAATAACTAATTTACTATGTTAAATATTTTTTGTTTATAATAATCTGAATTAAAAGGAGGTTATTATGAATAAAATTGATATTTACACATCTGCAACTTGTCCATATTGTATAAAAGCAAAAAAACTTTTAACGAGTTTACATTTAACTTATGTAGAGCATAATATTGATGATAATTTTGAAGAAATAACTAAAGAGTTATCAGAAAAATTCCAAAGACATATTATGACTGTACCTCAAATTATTATAAATAATCATTACGTTGGTGGTTATGATGATTTGGAGGCAATGTATAAAAGCGGTAAACTGAAAGAAATTATAGAATAATGGGAAAAGACGAGAATTTTTAAATTCTCGTCTTTTTTGTTTTAGATTTATATAAAACTGAAATTATATATTAAATTGTCAGCTTATTTGCAGCCCAGAGGACCTTCTTCTTCTTTGCTGTGTTTAAACTCAATAACTGCTTGAGCTGCAGCAAGTCTAGCTTGAGGAACTCTGAATGGTGAGCAGGATACGTAATTTAAACCGATTCTGTGACAGAATTTTACAGAAGCAGGATCACCACCGTGTTCGCCACAAATTCCGCGTTTTAGATGAGGTCTTACTTTTAGAGCTTTTTCTAAAGCTATCTTCATTAATTGACCGACACCTTCCTGATCTAGAGTTGCAAATGGGTTTGCTGGAAGGATTTTTTGCTCTACATAGTTTTGTAAGAATTTACCTTCTGCGTCATCTCTTGAAAATCCGAATGTCATTTGAGTTAAGTCATTTGTTCCGAATGAAAAGAATTCTGCATATTCAGCAATCTGATCAGCAGTTAATGCTGCACGAGGAATTTCTATCATTGTTCCGAACATGTAATCAACTTTTACACCTTTTTCATCCATAACTTCTTTTGCAACTCTTTCAAGTAATGTCTGAACTGTTTTAAGTTCGTTTACGTGCCCTACTAATGGAATCATAACTTCAGGTTTTACGTTCAAGCCTTCTTTTTTCAAATCACAAGCAGCTGTGAAAATAGCTCTTACTTGCATTTCATTGATTTCAGGATAAGTAAGGCCTAAACGGCAGCCTCTCAATCCCATCATAGGGTTAGATTCAGACATTGCTTCCACGATGTTAAGAAGTTTTTCATCTTCTTTATAATCTTCACCTTTAGCTTTTTTAGTTGCAACTTTTGCAATTAATTCTTCTTTGTCAGGTAAAAATTCATGTAATGGCGGATCAAGTAGTCTTATTGTCATTGATTTGTCACCTAATGCTTTAAACATTGCATAGAAATCACTGTATTGCATTGGTAATAAATGATCAAGAGCTTCTTTTCTGGCTTCAGGAGTACCTGCAATAATCATTTTTTGAACCCACGGTAATCTGTCAGGATCCATAAACATATGTTCTGTTCTGCAAAGTCCGACACCTTCAGCACCTAATTCAAGAGCTTTTGCAACATCTGCAGGTGTATCAGCATTTGCTCTTACACCTAAAAGTTTTACTTCATCTACCCATTTGAAGAGTTTTTTGAAGTTATCGTCCATTGTAGGAGGTACTAAATGAACCGCCCCTTCCATAACTTCACCTGTACCGCCATCTAGTGAGATTATATCATTTTTGTGATACACAGTACCGTCTGCTGCGGTTAAAGTTTCGTTTTTAAGATCGATTGATAGGTCTTCACAACCTGCAACACAAGGTTTTCCCATCCCTTTTGCAACTACTGCTGCGTGAGATGTCATACCGCCTCTTAAAGTTAGAACACCTTGAGAGGCAATCATTCCGTGAATATCGTCAGGACAAGTTTCAATTCTTACTAAAATTACTTTTTCTCCTGCTTTTCCACGTTCAGCTGCTTCTTCTGTATCAAATACAACTTTACCAACAGCTGCTCCAGGTGATGCTGCAAGTCCTTGTGCTATTTTGTGAGCTTCTTTTTTAGCTTTAGGGTCAAAGTCAGGTAAAAGAACTTGATATAATTGATTTGGATCTACAAGTTCAATTGCTCTTTCTTTATCGATGATACCTTCTTCTGCCATTTCAACAGCAATTCTTACAGATGCTTTAGCAGTTCTTTTCCCGTTACGAGTTTGTAAGATATACAATTTACCTTTTTCAATAGTAAATTCCATATCTTGAACGTCTTTATAGCCTTTTTCTAATTTTTTGGCAATATCAACATATTGTTTGTATAGTTCAGGCATTTCATGTTCTAATTCTGCAATAGGTTTAGGAGTTCTAATACCTGCTACAACGTCTTCACCTTGAGCATTTGTCAGGTATTCTCCGTAGAATTTATTTTCACCTGTAGATGGGTTTCTTGTGAAGGAAACACCTGTTGCACAATCATCTCCCATGTTACCAAATACCATTGTTTGAACGTTTACGGCTGTTCCATAGTTATGGTCAATTTTATAGTGATTTCTGTATGCAACTGCACGAGGGATATTCCATGATCTGAATACGGCTTCTATGGCTTCTTCTAATTGAACGTATGGGTCTTGTGGAAATTCTTTACCTGTTTCTTTTTTGATTAATTCTTTATATGGTTCGATTAATGATTTCCAATCTTCTGCTGTTAAATCTGTATCTGATTTGTAGCCTTTTTCTTTTTTAATTTTGTCTAAATAATCTTCAAACTTTTGTCTGTCAATTTCCCAAGCAACTGAGCCAAACATTGTTAAAAACCTTCTGTATGAGTCATAACAAAATCTTGGGTTGTTTGTTAATTTTATCATACCTTCAACGGTTTTATCGTTTAGACCGAGGTTTAGGATTGTTTCCATCATACCAGGCATCGAAAGTCTAGCCCCTGATCTTACGGATACTAACAGCGGATTTTCGGCATCTCCAAATTTTTTACCAGCTTGTTTTTCAACATCTGTAAGAGCTGTTCTTACTTCATCCATAAGTCCTGCAGGCATTTTGTTCCCGTGATTTATATAATCCATACAGGTTTCAGTCGTAATCGTAAGCCCAGGAGGTACTGGCAGACCTAGGTTTGTCATTTCAGCAAGGTTTGCACCTTTCCCGCCAAGCAGATTACGCATATCTGCATTACCCTCTCTGAATAACCATACGCGTTTTTCAGTCATAGTTCATCTCCTTTCTTATGTATAATAAACACTTTTGATGATTTAACTATAACATGAAAATATTGAATGCCAATATATTTTTTTGATTATTTTTTAAAATAATCGCAAATTAATGTTCTTTTGCGAGGGATAAGATTTTTGATATTTTCTAAAATCTTATTTTTTTTTGAATTTTCTAATTCTTTTTTTAGGATTGCTTTTTCTAAAACGACTTTATTGTACAAATCAGAGCACACTGAACTTTTTTCAATGTGTTCTTTTAATTTCGCCAGTTGAATTTCTTTTTCTCTAATAGATTGGATTAGTTCTTTTTTCACGTTTGAAGACCTCTCGAACTGTACCATATTAGAATAAAACTAATTTAATTTTTTTAAATCGACTTTTTAGTTGATTTAGTTTTATGCCGGCAATAAATCATACTCATAGCCTATTTTTAAGGCTTTTTCATTTAAGGGTAGTAGATTTTTTCTGTGTGGAGGAATAACAGCATCAAGAGCTTGATTTAGGTATTCCAAAGAAATAATTTTATCAGCTTTTGCTAAGATTCCTAGAGCGAGTATATTAGCCATTTTTGCATTGCCTAAATCATCTGCAAGTTTTGTAATTGGTGCAAATATATAATTTATGTCTGATCTTGGTTTAATTTCTTTTGTAAGCGTTGTATTTGCGATCATCCAACCACCTTTTTTTATTTTTGGTAAGAACTTATCAAAGGAAGCTTGATTAAGAGCTAATATATAATCTGCATCGGATTTATTTACTTCACTTACTTCTTCATCACTCATTACGATTTCACAATTAACTGTACCTCCACGCATTTCAGCTCCATATGAAGGGTACCAAGTTACATTTTTCCCAGCAAACATAAACGCATTAGCCAATACTTCACCTGCTAATAAAACGCCTTGTCCGCCAAATCCTGCTATTATAAAATTCTTTTCGCTCATTATTAATTCCTTATGTGTCTAGTTTTGAGATGTTACATCTTTGTATATTCCAGGTTTAAATACTGGCATCATTTCATTTCTTACTCTTTCATGTGCTTTTTCTGGTGACATTTTCCAGTTTGTAGGACATGTAGAAAGTATTTCTACAAAGCCAAAACCAAGTCCGTGAATTTGCACCTCAAAAGCTTTTTTTATTGCTTGTTTAGCTTTTCTTATATTTGCAACTGTGTCTAACGATACTCTTGCAGAGAATGCTGTCCCGTCACAAAGTGCAATATGTTCTGCGATTTTTATAGGGTAGCCGTAGTATTCAACATTTCTACCTGTTGGAGATGTTGTTGTTTTTTGTCCTAAAAGTGTTGTAGGTCCCAATTGACCGCCTGTCATACCGTATGTTGTGTTATTTATGCATATGGCTGTTAGATTTTCTCCCCTCAATGCTGCATGCGTACTTTCTGCAAGTCCTATTGAGGCAAAATCACCGTCTCCTTGATATGTAAATACTACTTTATCAGGTCTTGCTCTTTTAATCCCTGTAGCTTCTGCAAGAGCTCTTCCATGAGGAGCTTCTAATGAATCTACATTTAAAAAGTCATATAGTGTAACAGAGCATCCGATTGATGCTGCCAGAATTGTATTTTCTCTAATCCCTAATTCATCCAGAACCTCTGCTACAAGTCTTACGGCAACTCCATGGTCGCATCCCGGACAGAATGAATATGTTACGTCTCCTTTTAGAGATTTTGGTAATTTAAATACTTGTGTTGCCATTATATTAATTCCTCGATTCTTGTAACTATTTCGTTTGCTGAAGGTGGTGCACCTACCCCTTTATTTATCAACTCTACAGGGCATGCTCCATTTACAGCAAGTCTTACATCATTTACCATTTGTCCCATGTTTACTTCAACTGTTATAAATTTTTTAGCTGTTTTTGATAATTCTTGCAATCTTTTAGTTGGGAACGGATATAGAGTAATTGGTCTTAAAAATCCTGCTTTAATTCCTTTTTCTCTAAGCTTTTTCATAGCTGTTTTTGCGTTTCTTGAAGTGCTTCCAAAACTTACTAGAATTATATCTGCATCTTCTGTATTAATTTCTTCCCATTCAGTTTCATTCTCTTCAATAGTTTTGTATTTTGCATATAATTTTTCTAAGAATACGCATTGATCATCAGCTAACGGAGCATATGAACGTATAATTCTTCCGTCACGGCCTTTAGCTCCTGATAGTGCCCAAGAAGAATTATCTATTTCCGGGTATGGATAATCATAAAATTCTACTGGTTCCATCATTTGACCTAATAAGCCATCAGCTAAAAGAACTGTCGGATTTCTGTATTTTTGAGCCAGATAGAATGCTTTATATGTTAAATCGACACATTCTTGGACTGTTGAAGGTGCTAGTACAATTAATTTATAATCCCCGTTTCCACCGCCTTTTGTTGCTTGGAAGTAATCTCCTTGAGACGGATAAATATTTCCAAGTCCTGGGCCGCCTCGCATTACGCTTACAAGTACAACCGGTAATTCATCTGATGTTGCATATGATAGCCCTTCCTGCATTAAAGATACAGCACAAGACGATGATGATGTCATCGCTTTTACGCCTGTAGATACGGCTCCGATTACCATGTTAATTGCAGCAAGTTCACTTTCCGCAGAAACGTAAGCCCTTTTTAGTTCTTGCATTTTTCCGCTCATGAATTCTCCAATTTCACTTTGCGGAGTGATAGGATATCCGAAATAGCATTGACATCCGGCCAATACAGCTGCATTGGCTATTGCATAGTTCCCTTTAGTTAAAACTTTTTTATTAGTTATACATTCTACCATTTGTTACCTTCTCTATTATTAATTTATTTGGGGTGAGTGTTAATCTTTATATACTTCTGTTATAGCTAAGTCTGGACATCTTGTTGCACACATTGCACATCCTAGACATTCGTGGTTTGGGTCATCAAATTCTACAACCTTAATCCCTAGTTTGTTTGTTTTTGTTCCTATTTTTAATAATTTTTTTGGACATTCATTTATACATAAATAGCATGCTTTGCATTTATCTTTATTTATAACTATATGGTTCATCTTAACCTCTTTTTTGCGTGTCTAAGCAATATTATATCACTTAAAATAAAAAAGAATACTTTATCTTTACAATTGTAATAATAATCGTTAATAGTTTGCATAGTTTGGTATTATTCTGATAATATAATTATATATAAGGGATATTTTTTAGGAAAGAGAAATAAATAATGGCACTAACTGTAGATGAAATCGCTGAAATGCTTAACACTATGCGTGTTGAAAATGAACATAATGTTGAAAATTTTGAAAAAGTTTTAACCGGTATTAATACAAAACTTGAAATTATGTCTGAAGATAGCGAAGCTACAGATTTGATAAAGTTATATATCTCGGAACTTAAAAAAGCTGTCGAAGATAGACACAAAATGGCGCTTCAACGTTTTAGCACTATTGATGATTCTGTGCAAAACATATTGTTATCCCAGAGCTCTCTTGCTAAAACAGAAGAATTAAAAGATTTATTTCAGGTTTTAAGTTTAAATTTTGATAACTTTTCCGGAGAAATTTCTAATCAAAAAAATGTATTAAACAGTCTTGATGAAAAATTAGCTCAATTAAATTTAAATACTTTTAACAAAGGTGAATTGGCAAGTATTATCAATGATCTTTCGGTAAATCTTTCAGATGTAAATTCTCAAATAGAAAAATCATTTAGTACATTTACCAATTCTTTGAATGATATTGTAGCTAATATTTCCGGTTTAAGTACTTTTGGACAAGTAGATGAAATAAAAAATAAATTAAATACTCTGGCTACGGATGTAAACACGATTCCTTCCAAAATATCTTTTACAAGCTTAGAAGATAAAATTGAATATTTCCAAAATTTAATAAATGAATTAAAAGATGTAGTAAGTGAATCTTCTACTCAGAGTGCAGATATAATTTCTGAAAAGTTTAAAGTTTTTGAAAACTCTTTGGAAAATATTGTAACTGATTCTGATTTCGCAGGGTTCAGATCTGATTTGGCAGATTTTGTTAAAAAAATTATTGATAATTCTTCTGCATTAAATAATAGTTTATCTTACAGTACAGAAAGAATTGAGCATATTTTAACGACAATAAATGATCTTGATTTCGCTGATGATTTTTCTAAAATCAATGATAAATTTTTAGAGTTAACTTCAATTATCGTAGGGATAGATAAAAATCAAAAGGATATTTTAACTTCTTTTGAAGAAAAATTGGCTTTGATTACTTCAGAAGAAAGTTTCCAAGATTTTAAAGCTGATATCTTAAATTATACAAATAATCTAATTAATGATTCATCGTTTATAAAAACCAGCTTACAGTTATACTCGGAAAAAGCTGAAAAAACTTTGCAAGCTATTGAAAATATTGATTATAAAGAAGATTTTGAACTTCTACAATCCAGAGTGTCAGAATTAGAAGATTTGTTAAAAGCTTATTCTCAATCAAATAGTTATGAGTTTCAAAATTTAGAAAAAAGTTTAGCATCAATCGTAACGGATTCAGACTTCGCAGGCTTTAAGTCTGATTTAGCAGAATTTGTTCAAAAAATTATTGACAATTCTTCAGTATTAAATGATAGCTTATCTTATAGTACAGAACGAATTGAAAATATTTTATCAACAATTAATTCATTAGATTATAAAAATGATTTTGATAATATTGTAGAAAAAGTTGCGGAATTAAAAAACCTCATAAGTAATATAGATATAAATAATGGTTCTATAAAATCTGAAATTTCAGAAAATTCAGAAAAAATATTAGGACAAATTTCTATTTTAGAAGATTCTTTAAAAAGTATACAAACTAACTCGGAACTTGATACTTTCAGAGAAAGTATAACAGCTCTTTTGTCGCAAGTTAAAGATGATACAAATGCGATAAATTCAGATTTGTCTTATGGAGTTCAAAGATTAGAAAATGTATATGAAATTATAAATTCTATTTCAAATAAGGATGATTTAATTGATGTAGAAGAAAAGATTGATGAATTAAAAAATTTGGTAAATTTATTATCTTCAGATAATTCTAATGTTTTTGAAAATATTCAAAAATCTCTTTCTACAATAGTAACAGATTCTGATTTTTCGGGTTTTAAGTCTGATTTAGCTGATTTTGTCCAAAAAATTATTGATAATTCTTCTGCTTTAAATAATGAGTTGGAGTATACGGCAGAACGAATTGAAAATATTTTATCAACTATTAAAGGAATTGATTTTAGAGAAGATTTTGAAAATATTGTATTAAAAATAAATGAATTAAAAGATGCTTTTGAAGATGGTGCTAAGATTAATTATACAAATTTATCTTTAGAAATTTCTGATTTATCTGGAAATTTAGATAAAAGTTTTTCAAATTTAGATGAAAAAAGACAAGAAATCTATAAGGATTTAAAAGGTGAATTAGCTAATATATTATCAAATATTTATAGTTTGATGGAAGCTAATCCTCAAAAGGCAATAGATGAGTTATCAATATTGTTAAGCCAAATTCCTGAAAAGATTTCAAATATAAAAAATGATATAAGTGCTGATGTAACAGATAATTATGAAAAAGTTAAATCTTTAGTAAATAGTTTAATATCAACTATACAAAATATAAAAGAAGAAATATCTGCAGATAATATTTCTAATAATGAGAAGTTAAATGAAAGTTTTGAAAAAATTAATGATAAATTAAGTGTTCAAATAAATAATTTTACAGAGTTAAAAAATTTACTATCAGAAAATAATAAATTTGAATTATCAAATATTATAGTGGAAATTGAAAACTTAAATAGTAATATTTCTTCTATAATTTCTAATATTAAAACTAATAGTAATTCTAATTACGAATTATTAAAAGATAGTATAGATGAATTAACTATAAATTTGAATAATTTACATTCGGAATTCAATATTGTTTCCGGTCAAAATTCTTCCAAAATTCTTTCTGAAATAGCTGGAGTTTCAGAAAATGTCGGAGCTTTAAAAGAAGAATTCAGACAAGCTGTGGAAAGTAATTTGAATAATTCTTCAAAAATTGTAGACGGAATGGCAGATCTTACAGAACGTATTCATGGTATTCAGGATATTTTTGCTGCAAATTCTTCTCAAAATCTTGAAACTATCCAAACTGTATTAAATGAATTATCTCAAAAAGTTTTAGATGGCGTAGAAGCTCAAAAAGATATTTTTTCTCAGATAAATGAGGCGAGTGAGCAAAAAAAATTAGAATTATTCAGTAATTTATCTTCTAATATAAATGATATTCAAAATTCTATAAATTCTAATAATGAAATATTTAAAACAGTTGTTAAAAATAATATATTGGAAATAAAAGATTTTATCGGCGAAGCAAATAATTCTATTTATGATTCACAAATTGCAAGTGAAAATAAACTTACATCTAAAATTGATGCATTGGAACTTTTGTATCAAGCATTTGAAAATTCTATTTCCGAAACAAATTCAGGAATAAAAAATCTTTTAGAAGATGTAGAGGCTTTAGACTTTTCAGATCAAAGTGAAGTAATTCAAAATAAAATTATTTTGTTAAAAGAATCAATTGAATCTTTAGCAGAAAATATAAATAAAATATTTGAAAAAAATAATGAATTTTCTTCAATATTAACTAATTTATTAGAGATTGTTTTGAAAAAAGATGATATAAATTCTATTCAAGAAAAATTAAGTGATTTTTCTGATTTGATTTTTGCTTTGAAAGATATCTTAAAAAATTCCAGTGAAGAAAATTCAGCAGGACTGTTAAAATTATGTGAAAAGTTTGATGAATCTTTTCCTGAATTGTTATCAGAAGAAGTATTTGCTGATTATAAAAAAGAATTAATAGAATTAATTCAAAAAATTGTAGATAATTCAGAAATTTTACATACATATTCATTGTCGAATCAGTCTAAGTTGTCAGAAATATTAGAAAAATTGACAAAGTATGAACCGGTTAATTATTCTTATGATTTGGAACAATTATCCTTAAAAATTGATAATTTATGTGAAATTTTTGAAAATAATTCAAGCGCGAATTTCAAACAATTAAGTGAAAAAATTGATGAGGTAAAGGATGCTGTTTCTCAGAATAATATTTCAGAAATAGTAACTAGTGGTATTGAAAATTTTGAAGGGCTTCTTGACTCATTAAAGGTTCTAATTTCTGATACTTCAGAAACTAATGTAAATAAAATTGATGAAAGTTTTTTGGAAATAAAAGAGCGTTTTTCAAATATTGTGACAGAAGAAGATTTTACAAGTTTTAGAACTGATTTTTCTGATTTTGTGGAAAAAATATTGGATAATGTGACTGTAGCTCATTTAAATTCTGATACAAATAAAGAAAAATTATTTGAATTAGCAGAGGATATAAAATTATTAGATTATTCATCAGATTTCACGGATGTAATTGAAAGATTAAGCGATATAAAAGAATCTTTTGTAAATAATTCAAAGATGAATTATGATAATATAATTAAGGAAATAAATGTATTTAAAGAAGAATTAAATAAAAATATTTCAAATTCAGATATTGAAAAACAAGAAAAGTTAAATAATATAAATAATGATCTTTCAGATGTTTTGTTAAATGTCAAAATTCTTAAAGATTTTGCATCAGAAAAGTCAACAGAAATCCTTGAAAATATTTCTTCTGATTTACATTCTGCATTGGATGATTTTAAAGAAAATATAAATCTTGGTGTAAAAGTTGATTTTGCAAATTTAAAGACTGTATTAAGTGATTTAAGTTCACAACTTAATGATTTTTCATCAGAATTTAATCAAAAATATGATTCAAATTCATTTAATATTTCATCAGGGTTTGATAATGTAAAAAAATCTCTTGAAAATTTAGTAGAAGCATTTACTAATTTTAGAAATTTAACAAAAGATGACTTATCTGCAAATCTTGATAAAGTTTTATCCGGGTTGAATGAGATTACTTTAAAAGCAGATGATTTGGTTGGTGATATTAAATTATTCACTTCTGATTATTCTGAAAAAATTCTAAGTTCAATAAACGATATTTCATTGAAACTTGATGGACTTTCAGATGCAATAAGTGGCGACATAAACGAAAATATGTCAATATTTAAAGAGAGTTTGACATCATTATCCGAAAATTTTCAAATGTTGCATTCAGATATTTCTCAGCAATTAAAGGATAATAGTGCTCTACAATTATCAGAATTGAAGAATATATCATCTAATGTTTCAGAATTTAAATCTCATGTGAATGAAGTTGTAGATAATCTAAAAGATTATATATCAGAATTAAATATTGCAGCAAAATCTTCAAAATCATTGAGTGATTCAAAATTTTCAGAAAAATTGTTAGATTTAGAAGCGGCAATGGTGCATTCATCAGAATTGTACGAGCAAAAAATGGAACTTTTGCAGGGGAAACTTTCAGAATTCGCTCAAATAATTGAGGGTAGTTCTTCTGATACAGAAGCAAAAATTGCATCTTCAATAGAAGAAATAAATGATGTAAAAACCGAATTGTCTATATTAAATGATTCATTAAAATCAATAAAAGTATCTTCTGATGAAAAATTCACTGAGACTGTATCTACAATAGAGACAGGAATTAGTAATATAATAAATGATTTAGATACTGTTAGTAACTCAATATCAGAAGGTGTTGATGAAAAATTAAAAGAAGGTATTTCAGCACTGGATGAAAAATTTGATAGTTTGATAAATTCTATCAAAGCAATTAGTACTAAAGATTTATTAGATAATATAGATGAAACTTTATCCGGTTTAAAACAAGAGATAAATTTAATAAATACTGATATTGCGAGTGCTATTCAAGAAAAACAGGAAAATATTATTAATTCATTTGATGAGTTGAAATCAGAAATAAAAGAATTTGCATCTTATGATTTTGATAATATTGTGACAGAAGTAAAATCTCAGCTTGAGCTGTCATTTATGAATTTTAGTGTAGATATTAACGGAGAATTATCTTCTAATGGTGAGGCAATTCTTCGTTTAGAGCAAGCTTATAAAGAAACATTCAATAAAATTTCTGTTATAGAAGATTGTGTATCTGATAATATTCAAAACAGTATTGAATTGTTGAACGTAACAATTGAAAAATATTCAAAAGATATAAAAGATGTATTTGGAGAAAAACTAGACAGTTATATAGAGGAACTAAAATCACATCTTGATATATTATTGAATAATACAAAAATATATGAAAAATTTGATAATTTAAAAGATGAATTATCAATTAAATTAGATGCACTGCTTGAGACTCATCATGAATTATCAGAGTCTGCTAAAAATATAATTGATGCAAATAATAATTTAAATCAAAAATTAGATGTGTTGGTAGAAAGTTCTGATGCTGAAGAAATATTAAATTCGTTGAATGAAATAGAATTAAAGGCTGAATCAAGAGGTGCAGATTTTAAAGAGTTAATCAATTATTTATCATTAAAAGTTGATATAATCGCAGAAGATACTTCTTTAAAACAAGCGCTAGATTTGATTAGTGAAAAAATTGATTCTGTGTCAGATGACAAGACTATAGAAACAGCATTAAAAATAGTATCAGATAAGATTGATCAATTAATATCTGACGATTCTATAGAAAATTTAGGAAATAAATTAAATGACAATTTTGAATTAATAAATAATAAAATTGATGTAATAGCTTCTGATACATCTGTAAATGATTTGCAAACATCTCTTGGAGATGCTTTTGATTTGATAAATAATAAAATTGATATAATCGTATCAGATACTTCAGTAAATGATTTACACGAAAGTTTTGGTGATGCATTTAACGAAATAAATAACAAAATTGATGTTATTGCGTCTGATTCATCTTTTGAAGAATTGCAAGATCGATTTGATGAAATTTCAGAAACAGAAGAAAAAGTTGCAGAAATGCTTTCTGCATTGCATGAAAAAGTTGATGTTCTTGCAATGGATGGAAGTGACTTTGATTTAGAAGAAGAAATTGATGATATTAAAGATTTGATTTTTGAACAGCGTAAATATTTTGAGGCAACATCAGACGAAAAAGCTGCTGCTATTGATAAATATTTACGAGATGTTTTATTAAAACTTGATAATGTTGATTTAGAAAAAAATTCTGAGGATATAAAAGATTCAATAATGAATGCTTTAGTATCTTTGTTTGACCAAATTTCTTTTGTAGAAGAAACAGAAGATATTAAAGATTTTGTAGAAGAAAAAACAGATGAAATCAATCAAAATTTAATAGAAGTCCAAAATCAATTAAAACAAATTGCAAGTTCAAATGATGATTTCGAATATTCTTATACATTGCAGGATGTTGAAACTGACATCGCAAAATTAAGATTAGCGATTAATAATATGTCAGGAAGTGATTTTGGCAGTTTATCAGACAATATTAAAAAAATTGTAACATCAGTTGAGGGCTTAGAATCTTCTCTTACTCAAGATCAAGTTGTTGATTTAAAAAGTGATATTGAAAAGTTAAATGAAGATATTTTAAGTATTAGTTCAAGAACTAATAAAATTCTTCTTTCATCAGATGAATCATATAAAGCTCTTAATGAAGGATTAAATAATTTCAGTAGTCTTGTATATAAATTGGAAGATAGAATTAATTATCTTGATAATACAGCCTTGAGTGACAGATTAGAAAAGAAAATAGATAATATTCAATCGATGGCTGTAGCTTCTGCAAATGCAGATAAAGTATTCCATCAAGTTATGATGTATCTGGGAGAATGGATAGATTCTACTACTGAAAATATATCAAGTATTACAGAAAAAACATCTGAAATTGGAGATATAAAAGAAAGTATAAATGAATTAAAAGAAGCTATTCCTGAAAAAACTTCAATTTTAGATGAGTTAGAAGATAAGTTTGAACAGCAGGAATTACGTATTGACAGATTAGAAATGAAAATAGAGAAAATTTTATCGGCACTTGAACAAAAAGATGATATGATGTTAAATAGAAAAGTGGATAAAATTGAAAAATTAATATCCAGACTTGGTACAAATATAGAAAAGCTGGCATCATATGTTGATGAAGAATAAGTTAATCTCTGATTTAAAAAAGAATATCCCCGCTTCAAATGTTTTAGACACATTGGAAGAGCGATATGCCTATGCTCAAGATGCAACAAATATTAAAACAATAAAGAATTTACCTGATGTTGTTGTATTTGTAGAAAATGTAAAGCAGGTGCAGACTGTTGTAAAACTCGCTAATAAATATAAAATTCCGATAATTTGTCGTGGTGCAGGTACAAATGTTGTAGGTGCATGCACAGTAGAGCATGGCGGGATTATTTTAAATTTTTCAAAGATGAATAAAATTATTAATATAAGCCCCGAAAATATGACTGCAACTGTAGAACCCGGAGTTGTATTAGGAAATTTACAAAAAGAAGTTGAAAAATTTGGACTTTTTTATCCACCTGATCCTTCAAATTTAGCAGTTTCTACAATTGGTGGCAGCATCGCACAATCGTCCGGAGGTGCGAAATCTTTCAAATACGGTACTACAAAAGATTATGTAATTGATTTAAAAGTCGTCATGGCTAATGGCGAAATTTTAAGAACCGGAGCAAATACTATTAAAAATGCTACAGGTTATAATTTGAATACACTTTTTGTCGGTTCTGAAGGTACATTAGGAATTGTTGTCGAAGCAACTTTAAAATTAATTCCAAAACCTGAGAGCAAGAAAGTTTTAATGGCTTATTTTGATTCTGTAAAAGAGGCAGTAATTGCTGTAAATTCGATAATCGAACAAAGAATTTATCCTGCAACGATTGATTTTATGGATAAAAATGCTATTCAAACTGTTGAAAAGTTTTATCCTGCAAATCTTTTGACGGATAAAGAAGCTGCATTAATTGTGGAAATAGATGGTTTTGAATGTTCAATGCAGTATCAGGAAGATATAATCGTTAAAATATTAAATTCCTCAAATGCTTCTAAAATCCAAGTTTCGCATAATGAAGATGAGTATAATAAAATTTGGACAGCTCGAAGATCATCAATGGGAGCGTGTGCAAAATTAAAACCAAATGTTACAACAGATGATGTAATAGTTCCGAGAGAAAATTTAGAAGCTTTGGTGCTTGGGATTAGATCAATTTGTGAAAAATATAATCTGGATGTATGTATGGTGGGACATGTCGGTGATGGCAGTGTTCATCCTCAAATTCCAATTGATTATAATAATGATGATGAGTATAGACGATACAAATTGGCTAAAAGTGAAATTTATGATTTGACAGCTAAATTAGATGGAATCCTTTCAGGAGAGCATGGTATCGGACTTGAAAAGCGTGATCATATTCACAAAGTTATAAATTCCGTAGCTTTGGATTACATGCGTCAAATTAAAAAAACTTTAGACCCTCAAAATATTTTAAATCCATATAAAATATTTTAGGTTAAGGATTTAATTTATGGATAAAAAAGAACTTATTAATTATTTTAAATCTTTAGGGCTTACAGTTCATACCTCAACGAAAGCTCGCGGGCACCAAGGTTTTTTCTTGAAAAACAGGATTGATATTTCAAAAAATATTCCTGAGGATAGAATTATTCCAACTTTGTTACATGAATTTGCTCATTATATTCATTCTAAAATTGAACCTGATATGAATAGAACTGGTGGAACTTTGATTATGCTTTTTAAAGAAGATAATCCTATTTTTATGGAAGAATTAATTAAAGTGACAAATTTTGTAGATCAAAATTCGCTGTGTGTAAGATTATATGAGCATAAAGACAGAGTTAAATCGAAAATTAAAGAATATGAAAATATTATAAAATTGTATTATCCAAAATTCATGCGTTCAAAAAAATTTAAAGAATTTGATAAATACATAAAAAAATCTAATGCGAGATATCTTTTAAAATATGATAGAGTAAAGCTAATTCAAGGTGGATTTTTCAGAAAGACAACAAAATTGTATACGATTGACAATTTAGAAAAAGATTTTACAGACATGCCAAAAGCTTTTGCGGCATATATAAGGTTAAAATCTTTTCAGAAAAAGCAATCAAGAATATCTGCAAGGATTAATAAATATAAAAAATATTATGAACGTCCGACAGAACTTTTTGCAAGATTAGTAGAGGGGCTATATCTTGATAAAGAATGGACTCAAGCAATAGCCCCTAATGTAACGAAAAGGTTTTATGATTTGCTCAAATGCGGGTATTATCATGAATTAGTAAATTTATTGTGAACATCTTGTTTTTTTACCCCATTCAAGATCGCTACAATGTAAGTAATCCATGTTTTCATATGTTAATACCCAACCTGAAAAATAGTATCCGTTAGGACTCTTATTCAATAATTTGCCTGTCTTAATGCTATCGAAATTATATGGGACTAAGCGAGAATTGGTAATTGAAAATAAAAAAGTATCTTCTCCGATTTTATTAGGTCTTTTTTGTCCGTTTATATCTATCCAAATTTCCCCGTTAGCTGTTTCTCCCTCATAACCTTGCATAGCTATTGATGTTCCGTCAGCTAATATAAATTTATTGTAATACGATAAATTCTCAAAATCTCTTTCTTTTAATCCGTTAAATTGAGTATATTCTTCAGAAAAACATCCTTTTGCTTCATGACCGCAGTATTTAGCTATATTAAAGTATTTAGCTAATATATCAATGTTATTAACAGTGATGCTTTGCGCCTCTCCTTTCCCATCAACATAATCGTAAGATGCTGAATCCCAATATTTCATTTCTCCATAATCATTAACTGCTTGCATTATGGCATTATTAATAATGCTATAATTTTTTTTAAGAGCAGTTATAATTTCTTTTTCTTTGTATTTAGAAATTAAAGATGGTAAAGTTAGAGCTGCTACAACTCCAATAACCCCTAGTGTAATTAATACTTCTGCAAGAGTAAACCCCTTTAACCCTTTGAAACAAGCAACCTTCGCGGGGGGGGGGCAACCCTTAATGCTTTAAAACTCATAGTTTTAGCCTCCTTTATTATTCCATTTTTATTATTTATTATATTTTTATTTTTGTCAACCATCAAATTTTAAACACGACCATACATGTCTTCGTATCTGATAATATCTTCTTCTATCAAAGGATCACCTTTTTGCACTTCTATAATTTCTAATCCTTCTTCATAAGGATTTTGAAGAGAGTGAATTGCTTTTACTGGAATATCTACGCTATGTCCCGGTGATAAAATTAATTCTTTCCCTTCTAATACAACTTTTGCAGTTCCTGATAATACAACCCAGTGCTCACTTCTAAAGTTATGAGATTGAACCGACAATTTTTGTCCTGTATTTACGTGAATAATCTTTGTTAAGAAGCCTTCACCTTGAGCAATTACTGTATAAAATCCCCAAGGGCGATAGACGGTTTTATGTACAAGATGTGTATTATCATTTTGTTTTTTCAAAGTTTCATAAATTTGTTTAACATTTTGAGTTTGGTCTTTTTTACATGCCAAAATTGCATCTTCAGTTTCGACAATTACGGTATCTTCAAGTCCGATTGTTGTGACAAGTTTTGATGATGCATATACAAAAGAATTTTTAGAACCTCTATCGATTACATGACCGACAAATACATTCCCATTTTCATCTTTTTTACTCACATCGTAAATAGATTGCCATGATCCTAAATCATTCCAATCACTTTCAAGTTTTACAAGTGCGATTTTATCTGATTTTTCCATAATTGCGTAATCTATTGAAATATTTGGCATTTTATCGAAATTAATAAAAGGAATTTGATTACTTTCAGTAAAGTCAAATTCTTCTGAAATCTTTGCAATATCAGGAGCATGTTTAATAGCTTCATTAAGCAGTGTTGATGCTTTAAACATGAAAATTCCGCTGTTCCAGAAATAAGTTCCTTCTTGTAAATATTTTTTAGCAGTTTCATAATTTGGTTTTTCAACAAATTCTTTAACTTTGTATCCGTCAGAGATTTGTTTAGAAGTATTTATATATCCATATCCTGTTTCCGGATAGTTAGGTTTAATCCCAAAAGTTACAATATAACCTTCTTGAGCGAGTTTTTTACCTTTTTGAACAGTCGATAAAAATTTTCCGTTATCTTTAATTAAATGATCAGAAGGAACAACTATAATAATTGGATCTGAAGCTGATTTTTGCATAATATATTTTGTTGCCACAACAATTGCGGGAGCAGTATTTTTAGCTACAGGCTCAGATAATACTACAGGATTTTGAGTAAGATCGGACAATTGCATTTTTACACTTGTTGCATGTTTAGTATTTGTAATACTGATAATGTCTTCTTCCGGCATACAAACTTTTAATCTATCAAAAGTAGCTTGTAAAAGACTTTTATCTGAAATTAAGTTTAATAATTGTTTTGGATATAATTCTCTTGATAAAGGCCATAATCTACTTCCAGAGCCTCCTGCTAATATTATTCCGTACATTTACCCTCCTGTGCAATAATATTAATTATACAATAAAATACTTCTGTCGTCAAGGGGGGAAAGAAAAAATATGGAAAATTATTGAGAAAATAGTGGTGCAGAGGAAATTTCCAGGCAG
>CAJMDF010000033.1 GCA_905212085.1 uncultured Clostridium sp.
GATACGTATGGAAGATATGTTCTATGCAATGATTAACGCTATTAAAGAACTTGATACAAGAATTACTGCATTAGAAAAAGAAAATCAAGAGTTAAAAACAATAATAAAAAGTCAAGATGCAAGATTAAAAGCGTTAGAAGCTAAAGTAAAATAAGTTTCATACTGAAAAATAAGTGTGCTATTAAGCACACTTACTTTCATTCCTTCTCCCGTATAGTATACGGGAGTTTTCCTTTTTATAAAAAATTATCTGTAATTAGTAAATTGTAGAGGATAATCATATTTTTCTTCATTAGAACGAAGAAGTCTTATTATTTCTTGCAAATCATCTTTATCCTTACCGGAAACTCGGACCTGGTCACCTTGTATAGATGCTTGAACTTTCTTTTTAGAATCTTTTATATCTGCAACGATTTTCTTTGCAAGCTCTTGATTTAAACCTTTCTTCAATTTATATACTTGTCTTACTTTACCACCTAAAGCATTTTCTACCGGTTGAGGATCCAAGATTTTTATACTCAAATTTCTCTTTACTAACTTTGATTGTAAAATATCATAGATATTTCTTAATTTCATCTCATCACTTGTTGTGATAGTGATAGTTTTATCAGCTTCCAATTCTACGGATGAGCCAGAATCTTTTAAGTCAAATCTTGATGATACATCTCTTTTTACCTGATCAACAGCATTAACTAATTCTTGTCTATCAAATTCTGATACAATATCAAAACTGCAATCTTTAGCCATGTTACCTCTTTTCTTATTTTTATTATTAACCAACTTTTTTACTAATATAACATAGAAAAGTGCAAGATAAAATACCTTGCACTAAGAATATTTTGGGGTTATATATTTCGGGGTAAATATTAAGGCTTAACTTTTTTGCCTTTAAAAATGTTTTTAACTTTTTGCCAGAAACCGACTTTTGTTTGATTATTATTTGCTGACTTCGATGCTTTATTTCCTTTTATAGAATTCACAATACTAGTCCATTGATTTTTTAAATATGACTTTATACCACCGGCCTTTTTAATACTTTTACGCAATGGAGCTATTGCACCAAGACCTATTACAACAGCTAATGCTAAAAGAACTTTTTTAAAAGTACTTTTATCTTCGTTTTCTTTTTTATTCATAAGATCAAGTTTATCTTGGTCTAATTGTCTCTGCATTTTTACCCCACCAAGATATGATGATGCTCCGATTCCATAACCTGTTACCCCGCCAAATGGCATATACATAGGTTCCATAGAACTGTTTATCAAATCTTGATGAACTATAGGTGTACTTAAATCACCGCCTACCATAACGATTTCTCCAAAATTATTAACCTAACCTTACATTTATATAAAGTATTTCTGCGCTAAAAAATTTACTTTTTTATTAAGAAATGTAAAAAGGACTCCGATAATTCGGAGCCCTTATAATCGTTATATAGACTTTTAAATCTAATTACATAGCAGCTTTTGCAGCTTCAAATACTACTGAAAATGCTTCAGGATCTCTAACTGCTAAATCAGCTAACATTTTTCTGTTTACAGTAATATTAGCTTTTTTACAAGCATTTACAAATCTTGAATAACTCATTCCACGTTCTCTAACTGCTGCATTAATTCTTACAATCCACAAACGACGCATATTACGTTTTGTAGTACGTCTGTCTCTGTAAGCATATTTTAAAGCTTTCATAACTGCGATATTAGCAACTTTGAAGATTCTGCTTCTTGCGCCAATAAAGCCTTTTGCTAATTTTAAGATCTTTTTATGTCTTTTGCGTAATACATTTCCACGTTTTACTCTCATTTATCTGCCTCCTATCTAGAATACTTTCTGTATGGTAACTCTTTTGAAATCAATTTGAAATGTGATTCAGAAATTGAAATCATTTTGAAAATTCTGCGTTTTCTAGAAGCAGATTTGTGTTGAAGTAAGTGGCCTATGCCTGCTTGTCTTCTAACGATTTTGCCTGTTGCTGTAACTTTATAACGTTTTGCAGCAGACTTGTGTGTTTTCATTTTTGGCATTTTGTCCTCTTTCTGTGCATCGCACGGTTAAGTCACTATAGAAGCTCTAGGCATACCAAAGCCATAAAACTTCTGCAAAACAATTATAGTATGCAAAATGTTAATTTGCAAGCATTAGATTACAAAAAATTAATCAAATGAAAGTTTTAATCCTGAATATACTTCTTTCATCTTAATATATTCCGAAAGAATTACCTTTGAATTCAGGTCACAACAATGACAAGGATAGAAATTTTTAATATTCAAATCTCTTAAATATATTCCTAATTCTCTTATTTTATATTCAGTTTTATTTACAAGGTGAACCCCGCCGATAAAAGTATTAATTCTAGGATCATCAGCTACTTTCTTTGCATACTCTATTATATTTGGCAAACTTACATGGGAACATCCTGCAATAATAACCAAACCATCAAATGATTTATAAACTAATGCTGTCTCATCTTTATATTTATAATCAGTATTAAAATATTTTGGTATTTCTCCTAAAAATAAAAGTTTTGGAGTCAACCATTTCGGGCCTCTTGAATATTCTATTTCAAAAATATCACAGAGTTTACTAGGATCTCCGGGGAAACCAACATTTTCAGATCTTTCATTTAATTTTGGTTCAAAAATATCAGGATGAGCAATTATTGTTTTCAAATTAAGACTTATACCGGCTTTTAACATTTTTCGATACAAATCTTCTAACCTTAATAAACCTCCGGTATGATCATTATGCCCGTGAGATAAAATGATATCTGTTACATCACTTAAATCAAGCCCCAGCTTATATGCATTCTTTATAAAAACGTCACTATAACCACAATCAAACAAAGCCTTTTGGTAATCATTTTCAAGCAAAAATGATAGGCCAGGTTCGCCTAGCAAATAATAATTAGTTTTACAATTATTGTCAACTAAAACTGTTAGATCCATTAATTCCTCAATACAATACGATATATATTTATATTATAACAATATTTTAAAAAAATTTCAATCGTTATTCTATAATTTGTTTTTAATTATTTAAAAAAGGCCTCATTAACGAGGCCTTTGATTTTAATAATATTTTTGAACGATTGGCAATTCTACACCATTCAAGAATGATCTTTCTGTCAACCTTACACCCAAGCAACATTGATAACGTTTAAACTGCATTCTGCAGATTTTCTTTATAGTATCATCAACTAAAGACTTATCATATTTTTCATAAATCTCATCAATAGGTCTGTTTTGTTCAATATACATTTCTATAATATCATCTAACACTGCATATTCAGGTAATCTATCCTGATCTTTTTGTCCAGGATGTAATTCCGCAGATGGAGCTTTATCAATTATTGCTTGAGGAATTACCTCTTTATCTTTATTCAAATAGTTCGCCAATTTATATACATTTGTTTTTGTTAAATCACAAATCAAATTATACCCGCCGGCCAAATCTCCATACAAAGTACCAAAACCCATAGCACTCTCTGATTTATTACCTGTTGATAAAAGAAGTCTATTTTCACGATTTGAATAAAACATTAAAATTATAGCTCTTAATCTTGCTTGTAAATTTTCTTCTGCTAAATCATGCAACCTTTCGCGCCCTTGCATAAATGCGTCAAATAAAGGAGTTATAGGCTCTTTGATTGTCTTTATTCCTAAATTTTCAGCTAATTTCAAACTGTCCGTAATACTTCCTTCTGACGAAAACATACTTGGCATAAGAATTCCTAACACATTTTCAGCTCCTAATGCTTTCACTGCCAAAGTAGCTGTCAATGCACTGTCTATACCGCCTGATAAGCCTAATACAACCTTTTTAAATCCGGTATTTTCGCAATATTCTCTTAATGCAAAAACTGATGCTTCCAAAATTTGAGCTTCTTCCAACTCATCTTGAAATTCTATTTTTTTTGAAAAATCAATTTTTTCGACAGCTTCTTTACATATTGGCATTTGCAAAACTAATTCATTCTTAGAATTTTTAGCAAAACTACCACCTGCAAATATATTTTCATCAGCAAGTCCAATTGCATTTACATATACAAAATCACATTTTGTCTCAATACTATCTACAAAATTCTTATATGTATTCATTGCAAAATATCTATTTTTAGACAATACAAATAAATCACAATCTACATCATCTAAATATGTATCAGATACAAAAACTTTTTTTCCGCAAATATCAAAAAAGCCATAATCTGAAACTTCAATTTCACCATTTCTAATTAAAATATCACCTATTAATATGCTGGATTTAAAATTCTTATCAGCAATTGACTTATAGAATTCATGTTGTTTTTTTCTACATCCATCATCAAGCACCAAATCTTTTCCGCCTAAATCTTCAATATCTGCTTGAGGGAAAATGATTAAATCGCAATCAGCATTTTCTATTTTTTCTAATATATTTTTTTTGTTAAAATCAAAATCAGCAGTTTTCAACTTTATTTGAGCCAATATTATATTCATAATTTCTCCTTATTCCAATTTCAAATAATTAACTTTTTCCCATTTTAAATCCAGATACTTAATCTTAGAATCAATTAATTTTACTTGAGGCAACAAAGATGGAATTCTTTCAATTCTCTTATATACATTTTCATCAAGCTGTCCCAATCTTATATTAACTGATTTTATTTTTACATAAACATCTAATGGGTTTCTCAAATCAATATATTCGACAGGTTCTCCTGAATATGTTTCTACATATTTTGCAATTTTTTCAATTTCATGAATTTTATGCAAATTCCATTTATGATAATCATCGCCTTTATTACCGTATGATAGGACTAAAATAGTTTTAAAAGACTTATCTAAAGGCAAAAATTCACGCCCGATTAATTTCCCGTCAGTCGTAAAAAATGCAACAGGTGCAATTTTTGCATCAGGAGAAACCTCTATTACAGGAATTCTTTCTCTTAGAATAATCTGAATTCTTGCAGGGAAAGCATAACGTCTAATATACACATTTTCTACAGGTGCTAATTTCATTAATTCTTTTTTTATTGAATCAGTTTTTGCCATATAAATAGGAACGTTTGGCACATTACTGTTTTTCAATAAAACAAGAATTTTATGAGAAGGTACTATTCTATTATTAATAATCTCAACAGATCTTCCGCCTACATGGTTAAAAGCATTTTTGTCCATGTACCAACCATGAAGTTTTAGTCCGTAAACTAAACCGACAATAAATAAAATTGAAAATAAAAATCGCATAAAGGCTCTAAAACGTTCTTGCTTCATTCGGCCCTTCCGAACCAAACGTTCTCTACGCTTCTTTTTTACCAAATGCTTACCATCAGGTATAGGATCTTCATCATTTATCTCAATTGTTTCTGAAAATTCTCTATACTCAACATACTCATTATTTTCATTTTCATTTTGATTTAAATCATCAATCATCTATTTATTCAAACCTGCACTGTTTAAGATTAATTGTACCAAATTATCATAATTTATACCCATAGCAGCAGCCTGAGCAGGCAAATCACTAACTGTAGTCATGCCAGGGCTCGTGTTTATCTCTAAAAGATAAGGAATATCATCTTTCATCATAAAATCAATTCTTGATACACTTCTGCAACCTGCGGTTTCGAAAGCATCAACTGCAGCCTTTTTTACTCTTTTTGTAACTTCATCTGAAAGTCTTGCAGGACAAATAAATTCAGACATACCTTGAGTATATTTCGCTTCAAAATCATACCATTCAGTCTTTGGTCTAATTTCTAAGATTTCTGTTGCAAAAGGATCTCCATTACATTCTAAAACACCTACAGTAACAAAAAATCCATCAATAAATTCTTCGATTAAAACATCATCATTATATTTTACAGCAACATTATAAGCAGCCTGCAAATCCTCTTTTTTATCTACTTTTGTCATCCCAAAACTAGATCCCTCACTTACAGGTTTTACAAAAAGAGGATAAGTTAAATCTTTAGTTTTTTCAAATAAATCATCACCTTTTCTAACAAAAGCAGATTTAGCCATAACTATATCAGGATTTGTAGATAGTATTCTTTTAGTAAATTCTTTATTCATACATAAAGAACTTGCCATTACTCCACAACCTGTGTAAGGGATTTTTAAGATTTCTAAAATACCCTGAATACAACCATCTTCTCCATATTTTCCATGAAGAGCGTTAAATGCGTAATCAAAATTTCCTTCTTTTAATTTCAAAGCTATATCTTTATCTACAACAACTATCTCAGAATTTTTATAACCAAGTCTTTGCAATGCATCAAAACATCCTTTGCCAGAACGTAATGAAACCTCTGCCTCAGAAGACATACCCCCGCAAAGAACTGCTATTTTTGCATTTTTATCTATAACATTTTTAATTTCTTGCATATCATAACCTCTTCTTCATTATTACCACCAAGATATCTTACCTCAGGTTTTAATTCTATATTAAATTTTTCCTTAACACTTGAATACATTTTATCCATCAGTCTCAAAACATCTAATGATGTACCTTCACCATCATTTATTATAAAGTTGGCGTGATTTTCCCAAACCCTTACACCGCCTGATGTCAAACCTTTTACTCCAGCTGCGTCAAGTAATCTTCCTGCAGAATCACCTTGGGGATTTCTAAATGTACTTCCGCAATTAGGCAAAGTCAATGCAGGTTGTTTATTCTGCCTGAAAGATAGATTTTCATTCATTTTTGCTTGTATTTCTTCTGTATTGGCAGGTCTCAATTCAAATTCCGCTTCAAGCACTGAATAAGGTTTTCTTTGGCAAATTGATGTTCTGTAACTGAATTCAAACTCTTCATTTGTTAATGTAATAACACCTTTTTCAGGGCAAAAAACTTTAGCAGACTTTAATACATCAGCAATCATCTGACCGTGAGCACCTGCATTCATAAAGACCTCACCACCAACAGAACCTGGAAAAGCCACCATAAATTCTAAACCGCTTAATTTATTTTCTAAAGCTAATTTAGATAACTTCGTTCCACGAACACCTGCACCCGCAATTGCTCTATTGCCATTAAATTCAATATTATCAATTTTTTTAGTACAAATTAAAGCGCCATCATACCCGTCTGATGATACGAGAATATTTGATAAATTTCCAGCAACAAATGCATCAGGCTCTTTAGATTTAATTTCGACAAATTCTTCAACAGATGTAGGGAAATACATTCTAGCGATTTTCCCGCCAATTTTAAACGATGTTAATTTTTTTATATCAAAATTAATGTCCAATGCTTGCCACCTCTTTGTTTTGAGCCAATAACTCTTTACTCAAATTAGTAATGGTCCCTGCACCAAGCCCTATTACAACATCATTTTCTTTTAATTCCGGATAAAGCTTTTCTGCGACATCTGCCATTGACCCTCCAATATATTCACAAGGGATATCAATATGTGCAGCTAATTCTTTTGCGAATTTTTCAGAATTAATTCCTTCGATTGCATCCTCTGAAGCCGCGTAGACATCTGTCACAACAACTTTATCAACTCCATGAAAAGCATTTAAAAATTCATTCCATAAATTCTTCAAACGCGTATACCTATGAGGTTGAAATACCGCAATAATATGTTTATCAGTCATTCCCTCAGCAGAAGAAAGAGTTGCTTTAATTTCTGTCGGGTGATGAGCATAATCATCATACACTGTCACTCCATCAAATTCTGCAACTTTTTGAAATCTTCTACCCATTCCTGAGAATGTTGCAAAATGA
The DNA here is from genome assembly GCA_905212085.1 of uncultured Clostridium sp. Taxonomy (GTDB): domain Bacteria; phylum Cyanobacteriota; class Vampirovibrionia; order Gastranaerophilales; family Gastranaerophilaceae; genus Stercorousia. The sequence goes on from CAJMDF010000033.1 coordinate 7,708, forward strand.
GGTTTAACTAAATTTACGTCAATACCTGCCTGATGTAAACTTGCAAGCACTGATAAAGCATTATAAACATTATGTTTACCACGCAAAATTATTGTTAAATCAGTCAAAAATTCATCCTTATAGTAAACATCAAATGTTGTACAATCAGACATGAAACGAACATTCCTTGCAGTATAATCTGCATCCTCCAGCCCAAATGTTAAAGTTTTATGACTATGAAGACTCATTGTAGCCTTACAATCTTTATTTACCAAAACAACAGAACTTTCAGGAATATTTGAAATAAATTTTTCAAAAGTTTCTAATATAGATTTCAAACCATCTTTATAAAAATCAAGATGATCAGGTTCCAAATTGTTAATTACACATACATTTGGAGCATATTTTACAATTGTACCATCACTCTCATCTAATTCTGCCGCAAAATATTTTCCATCTTGAGAATGTGCATTTATTCCCAATTCAGGAATAATTCCGCCAACTACAAATGACGGTTTTAATCCGGCTTTTTCCATTACATAAGAAGAAAGTCCGCTTGTTGTAGTTTTTCCATGAGTTCCTGAATAACCTAAGAAAAATTTACCCCATCTTGAAATTTCTGCTAATATATCAGAACGGTGATAAACTTTTAATCCTAATTCTTTCGCTCTTACCATTTCAGGATTATTTTCCCTGATAGCTGTACTTGCAACTACAATAGCATCAGATGGGACATTCTCTTTTTTCTGTCCGATGTATACTGTTGCACCTAGCTTTCTTAATTTATCTATATATTTACTATCTACAATATCAGAGCCTGAAACATCGCATCCGTTTTCCAACAAATACTTAGCAAGCCCACTCATTCCTACACCGCCAATAGCGATAAAATAATATTTCTTCTTTTCCAAAGTTCTATCCCTAAATTAATCTTATATAACAATTTAATTATAATACAAAAAAGTTTTAAAATTAAATCAAATAAACATAAATATACAAATTTTAGCAAAATTTAAAATTTTCAGTTTTTAAGAAAATATGATTTACAATTATTATTTTGGACCAATAAAAAATAACAATAAAAATATCCCTGATACATTAATTTACAAGACAATAAAACAAGATAAAAATACTAAACAATTATATGAGCATTATACTGCTTTTAATAAAAACGGAAAAATTACAGGGATAATTGATGGATATATGGAAACAATACGACCACTTGTCGGAGATCCATTTTTCCCCGGATTTAAAAAAAAGAAATCTTTTTATGTTTATTATATAAGATCCAAAGAACATAATTTTGGGAACAAATTACTTGACTTTGCACAAATAACAAGTAAGAAAAAAGGCGGTGAAGGCAGATTCCATTTAATTGCAAGTGACCGCTATAATATCAAGAAAAAACCGCATATTTTTTATAGAAAATATGGGATGAATTCTTTATATACAGAAGCTATTAGAGATATTGACAAATATATTAAAGGAAAAATAAAACTCGATGATCTGGAATTAACAGATATTCCAATGTATTTCATTCCGGAAGAATTAAAAAAGAAATCAAAGATTTTTCCGAATATTATTAATAAACTATTATCATTTATAAAAAAATAATTCAATATGATAAAATATCCTCCAATAAAATACAAAATACCTCAAAATATTGTAAGCAAAAAATTTGATTACAATAACTTGGTATGGGATTATAAATTGTATGCATTTAAAGATAAAAATGCTTATTTGGCTTCAGTTATGACCGCACAAGTGAGACTTTTACCCCCTAACAATAAATATAATCCGACCTCAAAAAATATAAAATCCTTATATATCTCTTTTATAAGATCATTTGATGAAGGTAAATATTTTGGGTTAAAAATGCTAAATCTAGCACGAATAGAGAGTAAAAAACTTGATTGTAACGGTAACATGCATTTAGAAGCGACAAGTCTATTGAGTAAAACAAGACATTCTCCTCATAGAATGTACCGAAAATTTGGATTCTCTTCAACAGACAAAGATAAATTAAAAATTATAGATAAATGGGTTAAAACAAATAAAACTCCAAATTGGATTACACTGGAATCTACTCCAATGTATTATCATTCAAAAGAAAAGCAGCCTAATTATAAAATCAGACTGCTTAACATTTTTAATAAAATTACAAAGCTGTTTACTTAACAACGATATTAACTAACTTTTTAGGAACAACTATTGTTTTTACAATATTTTTTCCTTGAGTTAATTCTTTTACTTTTTCGCTATTTAAAGCTAAAGCCTTCAATTCTTCTTGAGACAATGCTTCATCAGCTTCAATCTTATCTTTTACTTTACCGTTTATTTGAACAACAAGAGTAATAGAACTTGCTTTTGCTAAATTTTCATCCCATTTTGGCCATTCAACATCGTGGATAGAGCCTTGAGCACCTAAATCATGCCAAGCTTCTTCTGTTAAATGAACTGCAACAGGGGACATCAATTTTATCAAAGTAACAATTGCAAAGCTCAAAATATTCTTATCTTCATCATCTAATTCAGGCTTTTTATTCTGCCAATCATATATTGCATTGACAAGTTCTCTATATTTTGAAATTACAGTATTAAACTGAAAATCATTAGAGATGTCATTAGTAATTCCTTTGATAGCCATATGAATTACTCTCAACAAGTCATCATTATCTTTTTTCTTCAAAGATCCTGCTTTTAATTCAGGATAATTCAATGAAATATTCTCAGCATTTGAAGAAATTAATCTCCAAACCCTGTTAAGGAATTTATAACAACCTTCTACACCTGCATCAGACCAATCAAAGTCTCGAGCCGGTGGTGAATCTGAAAGGATAAATAATCTTGCAGTATCAGCCCCGTAGTTCTCAAATATTTCATCAGGGTCAACTGTATTCCCCTTAGATTTAGACATCTTAGATCCATCTTTTAATACCATACCTTGAGTTAACAGGTTTTTAAACGGTTCATCAAAGTCAAGTAATCCCATATCTCTAAGAGCTTTTGTGAAAAATCTTGAATATAACAAATGCAAAATAGCGTGTTCAATACCACCAACATATTGATCAACTGGTAACCATTTATTTACCTTATCTTTAGCAAATGGCATTTTATCATTTTTTGCATCTGAATATCTTAAATAATACCAGCTTGAACATACAAACGTATCCATTGTATCAGTTTCACGTTTTGCAGGTCCGCCGCAGCAAGGACAAGTTGTATTCACAAAAGATTTAGATGTTGTAATAGGAGATTTTCCGACAACTGAGAAATCAACATCTTTTGGTAACAATACAGGAAGCTGATCTTCAGGCACAGGTTGAATACCGCATTTATCACAATAAACAACAGGAATTGGAGCTCCCCAATATCTTTGTCTTGAAACAAGCCAATCACGAAGTCTGTATTGAGTTTTAAATTCACCAAATCCGCCATCTACTGCTTTTTGAGTAATAGCTTTTTTAGCTTCTTCATTACTCATACCGTTAAATTCATTGGAATTTACCAAAACTCCCGGATCAGTATAAGCTGCATCTTTGCAATCTGAAGGATTTTTAGTATCTTGAATTACAACTTTTAACGGAAGATTATATTTTTTTGCGAAGTCAAAATCTCTTGTATCATGTGCAGGAACTGCCATAACAGCACCTGTACCGTATTCAACAAGAGCATAATCTGCTGTCCATAGAGGGAATTTTTCACCCGTAAAAGGATTTATACAGTGAGTTCCTAAAGGAACACCTGTTTTTACTCTATCTGTAGATAATCTTTCGATTTCTGTCATCTTACGAGCATTAGCACGATATGCCTCAACTGCCTCTTTATTTTCAGGAGTTGTTAGTTCTTCAATATCTTTATATTCAGGAGCAACAACCAGATATGTAATACCATGTACAGTATCAGGACGGGTTGTATATACAGGGACTTCCAAATCTTTTTCAACAACTTTAAATCTTAAGATTGCACCTTGAGATTTACCAATCCAATTAGCCTGCATAGTTTTTACATTATCGCCCCAGCCTGTTAATTTATCCAAATCTTCAAGCAATACTTCTGCATAATCGGTAATCTTTAAAAACCATTGTGATAGATATTTTTTCTCTACAATGTGATCACATCTCCAGCATTTGCCGTCAATTACCTGTTCGTTAGCAAGTACAGTTCCGCATTCTTCACACCAGTTAACTGCCGCTTCTTTTTTGTATGCCAAACCTCTTTTATACAATTGCAAAAATAACCATTGAGTCCATTTATAATAATCAGGTTTGCAGGTTGTAACCTCTCTATCCCAATCATATGAAAGACCCAACATTTTCAATTGTTTTGTCATATATGCAATATTTTCATCAGTCCAAGTTTCAGGATTAGCTCCATGTTTCATAGCAGCATTCTCTGCAGGAAGACCAAAACTATCCCAACCCATTGGATGAAGGACATTAAATCCGTTCATCTTTTTAAAACGAGCTATTACATCGGTGATAGTATAATTCCTAACATGTCCCATATGAAGTTTTCCTGAAGGATATGGGAACATTGATAAGGCATAATATTTAGGTTTATCACTTGAATCAGGTGTTTTAAAAGTACCTTTTTCTTCCCAAATTTTTTGCCATTTTTTTTCTATTTCTTGCGGGAAATATGCATCTTTCATCTTTTTCTCTCCTAATCTTCAAAAAAATAATAGCATAAAAAAAGTTTTTATGTATAATATAAATTATGAAAAAGAAGTTATCCGTTTTATTAATTACAGCTTTATTAATTTCTGTTACATCAACTTTACCAAGTCAAGCAGGGATCTTGGCGGCTCAAAAAGCAAGAATTGAACAAAACAGAATAAATAAATCTACTTGTAATGATATTAAAAAAGTTATTGATCAACAAGAAATATATACAAATAAATATGATCTAAAAGGGTTAGCAACTTTATATGCAAATGATTTTGTTAATTCTGATGGTTTCAATAAAGATGTTTACTTTAAATTAATTGAGGAAACTTGGAAAACTTATCCTGATATTACATACAAAACTGTAATTAAAAATATTGAATTCAGCGATAATTATGCAACCGTTTTTACTAATGAAACAGCTGTTGCAACATCTAAAGAAGAAATTGGTGACTTAACTGCCATTGGTGAATTATATTCCACTTCACAATGTGTCTATTATCTTGAAAAACAAGGCGCAAAATGGCTAATTAATTCCGAAAAAATTATTGAGGAAACATCTACTCTTAAATATGGTGATGCTAGATATATTAACATAGAGTTGAATGCTCCAAAACAAATAGGAGCAAATAAAGATTATACAGCGACTTTAAAGGTTGATGCTCCAGAAGACAGCGTAGTAATTGCATCAATTAATAAAGAAAATATTGTATATCCGCAAACAAAATCTGATGAAGCTTTTCGAAAACTACCAGATGATAATATTTTAGAAAGAGTTTTCAAATCGAATAAAGAAAATGTAAATGAATATTCTGTCGCATCTATCGGAATTACAAGAGCTGAAAACTATACTGATAATCAAATAAGAGTATATATGGGCGGATTAGCTTTTATTATGACTAGAATAAATGTAATTCCAGAAAATAAATTTATTAAATTAGAAGATAAAAAAGAAAGTGCTCAAAATGGAAAAAACAAGTAAGTTTATATATTTTGTAATCTGTTATGTATTCTTTATTTTTACAGATTTATATTTATCAAATATTCTTGTTGACAAGTTAGTTCATGGCTATAGGCTTTCTAATCCTGTTTTTTCTCTTAATTACATAAAAAATACAGGAGCAGCATTTAGTATTTTGCAAAATTCAAGAGAATTATTAATAATTCTATCTATGATTGCACTTGTTTTACTTGCATTACATGTAATCCATAACTTAAAATCTATTTCATTAAAATCTTGTTTTTTTATTGCGCTTTTATCAGCAGGAATTGCAGGTAATTTACATGAAAGAATTATATACGGATATGTCAGAGATTATTTTCAATTAAATTTTATCAACTTTCCGGTATTTAATATTTCTGATATACTCATAAATATTGGAGTAATAGCTCTAATCATTATGATATTGATAAAGAAAACAAAATGATAATTTACATTGACGAAAATGATGAAAATAAACGACTGGATAGTTATTTATCAGAAATAACCCCTAATTTGTCACGTTCTAAAATCCAAAACTTTATAAAATCAGGCAATGTAAAAATTAACAATACTATTAAAAAACCTTCATACATCTTAAAAGAAAACGACAAAATTGACTTTGAAATTCCTGAAGAAGAAAAACTAGAAATTAAACCACAGGATATTCCAATTGAAATTATTTATGAAGATGAAAATATGCTTGTCATAAACAAACCATCAGGGATGCTTACACATCCGACGACACTGGAAAGAGAAAACACTCTTGTAAACGCTCTTTTATACAAATTCAATAATAATCTTTCAGATATTAACGGAGAATTCAGACGAGGCATCTTGCATAGATTAGACAGAAATACATCTGGGTTACTAATGATTGCAAAAAATAACAAAGCTCACGAATTTTTAGCAGAACAGATTAAAAATCACACTATCACAAAAAAATATCGAGCAATTGTAAAAGGTGTAATAAAAGAAGATGAGTTTGAAATAAATTCTCCAATTGGCAGAAACCCTAATCAACCGCATAAAATGATGACAAGAGAAGATGGAAAACATAGCAAAACAATTGTAAAAGTACTTGAAAGATTTAAAGAATATACATATATAGAGCTTACCTTAATTACAGGCAGAACTCATCAAATAAGAGTGCATATGAAAAGCATTAATCATCCTGTATACAACGATACATTATACGGTGCCGGACAGGGTAAAGTCAAAACAGATGAACAAGTTTTACAGTCATTCTATTTGAGGTTTACAAAACCTTTTGGAAATGAAATAATAGAATTGCAAATTGAACCTGATGAAAAAATTAATAAGGTTTTAAAATACTTAAGGAGCTAGATAAAATGCAAATTATATCAATTATAGCAACATTAATTTTATGTTTTTTAATAATTATGAACTACCAAGATACTGCAGGAATTACACTTCTTAGCAGTAAAATAGGTCAAATTTTCCATATTACCCCATATTCAATTAACCTAAATATGGCAATTTATACATTGATAATATTCATTCTAGGGGAAATTTCCGCAATATTTTTCTTTGCCCCTTTATACACATCATTAAAAGAAAAATTCAATGCATACAAAAGAGAACTGGAAAAAGGCTCTATTTCAAATACCTCAGCAGAAGCAAAGATTCAAGTATTGGAAAATAAAATCACAGTGTTAGAAAAAGCTCTTGATGATGCCCTAAAAGGGAAAAATTAAAAGAAATTTTTTGTAACATTTCCTTTTTCATCATACAAAAGAAAACATACTTCATCACCTGCTTCATCATATTCCACAGATGAAGATATATTTTTTCCATCCTCTTTATAAAATGTTACGCTTTTCACAGCACCAGATAATGAATAAAATTCTCTAACAGACGAAATTGTACTGCCATCAGCCCTATAAGTTATATTTTTAAGTTCTTTACCTGTCGATGTATTATAAATACATAAATTTGATGACCTTCCATTTTCGTCATAAAACAAGCACTTAAATATTCGGCCCCGCTCATTTAAAACTTGAATCATTGATAATTGTCTATCATTATTTAATATACGCTTAATTTTATAACAATTTTCAACACCATCAATTAATAATGCCAAAGCATCTCCCTGTTTGTTTCCTAATGACATAAACTCCTCCAATTTTTTTATACCCATATAAATATAAAAAATTTCAATATTTAAAAAATTAAAAATAAATTGTTACATATAAAAAAAAACGGGAGCGGTAAATTTTACCACTCCCGTTTTTATTTTTAAATGGTTCTAAGCCTCTTGTTTTGCTTCCTTTTGCTGATTAATAAGGTTTTGAAGTTTTTCTTTAATTTCATCACCTTTTCTTTGCATATCAGAAACAACATCATCTGCTTTTGATTGAATTTCTTTAACGGTTTCATCAGCTTTTTTCATAGCTTCTTTAGCACCATCAGCTAACATTGCACGAGTTTCTTCTCCTGATTTTGGAGCTAACAAAATTCCTGCAATAGCACCAATTGCGCCGCCTACGATAAAACCTGCTAAAAATTTAGTTGCTGACATAATTTATTACTCCTTTACTGTTTCATATACATTCTAACAATTTAGTTTTAAGAATTAATCACCGGAAACTACTATTTTCTAAAAAGATTATAGGCTGTCGTAAAACCTTTTATTAATCCACCAAATAGTGTTCCTGATACAATCTTCGTCTTATCAATAAAACTACCAACTGCAGATTTAAAATCACCGACTCCCTTATCAGTATTTTTTACAATCTCATTTATTGAGCTTAACGTTTCATTTAATTCTTTAAGTGTCGGTTTTAATTCTGTATTTACGATAACTGAAGTTTGATTTAAATTCTTTGTGAGAATAGAAAGGTCAATCAAAAGTTTAACTAAAAAACCTGCTACAACAATTACGACAATCCCTGTAGCCCAAGCTAAAAAAGTTAATCCTTGATTTAACGCTATTTGTGACATCTCCATTTAATTAGTTCCTTTTTAGTAGTTGTTATACTCGTCGTCCATTTCTTCTAATTCTTTTGCTTTTAGAAGTTTCTTTGATTTTATCATATTATTAAATTTTCTGAATTGCCTTTCAAGCTTATATTTCATTAAATCAATATTTTCAAGAGCTTGCTTTTTAGCTTCTTTAATCGCAGGAGAATTTTTTTCATATAATTCACAAGCAGCATCTTTAATTTGACGTCTTGATTCCTCTCCTGATTTCGGAGCATAAAGAACTCCAGCGATAAGTCCGCCAACAACACCTGCAAGCAAACCCATACCGAACATTAATGATTTGTTTTTACTCATAACATAACCTCATCTTTCGTTTTTTATTTTAACATATTTTTTTCAAGATTACAAGCTAAATAATGAAATCAGCCACTACATCTCGGATTGCGCCGATTAATTTATAAATATTAGAGAAATTAGTTGTCTTTATTTTAAACAAAATTAAAAACAAATATAACGCAGCCATTATAATAAATTTATAAAATACTTGCTCTCTTTTCTTTCTGATAAATACAAAAACTTTTTCAAATGACTGATTTATATTTGTCACCACACATCTTATATATTGCAGACAAGTTTCACACAAAGGATTAAACACCTCTACATAAGAGTTGTATCGGCATACCAACTTATCTGCCTTTACTATATAATTTATAATAGTTATGGCAATTATTAATTCTGCTATAAAAATTATTGCGATAAATAAATACATTTTTATTATTCTTACTTTTGTATTATATTAGAGAAGTATAAAATAATGTCAATAAAAATAGAATACGTCTAAAGGACTATTTATGATTAATAAACTGAAATTCTACCTGTCTTTAATAATTGCAAGATGTGCATATATTGGAATAAGATTATTGAACAAATCATCAGGCACTTCTTTTGTTGGAATGCTTGTTTTAAAAATTTGCCCTAATTTTTTAAAATATTGCTCTAAATACATCAAAAAGAATATTATCACAATTACAGGAACAAACGGGAAATCAACTACATCAGGGCTTATCGCTCATATTCTAGAAACCGCACATCAAAAAGTAGTACATAATTTAAAAGGTGCAAATATGCTCACTGGTGTCGCAAATGTCTTTGCACTATCAATTGCACCTTTAAAAAGATATGATTATGCCGTAATTGAATCTGATGAAGCATATTTAACTAAATTATATGATTATATGCAATCAGATTACCTTGTAGTTACAAACCTATTCAGGGATCAACTCGACAGATATGGAGAATTAAATACTACAGCTCAATTCATAAAAAATGCAATTGATAAAAATCCTGATTTAAAATTAATTTTAAACGCTGATGATCCTATTGTAGCAACATTTGACAGAACTAAATACGCGGTATATTACGGGTTTGAGAATGTCGAATATGACTGCAATTACGAACACAAATCAAATGCTCCGTCAGAAATATTTAACTGTATGTGCGGAGAAGAACTAAAATATTCAAAACAATTCTTTGCTCAACAAGGGCACTACTATTGTCCAAAATGCGGATATAAAAGACACGAATGTAATTATTCTGCTGATGCAAAAGTCTATAATGACTATTCAGTTCTTACTGTAAGAAATAAAGGAATCAGTTTTGAATTCAAAGTTAATCTTGCTGGGCTTTATAATGCGTACAATGCTCTTGCAGCAATTTCTTTGGGATTTGAAACCGGTATGAATCAAGAAGAAATTCAAAAATCACTTGATACGTACCACGCAATTTTCGGACGAACAGAAAAACGAACAATTAACGGAAACCCGACAGTAATTCAACTCATTAAAAATCCTACAGGCGCAAGTGAAGTATTAAAAACCGTTGATTTAAAATCAAATATTGTAATAGCTATCAATGATAATTATGCAGACGGTCGTGATATTTCTTGGTTGTGGGATAGCGATTTTGAGCAATTAAAAAATGCAGAAAAACTAGTTATAACATCAGGCTCTAGAGCTAATGATATGGCTACAAGACTAAAATATGCAGGAATTCCGCAAGAAAAAATTATTGTGGAACCGAATATAAAAAAAGCTATTGATAAGGCTACAACAGCAGGTAAAACAACAATTTTACCTTCATACACAGCCCTTTTAAAAATTAATAAAGAACACTTAAAAAAATAAAAATAGAAAAGAGGTCAAATTATGTTATTAGGCGTAAATATAGATCATATAGCAACTCTAAGAAACGCAAGAGGCGGAGTAGAACCAAGCGTTGAAAAAGCTGCAGAAATAGCAGAAGCAAACGGAGCATCTTCAATTACAACACATTTGAGAGAAGACAGAAGACATATAAAAGATGAAGATGTATATTCACTTATCAATATGCTGAAAACAAGACTTAACCTTGAAATGGCAATGGCTGAAGATATTCAAAAAATAGCTCTTGATATAAAACCTTATTCAATTTGTCTTGTCCCAGAGAAACGTCAAGAAGTTACAACAGAAGGAGGTCTTGATGTCGCAGGACAATTAGATAAAGTTTCAGAATTTATAAAACCCCTTATTGATGCAGGCATTATTGTAAGTCTATTTATTGATCCAGAAGAAGAACAAGTAAAAGCATCTGCAAAAACCGGTGCTCAATTTATTGAAATGCATACAGGCTCTTATGCTGAATCTTTTGGTTATCAAGAGGAAGAAGAAGAATTTCAAAAATTAAAAAAATCTGCAGAATTAGCTCAATCTCTAGGCCTGAAAGTTAATGCAGGACACGGACTAAACTATGAAAATGTTCATAGAATGCATGAAATTCAAGGCTTACACGAACTAAATATCGGTCACAGTATTATATCTCGAGCTGTATTTACAGGACTTGCAGAAGCCGTTACGAAAATGAATGAACTAATTAAATAGGAATAAAAATGAAAACAGAAAAAGAAATTATAGAAGAAATGTCACAAGTTGTTGAACAAATGAGATTAGACGACATTGAAGACAACCCTGATATTATAGACGAATATTTTGATTGTGACTGCTGTGGTGAAAATAAGTGCCTTGCAGGATCAATTGAATATGAAGGCTACAGATTATGTAATGATTGTGTTCTATTAGCTGAAACAGGTTTTGCCCTAAATCGTTTAAAATCCGTCAAAGATCTCATTGATGCTATAGAAGACAAGCATTTAGAACAATTAGCGAACTTTGTTAAAGAAGAGGAAAGTCGTTCTAATAATTAATCCTATAGACTAATACTTTTTAAAACTAATTCTAAAGAATTAGTAATATTTCTTTACATATAGTTAAAAAGAATTAGTTATTGGGTATATAAATAATATAGAGAAAAGATCTAATCGAATAGAAAGAGCTGGAGCTAACACAACATACATATATAATTCATAAGATTTGACGAAGATTGATTGCAACCTCGTCATTTTTTTTGCTTTATTTATATTTCCTTAATTTGGCATTATTACTAATTAATTCTCAAGACTTACATTCTTAATTAACTAATTCTTAAGTATTAGAAATATTTCTTTACATATAGTTAAAAAGAATTAGTTATTGGGTATATATTAAATAGAGAAAAAATCTGATCGTTTAAAAAGAGTTGGAGCTAACACAACAATACATATATAATTCATAAGCTTGACGAAGTTCGAATTGCAACCTCGTCTTTTTTTTTACTGTAAAGTAATCAAGATTAAACTTCGTGATATAATTATGCTATGGATAAAAAAATACCCGAAAAAGTTATAAACAGATTAACCCTATATCATTGTATTTTATCTGATTTTATAAATAACAAAACAGAATTTATATCAAGTAAACAAATTGCACAATTATTAAATATAGATGATTCTCAAGTCAGAAAAGATATAAATTACCTTGATAATTCCGGCAAAAGCAGAGTAGGTTATATCGTTAAAGAATTAAAAATAGCCATAGAAAAGACTCTAGGTTTTAAAAAAAATAAAAAAGCCTTTATTATTGGGGCAGGAAATTTAGGAACAGCTATTGCTAATTACGGAAATTTTACGGATTATGGTCTTAATATCATTGCCTTATTCGATAACGATTCAAAAAAAATAGGAAAAATAATTAATGGTATGGAAATCAAAAATATATCTGACTTACCACAAATTGCTGAAAATAATGAAGTTGATATCGCAATTTTAACAGTTCCAAGACAATTTGCACAAAAAACAGCAGATTTTTTAGTAAAATCAAAAATCAGATACATTTGGAACTTTGCACCAGTTGTACTATCAGTCCCCAATAATGTTCAAGTATGGAATGAAAACTTAATGGGAAACTTTTTGCAATTCACCTACGATATCTAATTTATTAATTTGATATAAATACCTAAGTCCTTCAAGTGTTAAAGTCGGATTTATGAAATCAAAAGGTCTTTTCAGATAATTTGAAATCAATCCTGAATAACCACCTGTTGCAACGACAATAACCTTAGTTTTAAGTTCTTTTTCACACTGTTCAATTAAACCATCAATCATAGATGCTGTTCCCCTCAAAACACCTGAAAGAATTGCATCATTAGTATTATGACCAATTACATTATTGGAAGGAGTAACCTCTATCCTTGGGAGTTTAGAAGTAAATTTATTTAACGCTCTTAATTGAGATGTAATACCTAAAGTTATAATACCCCCTACAAAATCCCCATTTGAATCGACGACATCAAAAGTAGTAGCAGTGCCTAAATCAACAACAATAACAGGATGTTTGTATAAAACATAAGCTCCGACAGCATTCGCAATTCTATCAGCACCAGCTTCACAAGGATTATCCAAAGAAATTTTTATACCTGTATTAATATTAGTAGATAAAATTAAGGAATCAATCTTAAACACATTATCAACAGAAGTCTTAAACTTTTTAGTCAATTCCTCTACAACAGATGAAATAATACATCCGTCAACTTTATAATTACGGAACAAAGATTTTAACAACACTTCATATTCTTCTAAAGACAAATCTTTATCAGATGCCAATCTGTATTCCTCAATTAATGCGGCATCATCAAATAATCCCAATGTAATACTTGTATTTCCAATATCGACTGTTAATAACATGAATAAACTAATCCTCTTTCGAAGATTAGTTTATTACAAAGAAAAACTTTTTGCAAAAAAATCTAAGCTTTAAAAGCCCCGACTTCTTGAGTACCGCCTTGTTTTCCAACAGTAAATGCACTATTGAAATTATCCGGTAAATTATTTATATAAGAGCCAAAACCGTTCATAAAAGCGCCTATATTTTCCCAAGGATTTTTCTTTTTCACTTGAGTAGAATATGAAGGTTTATTTGTCTTATCTTCAAATCCAATTGCATCAACACGTCCAGCTGTCATAATTATATCTCCTTAGTATTTTACTCATATCTCTTATATATATACTAAGGATATAAATTCCACAAAATTGCTCTTTTTTTTCAAATTTGTTACATATGTTTACAATAATTATTTTAAAATATTTTTTTCAAGAGCAATAGCAGTTTTTGTTTTTGCAAGTCCGCCTTGAGAACTTTCTTTTAATAATGGAGACATTAATTTTCCAGTCTGCTCCATAGCATCTACAACCTCATCAATAGGAATTTTTGAAATTATACCAGCCATAGCTAGTTCTGAAGCTGTCACAGCGTGAATTGCCAAAAAAGGATTTCTTTTTACACAAGGGATTTCAACCAAACCACATACTGGATCACAAGTAAGCCCCAAAACATTTTTTAAAGCTAATGCAACAGCATTAATAATCTGTTTTACATTTCCGCCTCTCATTTGTGTCAAAGCTGCCGATGCCATAGCTGCAGCAACTCCGCACTCAGCCTGACAACCTCCAACAGCTCCTGCTAAAGCCATTTTATTGGAAACAAGACGTCCGACCTCTCCTGCAGTAATTAAAGCATTAATCTGATCCCCCTCAGGGATTTTATTGTCTTCTGCAAAAGCAACTAAAACAGATGGGACTATCCCACAAGAGCCTGCTGTTGGACAAGCAACAATTGTACCCATTCTCAAATTTTGCTCACTTGTTGCAAGAGCGTATATCATAATTTTTCTTGCAGTATCTCCAAGAATTGAAGCACAACTAGAATTTTGTAGCCTGTTACAATCATCTCCACTCATTCCGCTTGGAGATTTTTCTGTAGACTGAAGCCCTGTTTTAATAGCTACTTTCATCGCATCTAAACTTTTTTTAGCTTGTAATCTAACATTATACTCGGAATATTCACCCTTTGAAGCTTCATTATCTAGTGCTACTTCATAAATTTTTTTCCCGGAAGCTTTACAAGTATAATATAATTGTCTAAAAGTCGTTATAACCTGATCCATATTTTATTAACTTTCCAATTTCTTAATATATCTGACAATATACATCTTTTTTAAATCACTCACTGCATTCAAACATTTTTTTGATAATTCACCATCTACACAAATACACATAGAAGCATCTTTACCTTTTCCGCTTCGGTCACAATGCAATGACGCAATATTTACATTATCCTCTTGAATAATATGAGTCACAGCTGAAATTACACCTGGAACATCTTCATACACAAGAAGCAAAGTATTATATTTCCCGTCTAAATTTACAGAGAAATTATTTATCTGAGTTAATACAATCTCTCCAGCTCCGATAGAATCCCCAGAGACTGTCAAATTTAGCCCTCCTTCAAAAATAAAATCAACAGCATTCGGATGTCTGTTAAAATCATCTAAGAATTCAAAATTATAATCGATATCTTTTGCTTCAGCAGTATCAAATACATTTTTAATTCTTTCATCATCTACAGAAAAGCCTAAAATCCCCGCCAACAAGCCCTTATCAGTACCATGTCCCTTACCTGTATGCGCATAAGAATTATATAATTTAAAAGTAATCTTATCAGGTTTTGCATTATATACATTTCGGGCTAAAAGTCCTAATCTAACAGCTCCTGCAGTAT
>CAJMDF010000034.1 GCA_905212085.1 uncultured Clostridium sp.
ATAATATATTTATTTACTTTTTTTATAGGAATATGTCTATGCCTAAAAAATATAAAAAATGGGAAAGACCAATTATTAATCTTACCAATATTTTTTATGTATGTTGCATCTCTGCTACAGATCTATCCATTTGAAGCAAGAACCACATTATATTTATTTCCGATATTTATAATCCTAATTTGTAAATCGATAAATTGTATAAAAATACCGTTTTTAAAAACTGCAATAGTAACAATTTTTCTATTATTTAATTTGTACAATATATTAAAATATCAAGAATTATTCACGTTCAAAACAGGAAACCTAAATATTATTTTAGGCGAATATTTAAAAGAATCTAAATTAAATTCCGAAAAAAACTCAATAATATTCTCTATACTGGATATTGGCACATACTCTGTTTATAACAAAATATACAAACTTAACTCCAAAAATAATGTAATAGAATTTGACACTATTACTACAGAAAATATAAATTCACTTCCGAACCAACAAGAATATTATATAATCTGCTCTACAGGGAATAAACACCCTGATGTAACAACAAATTCTATTAGAGAAAATTATCACAAAAAATTAATAAAAATCATCAAATCTTCAGATAATACAAAAGTATTAAAAATCCATACAGATCCTTTTGGGAATATACTTATTAAATTTAAAAAATAAACGCTTGCCTTTTTTTATTATTCATGTAATAATGAAATCATTAATAAGGGCTTATAGATAAAATCTATATCCGAAAGTTTGTACCCTTAGGGAAAGAAAGAGATACTCAAAAAGTAATGAGTGCTAAACAGCAGGAATTTAACTACAAATTCATAAAAGAAAATGCGAGTGCCGGAAGTTGGCGTAGAGGCTACGAATACCACCTTAAAGATATGGTATTTGATTCTTATCCTGAAAAAAACTTTTACATGGCAAAGGTAAAAGGGAATTTTCAGGATCATTATAATACTGATTTAATCTTTAAGAAAAACAAAGTAGAGGCAAGATGTAATTGTCCGCTTAAAGAAGAATGGTGTAAACACGCAGTAGCTGTTGCTTTAAAAGCTATTGATGAACATGCATATGAAGACTGGCTTGAAACAAAATTTGGTATGGAATTTGATTTCCCTGACGAAAATACAGCACTTACAGAAGCACCTCAAGGAAATTACATTTTCCACTTTAACTCGAAAAGAAAAGCAAACTTTTTCTCAGTACTAGTTCGTTCAAGAGAAACAGGTAAAGTAGTAAGACAAATTGAACCTATTTTAAGAGCACTAATTGAAGCTCAAAAACAAAATCCTGATTTTGAATTAAATAATTCACAAAAAGTTGAAGTAGCAATTTTTCAACAATTATTAACAGTATCAAGACAAGATAAAAAAGCCGGTTGGTATGATATTCCGATCACCAAATTCGGTCCGATGTTTACTCTTTTATCTAAAGCAGATGAAGTTTTAGATGAAAAAACAAAAGAAAGATTAAAATTTACAGATGAAGAATGGAAACTCATATTAAATGTCAATACAGGAGCGCAAGGAACAATTCTTTTATCTTTAGAATGGAAAAGACCTGATAAAGATGATGTATATCCGCTTGAAGAAGTAAGATATTTCTCAAGACATTTGAAATGGGGAAGATATAAAAATATAATATTCCCAACCAATATTGCTATGAGTTCAATTCCGCAAAATATTCTAAAATCATCTTTTACAGAACTAAAAGATGCTGACGGCGGGAAATTCATTTATGAAGAATTACCAAAACTTCAAGAAATTATGGACGTTGAAATTGCTGATAACATCAGCCAATTAATGCTTACGGAACGTCCACCTTTGAACATTGTAACAATGGGGATTGATTATGACCAATCTTTAAAGGCATCTTTAGAATTTGAATATGACGGAGTAGTTGTTCCATATTCAAAAACAACAGCTGAAAAATCTCCATATATTACAATCAAAAAACCGGGAGAAGATTTAGTATATTGGGTTAAAAGAAATCTTAAACATGAACAGGAAGCTTATCAAATGCTACTTGCCTGCAGATTTGTACCAATGCAGACTAATAACTTGGCTTTAGAAAAAGAAAATGCTATTGATTTTTATAACTACTATATAAAACAGGCAGGAGAAGGTTGGAAATTCGTTGAAAAAGACGACATGACTTTCTTTAAATTGCTTGATAATCCATTTAGATTATGTGCGAAAATTGATTTCACGGAAGAAGCAGAAGATAGCTTTGAAATCTTTTTATACGGTCAGGTCGGAGATGAAATTATCAACTTTGATGAAGTCTATGAAACTATTCAAAGCGGAGAAAAATACAGCCGTATAAGAAGTCTTGGATTTGTTGAATACCCAGCACAAGATATTTATTCTATTATGCGTGCATTTAACTCATTTGACGTATACAGAAATAACGAAAATAAATTTATTGTAAAAACATATCGCGCAGGTTTGATAAACGAACTTAAAAACTTAAATGTAGAACTTGTTTTAAGCGAAAAATTTGAAACATTCTGGAAACAAATGTCTAATTTTTCAACATCAGAAGATTTAAAATTACCAGAAGGAATACATGCAGAATTTCGTGAATACCAAACTAAAGGTTTTGGCTGGTTATGGTTTATGTATAAATACGGACTTAACGGTATTCTCGCAGATGATATGGGACTTGGTAAAACATTGCAGGCTTTAGCCGTAATTCAAAAAGCTAAAGAAGAAGACGGGGCTGCACCGACTTTGGTAATTTGTCCGACAACTGTTGTATTCAACTGGGAATCAGAAATTCAAAAATTTGCGCCGACATTAACAACATTAAAACTTGCAGGGGTAGACAGAAAACAATTATTTAAAGAAATTCCTAATTTTGATGTTGTAATTACAAGTTACGCACTTGTAAGACGTGATATTAACAAACTTAAAGAATACAATTTCAGATATGTAATTCTTGATGAATCTCAAAATATTAAAAACGCAATGTCACAGACTGCCCAAGCTGTAAAAAAATTACAAGCCTCACATAAATTGGCTCTTTCAGGTACTCCGATTGAAAACAAACTGGAAGAATTATGGTCTGTATTTGACTTTTTAATGCCCGGATTTTTATTTAATATGGCTGAATTCAATGCAAGATACGTAAATCCGATTATGGAACGTCAGGATAAAACAGTTGAAAAACGTTTGAAGTTACAAATTTATCCGTTCATATTGCGCCGTATGAAACGAGATGTTGCAAAAGACTTACCTGATAAAGTTGAAAATATTGCGTACTGTGAACTTACTGATGAACAAAGAGATTTCTATTTACAAGTTCTTGACAGTACAAAAGAAGAATTATTTAAATCAATTGAACAAAACGGACTTGAAAAGAGCAGATTATCAATTTTCTCAGCACTTTTAAGATTACGACAAATATGCTGCCACCCAAGACTTTATGATAAAGAAAATGTAAAACATATAATGAAGTCAGGCAAATTTGAAAAATTAAAAGCAATGCTGGAAGAAATTATTGATGAGGGTCATAGAATTCTACTATTCAGTCAATTTGTAGATATGCTTGATATAATTAAATCTTGGCTTGAACGCGAAGGCATACCTTATGAATATTTAACAGGAAAAACTAAAGACAGACAAGGTGCAGTTGAAAGATTTAATTCAACTCCATCAATTCCAATTTTCTTGATCAGTTTAAAAGCAGGCGGTACAGGTTTAAACTTGACAGGTGCAGATTATGTAATCCATTACGATCCTTGGTGGAACCCTGCAGTAGAAGATCAAGCTACCGATAGAGCTTATCGTATCGGACAAACTAAAAAAGTATTTGTATATAGACTTATTACCAAAAATACAGTTGAAGAAAAAATTCAAAAACTTAAAACTGTTAAACGTAACTTAGTAGACAGCGTAATTTCTATTGACAGAAATATTGTAAAATCTCTCACAATGGACGATATTAAAGAAATATTCTCCGTTGATTAATTTAAATTACATAAAAATATACTAACTAATTTTTACCCTAAATTTTAAAACTTACGGACATGGAGGAAATATGAAAGTAAAAAATTGCAGATTTATACTTAATACATTAAATAAAAGTGCTGAAAATAACAATTTATCAGTAATGCCTAAAATTAGACCAAGCTACTCGCATAAATCAATTAATGCAGATTTTAATCCATATACAGCAGAAATTAATTTAAATAATATTACAGGTTCAAGAATTTTAAAACCAATTGTAAAAAAATCAATACAACATACAACAAAACATGCAGAACAATTTCAAATTATTGCCAGATACATAGCAGGATTTTCCGATAACATTAATGAAGGTATTAAAAATTTCCAAAAATTCATGTTAAAAAAATTCCCCCAATATCAATCTCAAAGATTTAACAAAAAATACTACCAACAAGTAATAAAAAAAGACGGAGTAATAAAACAAGGGGATAATTTATTTGAAAGAGCTAAAAAATATGTAGATGCTCTAAAAAAATACCCAATTTATGAGCCATTTGAAACTGTGAAAATTTGGGTAGAAGAAGGATTAGACGAAATGATAAACAATAGAATAACTAAAAATAAACTAAAAAAGACAAATTTATTGGAAACAGAAGCTAGACAGGCTTCAAAACAAAAATAAATATTTTACTATTATGAAAATTCTATATCATAAAACCTTAATATAATAATTCTTACTTATTCCATATCAAACAATAAGTTCCAACCAATAAAAAAGTTTTTATGAACTCTTTTTTATCTCAATTGGGACTCCTAATATTACTATTTGTTTGTATTTACCATCATAACGCCATACATTTTCAACAGAAAATATATTTTTGAGAAAAGATTGCTTCAATCTAAAAATAGCCTTATATTGTGCATTTGATAATTTTTCCTTACAAACTTGTCTATATTTCTTGCGTATTTGTTTTGGTAATAAAAGATACACCATTTTGAAAAAACTAATTTTAGAATCATTAAATACATCTATAAGATCGTCTAAATAACCTTTCCTTTTTAAAAACTCTTCAATCTCATCATAACAAATAAATGGATTATCAAAATATTTATCAGAAAGTTTTCTCGTTATAGAATTTGCTCTTACTCTATAATTATATAAATGCTCATCTAAATAATAAATTTTTGATGAACAAATAAGTGACATAATCCCAAATAATCGATCTTCCCCAATTAATATTTCAGAAAAATGTATATTATGCTCACGTATAAATTTGGTAGAATATATACGTCCCCATGTTCCTCCACATAATATAAACAACTGTTTTTTATAATCCTTCCAACAAAAAGAACTATTCTCAAAAATCTTCTTACAGCCTGCATTTAATAATTTTTCAGGCATAGACGCATAAACGACTTTCGTATGTTCAGTATTATTATATAACATTTCATATCGATATATCCAGTTAAACTGTAAGGCTTGTGCACCTGTTTCCTTTAATTTTTTGTATAACTTTTCCATTGCATCAAGTTCAAACCAATCATCCGGATCCAGACAAGTCAAATATTCTCCTCTTGCAATTTTTATCCCCTTATTTCTCGCAACACCAGGACCTTGATTTGCTTGTGATAATAATACAAAACGAGAATCTTTTTTGGCATATTCCTTAATTATATTTAAAGAATTATCCGTAGAACCATCATCTATAAAAATAAATTCTAAATCTTTCATTGTTTGATTAACAAGACTATCTATACATTGAGTAAGATATGGCTCTACATTATAAACAGGAAGCACTATAGATATTTTAATCATTTATACCTCCTTAGAAAAGAGGTAAAACATTGACTAAAGCTGCAAAATGCCCCCCCCCCTGACATTTCTAAGGTATCTATAGTTTAACATTTATTATCACCTTTCTATGCTAAGTAAACATTTAATGTAATATTAATAACATAAACAAATAAAAAAAGACACTCTAAAAAGAGTGTCTTTATACTTTTCTATAACAAAAAATTGCTTATTTGTTAACAGCTTCTTTGAATTTTTTACCTGCTGAGAATGCTGGAACAGTTGTTGCAGGGATTTTTAATTCTTTACCAGTTTGTGGGTTACGGCCGATTCTAGCAGCTCTTTTTCTAGATTCAAATGTACCGAAACCAACTAAAGTAACTTTTTTACCTTTAGAAACTGTTTTTTGGATAGTTTCAATTAAAGCGCCTAATACTTCAGCAGCTTCTTTTTGAGTTACGTTAGATTTTTTTGCAATTTCTTGTACCAATTCTTCTTTGTTCATTATAAAACTCCTTCTCTTATTTGTACAATTCCAATTATATCGAAACCTATTTTAAAAGCAAGTATTTTAAAGATTTTTAACACTTTTTAACGTAATAAAACATATAAATAGAGGATAAATAAACACTTTAGGTTAAAATGTATTACAAAAAATAATTAAAACAGTGAATTTTGAGTAATAAATAATAAGTTTTTGATATAATATTATAGGAATTAAAAAGGGAGTGTAAAAAGGTATATTCAAATGAAAGAAAGAATTTTACTATTCACAATTGTCTTTGGGCTCGGAGTTTTTATTTACATATTCCAAAGTTATTTCAATACAGTTTGGGGATTAGCTCTTTTATGCACATTTATGTTTATCTACGCATTATTTATGAACCTTTCTTATAAACTGCAAAAACGTAAACTGCAAAAATTCCCTCAAGTTATAAATGAAAACTACAAACCATCAGTAACTGTTATGATCCCTGCTCATAATGAAGAAGCTGTAATTTCAAATACTGTTCAGAATATTTTACAAATGAATTATGAAAACTTTGATGTAATAGTAATTGATGACAGAAGCACAGATAATACAGCCTCTGTAATTAAAGATTTGGAACAAAGATATGAAAAAGTTACAGCTCTAATAAGACCTAAAGATGCATTCCCAGGTAAATCCGCAGTATTAAATGATGCATTTAAGATTGCAAAAGGTGATGCAATTTTAGTATTTGATGCTGATGCAACAGTTGCTCCTGACTTTTTATCAAAATTAATTCCATATCTTGAACCAAAAGATGTCGGAGCTGTTCAAGCAAGAAAAGTTATTAGAAATAAAAATCAAAACCTTTTAACAAGATGTCAAAACAATGAATATACAATGGATACACATTTTCAAGTCGGCAGAGATTCTGTAAAAGGAGCAGTAGAGCTTCGCGGAAACGGAGAATTGATAAAACGACAAGCTATTGAAGACATCCACGGATGGAATAATTATACAATTGTTGATGATTTGGATATGTCCACAAGATTACATATCAAAGGATGGGACGTAAGATTTTGTCCTGAAGCAATAGTATATGAAGAAGGAATTGCCTATATAAGACCGCTATACAGACAAAGAAGAAGATGGCTTGAAGGCACAATCAGAAGATATTTGGAATACGCAGGAGATGTTTTATTCTCAAAAGATATGTCATTAAGGGCAAGTCTTGATATGACAGCATATATCTCTCAATTCATTATGCCAGGTTGGTTTTTGATGGAAATTCTAATCAGAGGTTTTAAAGTCCTTGCGAAACAAGCACCGCCACACATGCTATATTCTTCTATTTTTATAGGCTGCGTAATTGGTTTTGGATTTTTCTTTGGTGCTCGATATGCACTAAGAAGATATGATTACATGCCTAGATTAGATGCCACTTTTGAAGCATTAGAAACTTCCATTTACCTATTTATTATTTGGTTCCCGCTTGTACTATATATCTGTTTCAAAATTCTATTTATGAAAAAAGATATGAATTGGGGAAAAACAGCTCACGGACTTGTTATGGAAGAAGAAGCAAGTATTAAAGCTTTCATAAAAAAAGAATTGGCAAAAACAAAAAACTATACAAAAGAATACACTGAAAAATTAAAACAAATACTGGCCGAAAAAACAGAATCTTTAAACTTGGAAAATTTAACCAATCCAAATAAGGATTCTGACAAATCGCTAAAAAATTAAAAAGGAGAAAATAAATGACTACAGAAACAATTATTGATGTAAAAAATAAAATCAGAGCCGTAAATGATTTTCCAAAACCTGGTATTATTTTTAGAGATATTACAACTGCATTAAAAGATGCTGACACTCTAAAAGTAATGATTGATTATCTTTGTGAGCAATTTAAAGATGTTAAAATTGATTACATTGCAGGGATAGAAAGTCGCGGATTTATCTTTGGAATGCCTATGGCTTATAAATTAGATGCAGGTTTTGTACCCATCAGAAAACCAAATAAACTTCCGGCTGCTACATATTCTCAAGAATATGAATTGGAATACGGTACTGACAAAATAGAAGTTCACCAAGATGCATTTCCTCAAGGAGCTAATGTACTAATCGTTGACGACTTACTCGCAACAGGAGGAACAGCTGAAGCTGCTTGCAAATTAGTAAAAAAAGCAGGCGCAAATCTTGTAGGTATTGCATTTTTAATTGAACTTGAAGGTTTGAACGGCAGAGATAAACTTAAAGATGCTGGAAAAGTTGTTTCAATGCTAAAATATTAATAAAAAAATTTCTAACAAAAAAAGAGCCAATGTAGGCTCTTTTTTTTATAAATAATAAATAGCTATCTGCTATAAATATCTGCTTTTGATATTGCTAAATTTTCAGGTTGATAATTTTTTATATATTCAATTGCTTCTTCTGGGGTATTTGCAACAAAATATAACTTTTTAGCTGTATCTCGGGCAAATTTTTGCGTTATAATTTCGTCAAAAAACTCCATCAACTTATCATAAAAACCATTTGTATTTAAAATTACAATAGGTTTGTTGTTATAACCTAATTGTTTTTGTACAATCATTTCAGAGAGTTCTTCTAAAGTTCCAAATCCTCCAGCGAGGGCAACTACAGCATCAGATAGCTCATCCATTTTTGCTTTTCTGCTTCGCATACATGGAGTTACGAAAAGCTCCACACATTCATCTGTAAACACACCCATATTATGTAATCTTTCGGGCATTACTCCGATTAATTGAGCCCCGTTTTGCTTAACTTTTTCAGCACAAGCCCACATTAAACCTAAAGAGCTTCCGCCATAGACCATATCATAACCGCATTTTCCGAGTAGTTCTCCAAATTCCGAAGCTGCTTGATAATAAGATTTTTCTAAATAATTACAAGATGATGCAAATACACACACACGTCTTATATCAGTCATCAAAACCTCCACCTATTTTATAATAATAAGAACAGCTTATGCCTGTACCTGCTTCAGAACAATCTTTTTTTAAATCATTCATATTCATATCAAAACCAAAAGGCTGAATTTTGCCGCCATCATAGATATTTACACCATAAATATCTTTACCCCACCTGTTTGGAGGCAAAAGACCATTGATATCAAACATCATCAAGAAAAAAACATCATCCGCTTTATCTGATTTTATATCTTTAATCCCTACAATTGTATTATTTTCAGCGAAATAAAAATCATCAAAGAAATACCTTTGTCCTCTATACACTCTACTACCGTTTATGTAACGAGGTCTATAATGTCTGATTGGATAATTTGAGGTATTTATACGTAAATAAGGCTTTACAATTGTAAGCAAAAGTTTTTCTCTTTCATCAGGGGTATTTGCCTTATTAAAACTTTTTATCATATCATCTGAAATATGAGCATTTATTACTGAAAACATATATTCTATACGGTTATATGTTTCATTCCACTTAGATATGAAATTCGCTTGACGTGTATTTTCAATCGAAAAGGGCATAATTAAAAGTATCACACCAAGCATTACAAATAACGCAATAGAATATTCAAGTTTCCAATAATGTTTTTTTACCATAATAAAGATACCCTTTTTATGCCATATCTATTCTTTTCTTTTCTTCTATAAGTTTTTCATAAATCCATTCAGGAACAAAGTTTTTACCTAAGATAATTTGACCGTTCATTATATTTGGTGCATGGAAATCGGATCCACCGGTAACAATCAAACCTAATTCCTCTGCCATTGATGAAAAATATTCAACGCAGGCAGGAGAATGTTTTCTATGATAAGCCTCAATACCTCTTAATCCGTATTGCATTAATTCTTTAATTAAATTTTCTGCAATATCTAAATCATGAGGGTGTGCTATTACAGGAATACCTCCTGCATCATATATAATTTCAACGGCATCTTGAGGAGATACAGTTTTTCTTTGAACATATACAGGAGAATCATCATGAATATATTTAGCATAAGCCTCCATTACACTATTAGTTCCTCCTGCATTAGTAATAGCTTTTGCTATATGAGGACGCCCAATACTACCGCCTTCTGCAACTTGCTTTTTTATATCATCAAATTTTATTCTGATGCCTTCTTTTTTAGCCAAAAGATTAATAATTTCTTTTGTCTGTTTTACACGAGCTTGCTGTTGCGTTTTTAACAGGTTTTGAAAATCACTGTTAGTCACATCCATAAAATATCCTAAAATATGGACTTCATAATTTTTATATAGTGTATTTACCTCAATACCTTGAATTATTTCTAATTTATCTTCTTTATTAGTTTTTTTCAAATAGTCTTTTGCAACCTGATACGAAAGAATATTATCGTGGTCAGTCAAAGCAATTACTTGGAGCCCGACATCAATAGCAGTGTCCACAATCTTTTCGGGAGAAAAGACACCGTCTGAATAAAGGGTGTGAATGTGCAAATCACTTTTCATTTTCCTCTTCCTTTTTACTCTTATCTACATAACAAAAAACTCTTTTTATAGCTACAGTATGCCCGCTTGTTGAATCTATTTCAACTTCAACAGCATTAATTTGGACGACATTACCGTCAGCTACATCATATCTTTCTGGAATTACCGTTGTAAAACGGTTTAAGGAAGTACTATAATCCATACCGATTACACTATCCATAGTCCCGCAAAAACCGGCATCAGTGATGTACCCCATATTATTTACAATCTGCTCATCAGCTGTCTGCACATGCGTATGAGTGCCAAAAAATGCACTTACTCCTAGATCTGCACAAAATCTGCCAAAACAAATTTTTTCAGCAGTAGCTTCTGCGTGGAAATCAACTATAATAATCGGAGCAATTTCTTTTAACCTTGTTATCTCATTTTTTACACCTGACCATTGAGATTCTATCGGCGCCATAAAGACTCGACCTAATACATTTATGACTCCAATTTTTATACCATTAGGAAGTTCAAAAATACGACTCCCAAATCCAGGAGTATTTTCGGGGTAATTAAAAGGTCTGACCAACTTATCAGCCCCATCGATGTAGTTAAAAATTTCTTTTTTATCCCAAATATGATTTCCAGATGTCATACAATTAACACCATATTCGGATAATTCATTATAATTCTTTTCTGTAAGCCCAAACCCGTGTGATGCATTTTCAACATTAGCAATGATAAAATCATAATCTTGTTTATTCTTATCCAAAAAATCTTTTACGGCAAACCTGCCGGGTCTGCCTACCAAATCTCCAAAAAATAAAACTTTTAATATATTATCATCACTGTTCATCATAATTTTATTTATCCTAAAGTTATGAGATCAGGAAGTTTAGCTATATTTTATAAGCTTATCTTCCTGATATCTAAACTTTTAATTTTATCTTGCAATTTCAGTTGTTCTGAATTCTCTTACCACTGTAACTCTAATTTGTCCAGGATAATCAAGTTCATCTTCAATTCGTTTTGCGACATCTCTTGCGAGTTTTTGAGATGCCAAATCATCAAATTTTTCAGATTCAACAATAATTCTTACTTCACGACCTGCTTGTACTGCAAATGATTGTTTAATTCCGTCAAAGCTGTTTACAATTTCTTCAATTTTTTGTAAACGTTTGATATAAATTTCCAAAGTATCACGTCTTGCACCAGGTCTACCTGCAGAAATTGCATCTGCAACTTTTACAAGAACTGCTTCTATTGTATTTGCAACAACATCATCATGATGAGCCTCGATTGCATGAATAACTTCAGGTCTTTCTCCAAATCTTGAAGCTAATTCTACTCCTAATTGGATATGAGTACCCTCTTGAGTTTGATCAACGGCTTTTCCGATATCATGTAAAAGTCCTGCACGTTTTGCGATTTTTTCATTAGCACCGATTTCTGCAGCCAACATGCCGGCAATATGTCCGACTTCTAATGAGTGTTTCAAAACATTTTGACCGTAACTTGTTCTATAGTATAAACGACCAAGAGTCTTGATAAGTTCTTTGTTAAGACCCATAACACCCATTTCTAATGCGGCATTTTCACCTTCTTCCCAGATTTTTTTATCGATTTCTTCTTGGGCTTTTTCTACCATTTCTTCAATTCTTACAGGGTGAATACGACCATCTACAATCAATTTTTCCAGAGCTAATTTTGCAATTTCTCGTCTAACAGGATCAAAACTTGATAATACAACAGCTTCAGGAGTATCATCAATAATTAAATCTACACCCGTCAAAGTTTCTAGAGCTCTAATATTACGACCTTCTCTACCGATTATACGGCCTTTCATCTCATCATTTGGCAAAGCTACAACTGACACAGTAGTTTCTACAACCTGTTCAATCATACATCTTTGCATTGTAGTTGATAAAATTTCTTTTGATTTTTCTAAAGAAATTTCTTTTATTTTAGCCTCATTTTCTCTAATCAACTGCATCTGCTCTTGAGCCAAATCATGCTTTAGTTGGTCTAAAAGCATTGTTTTTGCATCTTCTGCAGACATGCCTGAAATTCTTTCCAGCTCAGTTGTTTGCTTTTGAACAATTTCAGCTAAATAATCTTCTTTTTCTAATAATTCATCTAATTTTCTTTGAGCTTGCAAATCTTTTTCTGTATATTCTTGAATTTTATCTTCAAGCATATCTTCACGTTTAGCTAATTTTTGCTCTTGTCTTGCAAGTTCTTGTCTTCTTTCACGTTCTTCTTCGTTTAATTTTTCTCTGTCATCCTGCAATTCTTCAATTGCTTTAATTTTAGCTTCTTTTAACAGAAGTTTTTCCTTCTCCTCTAATGCTTTTCTATCTTTTTCAACGGATAAAAGCACTGATTTTGTCTTACTGTGTTGGACAAACAGTACAGCGATTAAGGCTATTACTGCAATAACCGCAAGAATTAATAAAAATTCCATTAAGTGTATACCTTATCCTTTTCTATTTTTTAATAATACACGCAATGCTCGATACATATATCCTATCGAGCCTCAAATTATTCAAATATTCAAATTAATTTTATTGCATATATTTCCAAAAAATATTTACCTACTACATCTGTCAGTATCATATCATGATAAACAGTTTTTGTATAGTAGCAATTTAAAATTTTATAAATATCACCTACTAATTTACAAAAAATACTAAAAGTGCTATACTAACAAGCAGAAAAAGGAGAGAGTAATTATGGAAATTAAAGTTTCACAAAACGTAAAAAATACTCCTGTAGAAGTTTTGGTTATCAACAAATTTGAAGGTGAAAAAACATCTGAAGAATTAGCTAATACATATGCAGTTGATAAAGATCACTTTGAAGGGAAATTTGGTCAAACATATCTTTTACACACATTAGGTAAAATTCCTGCCGATAAAATTTTAATTATCGGTTTTGGTAAAAAAGAAGAATTTAATCATAATAAAATGCGCGAAGCAGTCGCAAAATCAATAAAAAAATTACAACAAATTAGAGCTAAAAAAGCAGCTTTTGATTTCGATGTAAACGTAGACTACGGCAAATCTGCAGCAATCGGGGCATTGATTGCTGATTATGCATATGACAAATTCAAATCAGAAAAAGCTCATCATTTGGATGAAATTACATTTGCAAGATTTACTCAAGAAGACGTAAATGAGGGTATAATTTTTGGCGAAGCAATGAAATTCACAAGAGATCTTGCAAATACTCCTGCACAAATCGCAACACCTACAAAACTTGCAGAAATTGCAAAAGGTTTAGGTGGAATTGAAACAAAAGTATTTGATAAAGAAGAAATTGAAAGAATGGGTATGGGAGCATATTTAGCAGTCGGACAAGGTAGTGTTCAACCGCCTAAATTTATCCATATGAAATACACAGGCAAAAATGTTAAGAAAAAAATTGCCCTAATCGGTAAGGGTATTTGCTTTGATTCTGGCGGACTTGATATTAAACCTGCATCATCTATGCTCACAATGAAAGATGATATGTCAGGAGCTGCCTGCATATTAGGTGTAATGAGAGCTCTTGCAGAATTAAAACCTGATATGGAAGTACACGGAATCATCGCAGCATGTGAAAATATGCCATCAGGTTCTTCATACAAACCTGGCGATATTTTAACAGCTAAAAACGGCAAAACAATTGAAGTTGATAATACAGATGCTGAAGGCAGATTAACACTCGCAGATGCTCTATGTTATGCTTGCGAACTCGGAGTAGATGAAGTAATTGATATTGCAACCCTGACTGGTGCTTGTATGGTAGCACTAGGAACTGTAGCATCGGGTATTATGGGAAATGATGAAGAAATGATCAACCGAGTAATCGAAACTGCAAAAGAATCAGGTGAAACTTTCTGGCAATTACCAATGTTTAAAGAATATTTTGACAGTTTAAAATCTGACATAGCAGATATGAAAAATACTGGATCTCGTAACGGAGGTGCATCTGCTGCAGGATTATTCCTTCAACAATTCGTAAAAGATACAAAATGGTGTCACATTGATATTGCAGGCACAGCATATATTGAAAAGCCTCAAAAAGAATTCATCGCTGGAGCTACAGGTGCTGGTGTGAGAACCCTTTTAAACTATGTAACAAAATAAACAGAATCACAATTATAAAAAAAGGAGCTAAATAATTTAGCTCCTTTTTTTTAATTAGAAAAATATCTTTCCAAACTGTCTGCTATAGCTTTTGCATATTGCTTTTGAAACTCAGGATTAATCAAATTTGCATTATCTTCAGGGTTAATAAGATAAGACACCTCAATCAATAAACTTAAAGCATTTGTATTTCTTACAACTGCAAGACTACCTTGACGAACTTTATCATTTGGAACACCTATTTCCGAGACCACAGTATCCATAATCTTATCAGCTAGAGGTTTTGCTTGCGGATAATAGTAATAAATACTTGTACCTCTGTTTTTATTCGGGTCTTGCCCATCAGGCAATGCATTTCCATGAATACTCAAAAATACAACAGAATCACCGTAATTAGCTATTTCCACCCTATCTTTTAAACTGACATAATTATCAGCTGATCTTGTCATTATAACTCTTGCTCCTCGTTTTTTTAATTCTGCTTCAACGAACTTTGCAATAGCTAAGTTTATATCTTTTTCTTTATTTCCAAGACAACCTATTGCGCCATTTTCAGAACCACCATGTCCTGCATCTATTGTTATTCTCAGGTTATGCAAAGGACGTCTTGAATTTGTAATTATTGGCTTTCTTATTTTTAAAATAAAATCATTCCCCTGGTATTCTCCGCTATACCCTAGAAGTTTGCGAGAACTTATTGCATCTTTATACGGGAAATCATATAAATATACATTATCAGGTTGATCCTTGACATTATAAAACTTCATTAAAAACATTTCATCTTCAACCATTTCAAACGGAACTTTTTTATTCAGATGAAAAACAAATTTAAAATAATCATCCTCATCTATATATTCATATCCACTTAACGTAGCTAAATTTTTATCAGCTTGAGGAGTAAATTTTACATCAGATTTTAAAATCCAACCATATTTATTTTTACCTAAAAGGACTCTGTAAAAACCGTCTTTTTCTCCATCAACTATTAAATTTATATCTCTTTGCAAATGCGCCATTCTATTTATTCCGCCATCAACAGGAGTAGAACGCAACGGAGCTTTTTCTGTTGTCACAATACCGTATTTAGTTTCCTTATATGGAGTAAAAACTGATGGAGTTGATTTAAGTGATTTTATAGCTTGTCTTGTAATCACAAAAATTTCTCTTTGCTCTCCTGATTGGATTACAAAAGTATTTGCCCCGTTATTCAAATTCACCACATACGCAAAAGCACCTGTAGGATGCAAAGGAACATCTTGCCCGTTAATCTTTAAAGGTTTGTCAGACGAACCTATAAAAAATGTTGAACTGGAATTTAATATAACATCATTTTTGGCAGGATATACAATATCAAAAGCAAAAGCTTGACTACCAAATACTAACAACCCAAATAATAAAACCAATTTTTTCATATCAAAATTATATCACGAAGAAATTTTACAATAAAATATACCACTTAAAATTATTTAATATTTAATTATTTTATTATTCCTTATGCTAAAATTAAAGAATAAACAATTTTAAGTTACCGATAAGGGGTATGTTGTGAGAGAAAGATTAAGAAGAAGAGAGCCGGAAAACGAAACAGAAAAGCGCAATAAAACCTTTGATCAAATTTTAGGATTTTTACATATATTTTTTGCAGGTTTTATGACCCTACTTATAATATATTTATTCTTTATTATGGTAGTTGATGTCGGCAAATATAGAGCTAGAGCTAGAAGTCAACGAGTAGGCAGAATATTTTCAATGCGCGGAGATATTTTCGACAGAAACGGAATTAAACTTGCAACAGATAAAGTATATTCTGATGTATATGCACACCCTGCAGATTATGACCATTCTCCTGAAGAATTGGCAAAAATGCTAGCACCACTTCTAAAAATGCCTAAAGATACTCTTTTACAAAAACTTAAAAAACCAGGTCCTGTAATAACTTTAAAAAAAGATATTGACAGAAATACTGCAAAACAAATCTCTAAATTACACTTAAGAGAAATAAGCTTAGGCAAAAAGAACACAAGAGAATATCCGCAAGGTACACTCGCAGCACACGTTTTAGGATACTACAACTTTGATGCGGATATAGCAAACGGTATTGAATACACTGCAAAAGACCGCTTAGAACATGTTATTAATACAGTTAAATATCAAAGAACCCGTGACGGTAAAATAATTTATGATTTTACAACTGATCCTGTAGCTACAACTACAAATCCAAAAGGTGAAGATGTTACTCTTACAATTGATGCAGCAATCCAACACGTTTGCGAAAAAGAAATTGAAAAAATGGTTACAGAAAAACACGCTGAACGTGGGACTGTAATCGTTATGAATCCTAAGACAGGAGAAATTTTAGCTTATGCTGTATATCCTACATTTGACCCTAATAATTATAGAAAAGCAACTCCACAACAACTTAAGAACTGGACATTAACAGATGTTTTTCCTCCTGGATCAACTTTTAAAACTATCACAGTTGCAAGTGCAATGGATTTAGGAAAAATTAACGAACATTCAACAGTGCTTGATACAGGTAAAACCACTATCGGCAAATGGGAAATTAAAAACTACGATTATGACGTCCACCCATACCCAGGAAACATTACCCTTGAATATCTATTTGAGCATTCAAGTAATATCGGGGCTATTAATGTTGCAAAAACAATGTCTCCAGCAGAATTTTACGGAGTCCTAAAAAAATTCGGATTTGGAACAAAAACAGGAATAGACTTACCTGGCGAATCTTCAGGACTTTTACCATACTGGACATACTGGGATCAAGGAATTCAGGCTACAATGTCATACGGGTATGGAACATCTGTTACTGCAATACAAATGATTTCGGCAGTACAAGCCCTTGCCAATAATGGTGTTAGAATTACCCCTCATATTATAAAATATTCTCAAGAAGAATATGATAACAAAATTCATCATACACAGGTAATTCAACCTGCAACAGCTCAAGCTATTACAAGATTACTTGCAGCAAGCGTAAATAACGGACGTTCAGTAATTAAAATGGATAAATATAATGTAGCTGCCAAAACCGGAACATCAAGAAAACCAAAAGAAGGAGGCAGCGGATATACACCATTTACATACACATCCACAATAGGTTATCTTCCAGCATCTGACCCTCAGATTTTGGTATATGTTATGGTGGATAGTGCAAAAGTTGGCGCAATATGGGGGAATACAGTCGCAGGTCCGGTATTCCACGAAGTTACAACTCAAGTTGCAAGAATTCTTAATTTAAAACCTGATAAAATTACACCTGATAAGAAAAACTAAGGAGATATAAATGAAATTAGATGAATTAATTGAGTATTTAGACTACAAAGATTTAATTAACTTTAAAAACATTGACATTACAGGGATTTCATACAATTCAAAAACAACTAAAAAAGGCGATATTTTTGTATGCTTGGTGGGCGAACATACTGACGGACATGAATTCGCAAAAAATGCAATTGAAGCAGGAGCTGCAGCCCTATTAGTTGAAAGAAAAGTTGAAGGGACAAAAATTCCACAAGTTGTAGTAGCATCTACAAGACATAAAATAGCTGATATAGCAGACAGATTTTATTCTAGCCCGTCAAAAGGAATTAATCTTATTGGGATTACAGGCACAAACGGAAAAACTACAGTTACTCACTTAATTCAAAAAATCTTTGAAGAAAACGGACAAAAATGTGCATTAATTGGAACTTTAGGATATAAATTATCATCAAACGGCGAATACAGAGATGCAAAACATACAACTCCGCAAGCTCCCGAATTACAAGCAACTTTAAGAATGATTAAAGATGTTGAAAAAATTGATAATGTTGTAATGGAAGTAAGCTCTCACGCTTTAGATCAAAACAGAGTCGGTGGATGCAGATTTAATGGTGCTGTATTTACAAACCTTACCCAAGACCATTTAGACTATCACATCACTATGGACAATTATTTCAAAGCAAAAGCCCTACTTTTTGAACATTTAACAGAAGGAGATTTTGCTGTAATTAATGCAGATGATGAATACGGCGACAGATTTATAAGTGTTGTGCCAGAAGGTGTAAGAGTCTTCACATACGGGGTAAAACAACAAAGCGATGTAATGGCAAAAGATATTAAATTTTCTCTGAACGGAGCAGAATTTACTTTAGTAACAAGTGATCACATTGATGCAAAAGGTTCAAAAGAATACAAAGTAAATCTTCATATGAACGGAATGTTCAGTGTATATAATGTTCTGGCAGCTGTCACTGCAGCTCTTGCAATGGGAATTGATATTGAAACAGCTCTAAAAGCATTACAAAACGTAAAAGGAGTTGCCGGCAGATTTGAAGTAGTAGTAAAAAAACCTCTTGTAATTGTAGATTATGCACACACTCCTGACGGTTTGGAAAACGTGTTAAAATCAGCGAGAGAAATTACACCTGAAGATGGTAAATTAATATGCCTATTCGGTTGCGGCGGTGACAGAGATGCGACAAAACGTCCTAAAATGGGTGCTATCGCAGAAAAACTTGCAGATAAAATCGTAATTACAAGCGATAATCCAAGATCAGAAGATCCTCAAACCATAATTACAGATATCATTGCAGGTCTAAAATCCGTAAATACAGAAAGTGTAATTGTAGAACCTGACAGAGGAACAGCAATCGGCTTATTAAAAACAATTGCAAATAATAATGATGTAGTTGTAATTGCAGGAAAAGGACACGAAGATTATCAAATATTAAAAGACAAAACAATTCACTTTGATGATAGGGAAGAAGCTAGAAAAGTTTTTGAAGTAAGTGTTATTTAAAAAAGAGAGGCAATAGCCTCTCTTTTATTTACCAAGGATAATCATTTTTTATTTCCCAACCATCATATTGTATTAATGCCCCGCAATAAAATCCTGCATCAGAAGTAGAATTTTTATTACAACCTCTTCTGCTACTTGACATTAATGTTTCTCGAGAATACCCATCGCCTGCCATATTCAATTTTTTGGTCGCTGAAGTTAACATAAATGTAAAAATATCACGACCATATACATTAGGTTTTGAATTTCCATTTATATCAACATTAATATAAATATACTGATATACACCAGCCCCACTCGAATCCATCATAAATGCAATAATTGAACCATCTTTTAAAGTTATTACATAATGAAATTTATCACTCCAAGATACCTCATTAATTCGATTCAATTCATATCTTTTTATATTTTTCTGTTGAGCACAATATAGCCCACAATCTTCAACAATATCCAAATATGGTAAAAAATATCGGTCTAAAACAGCTGTCAAAGTTTCCTTGTAACTTCCATTCGGATCTTCAGGATTCATTTGTGCAATATTACTTAAATTCCATTCCTCAATAGTACCATTTTCTGCTTGAGAAGAAACTAATGCTTGACTAACTACAGAATAAGCTTTTTTCAATTGAGCAATTGTCACTTTTTTTTGATAATTAGTAATTATTGAAGGCATTGTCATTGAAGCAACTATACCAATTATCCCTAAAGTTATTAACACCTCTGCTAATGTAAATGCTTTTGTATTTTTGTAGTGATGTATCATATCACTATTATTACATTTTTTAATTAATTTTTCAAGTCCTCGAAAGCCTTGCAGGATAAGCTCTAAATTGCCCCCCCCCCGACTGCTACACAGGTAGACACTTCAGCAAAAGATTGAATACTCTTAAAAGATTTTTGTGTCTGATATGTTTGAAATCTTTTCATATATAGCTCCCTTCTTAATTTATAAAATTAGATTATCATATTTTTAGCTCTATTTCAACTTATTGATGTATAATTAAGATATGAAAACAAAATTATTAATTGAACAACATTTCCACGGATGTTTTGGAATAGATTTTAACAAAGCATCTGTAGATGACATTTTATATTTATCAAAAGAAATTTTGAAATACGGTATAGGTGGAATATTCCCTACAATTGTAACTGACAGTGTAGAAAATACTAAACGAGTAATTTCGACAATCAAAGAAGCCTCAAAAAGGCAAACATCTGACATGGCTAAAATTTTAGGAATACATTTGGAAGGAATTTTTCTTAACCCAGAAAAAAAAGGTATTCACAATCCTGAACATTTCCTAAAACTTACACCTGAAAATTACAAACTTATAGAAGATGATTTTATAAAAATAATCACACTGGCACCTGAGCTTGATGATGGCTTATTGGATTACTTGTCTGATAAAAATATTAAAATCCAAGCTGGACATTGTACTGGCGGAGATTTGTCAAAATGCACAGGAGCTACACATCTTTTTAACGCAATGTCAGGAGTAGTTCACAGAGGTTCAACAACAGCTCTTTCTGCGTTGATTAACGATAATATTTATACAGAAATAATTGCTGACGGGATTCATGTATCTGATGATGCTTTAAAACTTGCATTTAAAACAAAACCTCAAAATAAAATTCTATTAATAAGCGACAGTCTGCCTATTACAAAAAGTAACTTAAAAGAAATGATATTTGCAGACGAAAAAGTTTATTATGACGGGATAAAAGCAACTTCTAAAGAAGGCACAATTGCAGGCAGTACAACTCTTATCCCTGACATAATAAAAAGGCTTGCAAAGGTTAATTTATTTAATCCTGAATATATCAATAATCCTTATAACTATCATAATGTTGACTTAGAAGGATTTATTGAATGGGATGATGCTTGGAATATCAAAAGGATTCAAAAATATGAAAAGTGATAATATAAAAAAAGGTATAGCTAGAACTCCTCATCGTGGACTTTTAATGGCTACAGGAGTTAGCAAAAAAAATATGAATGCTCCTTTTATAGGAATAGCAAGTTCATTTTCTGATTTAGTTCCAGGACATATTGGAATGAGAGATTTGGAACGCCAAATTGAAAAAGGAATTCACAGTGCTGGCGGGCAATCGTTTATTTTCGGAGTACCTGCAATTTGTGATGGAATTGCAATGGGACACAGTGGAATGAGATATTCACTACCTTCAAGAGATTTAATTGCAGATTGCGTTGAAAGTGTTGCTGCTGCTCACCAATTAGATGGAATTATCCTGTTATCTAACTGCGATAAAATTACACCCGGAATGTTAATAGGGGCTTTAAGACTAAATATTCCTGCAATTATTGTAACAGCAGGGCCAATGCTTGATGGAGAATGCAGAAATCATCATAAATTAACAATGGTAACAGGTTCATTTGAGGCTGTAGGGAAATTCCGTAAAGGAAAAATTTCTGAAGAAGAATTACTTGCATTGGAAGAAGAATCCTGCCCTTCAGCAGGTGCTTGTCAGGGAATGTATACGGCAAACACAATGGCTTGCCTTACAGAAGTAATGGGTATGAGCCTTCCATATTGCGCCTCAGCGTCTGCTGTATCTTCGAAAAAGCGCCGTATTGCTTTTGAAAGCGGGATGCAAATTGTTGAACTTATAAAACAAGATTTAAAACCAGCTGATATAATAACTAGAGAAAGTCTTAGAAATGCAATCACTACAGACTTAGCTCTCGGCGGGTCTACAAATACATTCTTACATATACTTGCAATTGCAAATGCTGGGAATATCAATGTTACACTGAATGACTTTGAAGAATTAAGCAAAAAAATACACCAAATTGTCAAAATTAACCCATCATCAACTTTGACAATGGCCGATTTTCATAATGCAGGCGGCGTTCCTGCCGTAATCAAATCTCTTGAAAAACATCTTGCTGATACCAAAACAGTATCAGGGATTTCCACAAAAGAAATTGCAAAACAAGCTTGGAAAGAAGATGAAATTATACCTGATTATGAAAAATCAACATACACTCAAGCAGGTCTAAGCATATTATATGGTAATCTTGCAAAAGACGGATGCGTAATCAAAACATCAGGTGTAGCTCCTGAATGTTATACTTTCGAAGGTTCTGCAAAAACATTTGACAGCGAAGAAGAAGCAATGGCTGCTCTTGAAAATGATGAAATTAAAGCAGGCGATGTGATAGTAATCCGTTATGAAGGGCCAAAAGGTGGTCCAGGTATGAGAGAAATGCTTGCACCAACATCACTTTTAGTTGGTAAAGGATTAGGCAAAAAATGTGCCCTTATCACTGACGGCAGATTTTCAGGTGCAACAAGAGGAATTTGCGTCGGACACATCTGTCCAGAAGCCGCAACTGGCGGAACTATTGCTTTGATAAAAAATGGCGATAAGATTAAAATAGATATCCCAAACCGTTCAATTGAACTGCTTGTTGACGATAATGAACTTGAAAATCGCAAAAAGAATTTAAAACCTTTTGAACCTAAAATTAAATCAGGTTACTTGTATAAATATTCAAGGAACGTACAAGATGCTTCTCATGGGGCTATAGTATAATTACTTGACAAATATTCCAAAATAATAAATAATGATAAAAAAGATGGAGGTTGAAAAATGTTTATTCAAGAAGCTTTGAGAGTGCCCCCCCCC
>CAJMDF010000035.1 GCA_905212085.1 uncultured Clostridium sp.
AACAATATTATTGTTAAAATATAACAAATATCAATAAAAGCGCTTTATGCAAAGTCGTAAGCTATGTTGGGTGAAGCGGCACGCTTATTTTATTAATCATGATAAATCTTTCAAGCAAAACAGATGCGAAGGCAAAGTTTTGAATGCTGAAACAAGCTCAGTATTACCTTGCCTGAGTGCTTTTGTTTAACAAAGCGATAACAATATTATTGTTAAAATATAACAAATATCAATAAAAGCGCTTTATGCAAAGTTGTAAGCTATGTTGGGTGAAGCGGCACGCTTATTCTTTAGTGCAGACAGTATAAGTTCAAGCAAAATCTGATATGTCTACATGCGTAGCATAAAAAAAAGGAGCCTAACTCTCCGATAAAAATTTTCAAACTGGTTTGAAAATCTCCACAGAGGTGAAAAAGCTCCGTTGGAATTAAGAATAGCTGGAAGTATGAAAAAGATTTAATTATATTTAATATGGATTTACCAATTATGACAATTACCCGATTGATTAATATTTGAAAAAAAAATGACGGTCACCCGCCATTTCTCCTTTTATACCTTTGCTTTTAACTCACTCAAACATTTTGCCAGTTGATCAGGACAGCTTGTCGGTTTGTCACCGCATCTTATACCGGAAAATTTTGAGATTACATCATCAATTTTCATACCCTTCACAAGCTGACTTATTCCAAGCAAATTCCCCGGGCAGCCGCCTAAAAAATTAACATCTGTGATTACTTCATCTTCATTTATTTTTACCTGCATTAATTGACAGCAAGTACCTTGTGTACGGTATTGAATTATTTTTTCCATTTTTCTTTTCTCCAAAATAAGTTTACAATAATATTGTAGTATAAACATTGACAAAACAGCTTAGCATAATTAATATTCTTATATGATTAAAAAAATAATTCTTATTCTATGTATTTTATTAACTCTTCCTGCATTCGCAGAAACGATTTTGACAGGCGGAATAGATTATAACGTAGATTCTGCAAGACAAGAGCTTTTGCAAGACGGAACCAAAAAATTAAGTCCGCATTTAATTTCTAAAAATATGATTGACAAAAACAATCATAACAATTTGGAATATCTGTTTACCGGTAATATTGAGCTAAAAGATAGAACTTTAGCATTTTTTTCTGATTCTACATATGCGGTTATGTATGAAAATGATAAATATCACGTCTGGTACTATTCAAATAGCGGGAATTTAATTTATGCAGAAGAAAAAAATCAATTGGATTACCCATATAAATCATACAAATATGACACTTCAGGCAAGTTGATTAATATGGGATTACGAGTATCAAAAGCAGAAACTTTTATTTATACCCCAAAAGGCAAATTAATTGCCCACTGGAAAGGTCAATATGCTTATGATGAAAACGGTAAAGTAATTATGACACGAAGATACGCAAATTAAGGAAACAAAAAAGACCGAAAAAATTTTTCGGTCTTTGCTATATGTTTTTTATTTTTTCTATTTTATTTTAAATTTGAAAAATAACTTTTGATTTTATCAATAAATGTAAGTTTTTTAAACTCTTTAGACTTAACTGATTCAATCATAAAAGGCTCAGGCTGAATAGTTCTAGCGAACTTAATATCAGGCTCTCCAAATAGCATTACATAAGAAGGTTTGTAACCTTGTGGAATATTTAAATAATCTGACAATTCAGGCATCATTAAAATACAAAATTCCAAAAGCCCGCACCAGCAAGTTCCGAGATTCATACTTTGAGCATACAATTCAAAATAACTCAATGCAATAAACGGATCTACATTTTTGCAAGGTGCATTAAAAGGTGCTGATACAACAACCATATGCGGAGCCCCCCTGAATAGTATGTCTTCACCATCTAAAAATGATTTTGTATAACGACTCAATTTTTTAGCAACAATTTTTACAGGTTTTGTAGTCAGAGCCTCTTTTATTTTACCGTTCACATAATCTCTGAATTCATTCATTACTGAAATATCATCAATGAATGCAAAATGCAGTTTGTGAAAATTTACCCCTGTAGGTACATAATTAAGCATATTTTTTAGTTTTTGCAACTTTTCTTCGGAGACATTTTCTTTCTTGTAATGTCTTACACTTCTGCGAGATTTAATTAAATTCAAAATCATTTCAGGATCTTGAGAATAAATTCTATCGGAGTTTTCAGGATGTTTATCACATACAGATAAAGCTCCAACAGGACATACAGCCAAGCAGTGCTGGCATTTAAAACATTTTTTTTCATCTATTTCAGGGATTTGTTTATCATTAAATTTTAAAGCTTTTACAGAGCAATCTCTGATACACTGACCACAATGAATACATTTGCTTTCATCAATTTCAAACATAATACTTACCTTCCTCAAATTTTATACTCAATAATTATACATAAAATAAATATTCTTTACCCTAAAAAAAATTAATGTTATACTTTTTGATACAGACAGGGAAATTCTATGAAAAAATTTTTGATTTCTATTTTAATATTATTAATTTGCCCCTCTTGTTTTGCACAACAAGAATTAAAAAAAATCTCATTGCAAGAAGCACTTGATATTGCTCTTGAAAATAATATTGATTATCAGGCTTCTAAAATGAACGTAGGAATTGCAGAAAATAAGGTTAAAGAATCAAACAGATTGCAAAATCCAGAAATTAACGCATTCTTTAATATCGGCGATATTGCAAAAGGTAATCCTCAAATGACAGGGGTATCAGAAAAAATAGAAATTGCAAAACGTGATGCAAGAAAGAAATTAGCCCAATCAAATTTAGAACTTACCAAGCAAAACTTGGAATACACTGAATTTGATTTAAAAATGGATGTTAGAGAAGCGTATGTAAATCTTGTAGCTGCTAAAGAAATCCTAATCGTATTAGAACAAAGACGAAAACTTTTAAATGACTTGCTTGCTATCGCAAAAAAACGTGTAGCAGCAGGAGAAGTTGAAGAAATTGATGTAATTCAAACAGAAATTGCACTAAATCAACTTGTAATTCAAGTAAATACCCAAAAAGCAAACGTAAAAAGTGCAATGTATGATTTTAACAAAGCAATTAATGTAAATAATAAATCATCTATCAAATACGATGCAGAAGATGACAATTTTTCGGATAAAGATGACTTTATCGCCCTTTTAAGCCCAAAACCAATGGATAAATTGCCGTCATTTGATGAAATTGCCCAAAATTCTTTAAAAAACAGATATGACATAAAAATAGCTCAACAAGAAATTGATGTTGCTAAAAAAAATCTTGTATACGTCAGCCGTCAAAGAGTTCCTGATTTAGAATTACAAGGCGGATACGGCTTTATGACAAAAGCTACAAGTGATAACGGCTCATTCACAAACGGAGCTTATGCTGCTGCAAATATCGTAAATATTCCGCTTTTTTATTCGTACAAACCAGAAATTCAAAATGCAAAAATGCAAATTAATCAAGCTGAACTGCACTATATGTCAGTGCAAAACAAAGCTATGAACGACTTGCAAAGTGCTTATGAAAAATTTGTAACAGCAAAGATAAACTTAAATTACTATAATGACAATTTACTTAAAAATTCAAATGAATTAATAAAAGTTGCCAAAAAGAATTATGCAACAGGTAAATCAACTCTAACTACTCTTATCGTAATGGAACAATCATACAGATCAATCGTTGCAGGATACACGTATGCTCTTGCTGATTATTATAAATGCTGGATAGAGTTTTTAAGAGAAGTTAATGTCGAAAACTTTAACCTCAGTGAAGAAAGTTTATAAAATTACATAAAACAAAAAAAGGATAAACATGTCAGGACAAGAAAAATTAATTAAAATCGCCCGCGGGCTTGAAAAA
The DNA here is from genome assembly GCA_905212085.1 of uncultured Clostridium sp. Taxonomy (GTDB): domain Bacteria; phylum Cyanobacteriota; class Vampirovibrionia; order Gastranaerophilales; family Gastranaerophilaceae; genus Stercorousia. Next base: position 3,842 of record CAJMDF010000035.1, read on the forward strand.
GCAGACTTAGTAATAAAAAATGCAAATATAATCAATGTACTGTCAGAAGAAATTCACAAAGGTGATATAGCAATCTCTGACGGGATAATTGCAGGTATCGGAGAAAATTACGAAGGCAAAAAAGAAATTAATGTAAATGGCGCCTACGTATGCCCTGCATTTATTGACGGTCACGTACATATCGAAAGCACAATGATGCTTCCTGATGAATTTGCAAAAGCAGTTGTACCCTGCGGGACAACAACAGTTATAATTGATCCTCATGAAATTTCTAATGTCTTAGGGTTACATGGCATAAGTTATATGCATGAAGCAGTTAAAAATTTACCGCTTAATGTATACACAATGCTACCGTCATGTGTTCCTGCTACTCCTTATGAAACTTCAGGATTTGACTTAAACAGCTATGATCTAGCTCTTTTAATCGATAGCCCTTGGGTTTTAGGAATTGCAGAAATGATGAATTATTCAGGACTTTTAAATCTTGATAAAAATGTACTTGCAAAACTCGATCTTGCAAAATCTAAAGGGAAAAGAATTGACGGACATGCTCCGTTTTTAAGCGGAAAAGATTTATGTGCCTACGTCGCAAGCGGAGTAAAATCTGATCATGAATGCACAAATCCTGCTGAAGCAATTGAAAAAATTCGTCTTGGAATGTATATTATGATTAGAGAAGGCACTGCCGCAAAAGATTTAGACGCATTAATCCCAGTTTTGAAAGAAAAAAATACAAGAAAATGCATGTTTGTAACAGACGACAGACACCCTAAAGATTTGCGTGTACATATCAATGATATGGTAAGACGTGCAGTAGATGCAGGTGTCGATGTAATAAAAGCCGTTCAAATCGGAAGTTTAAATACCGCAGAATACTTTGGATTAAAAACTCAAGGCGCAATTGCCCCAGGATATAAAGCTGATTTATTAATTCTGCCAGACTTAAAAACTTTCAAACCTGATGTTGTAATTAAAGATGGTAAAATTGTTGCAGAAAACGGTCAACTTCTAAAAGCTTTTACAAAATTTGAAAAACCGTCAGTTAGAAGTTCTATCAACGTTCGTTGGATTGAACAAAGTGATTTTGAAATTAAAGGAACATCAGAAAATGTAAATACAATCGAAATTGTTCCTCACCAATTAATTACAAAATCATCAATATGTGAAGCTAAATTTGAAAACGGAAAATTATACAGCAACACGGATACTGATACATTAAAAATTATTGTAATGGAACGTCACAGAGCTACAGGCAATATCGGGAAAGGCTTTGTAAAAGGTTTCAATCTGAAATCAGGCGCTATTGCATCAACTGTTGCACATGATTCCCACAATATGATAATTGTAGGTACAAATGATTTTGACATGTACACAGCAGCAGTAGAATTAGTCAAAATGCAAGGGGGTAAAGTCGTTGTAAACAATGGAAAAGTATTAGCAAAATTACCGCTACCTATTGCAGGGTTAATGTCTGATAAAGATTTTGATTATATTATCAAACATTGTGAAGATTTAAATAAAGCCGTAAAAGATTTAGGCTGTAAATTAGATGATGCTTTTATGACAATGAGTTTCTTATCACTGCCTGTAATTCCGGAATTAAAAATTACTGATAAAGGCTTATTCAGTACAAAAAAATGGGATTTTGTAAAAATTAATCCTGAAAATATTATTCTTAAATAGTAAAAAAGCCACCTATATCAGGTGGCTTTTAATTATTCTTCAATTGTTGTTGAAATATTTTTATTTTGTATTATCGTCTGGGCAATCGGTTGATCTTTTTCTAGTAAACTTAAATATAGTAGTTTGTTAGCTGTCGCTTGATCAAGATCTATAAATTGACCTCCGGCTTTTACATCGCTTGCTGATACAATTTTAACATTTGCATTGATTTCCAAATCACCATATGTTAAATGTACAGGGACAATATCGCCAACTTTTAATTTTTTATTATGTCTTAGAGATACACCGCCTCTTGAGATATCAGAGATTGAAATGACATCATCAGTTGATTCAAATGTAATCAAATCTTGAGTTTCTTCACCTCCAAATCTCATATATTGACGTTTATCTATAGAGTCTACTCTGTCACTGACAACACGTTGTTTATATAGAGCTTGTCCATAATCAATTTTCGGAATGTCAGGTTCATCAATATCTGTATCCGTATCTGTATCTACATCGGTATCGGTATCTAAATCCGTATCAGCATCTGTATCAGTGTCAATATCTGTATCAATATCTGTATCGGTATCTAGATCAGTATCAGTATCGGTATCCATATCAATATCTGTATCAACATCAGTATCAGTATCGGTATCAACATCGGTATCTGTATCTGCATCTGTATCTACATCGGTATCAATATCCATATCAATATCTGTATCTGCATCTGTATCTACATCGGTATCGGTATCAATATCGGTATCAATATCTGTATCAGTATCTAAATCTGTATCAGTATCCGTATCTGTATCTGTATCAACATCGGTATCGGTATCAGTATCTGTATCTACATCGGTATCTGTGTCTGCATCGGTATCAATATCTGTATCTGTATCTGCATCTGTATCTACATCGGTATCGGTATCAATATCGGTATCAGTATCTAGATCAGTATCAGCATCTGTATCTGTATCCGTATCAATATCTGTATCTGTATCAATATCTGTATCAGTATCTATATCGGTATCAGAGTCAGCATCGGTATCAATAACTTCTTCTTCATCTTTTGGTACAACTAAGTTATCATCATCTTCTTCAGTACCTTGTTTATCAGGGTCATTTGTTCCGTTTAAATCTTCATTATTAACACCATCATAGCCTTCATCTCCGCCTTGTGAGCTTCCGCCATAATAGTAGTTACGATCAGCTTCATCTTGACCGATATCTGTTACATCATTTGGTCTTACTGCTTTTGCTCTTATTGAAACAGTACCACCTTCAGGAGTTGTAATTGGATTAGTTCTTGAGTCTTCTTCTACATATGAAGGATTAAATCTCAAAGGATCATCACTTACTTGACCTCTATCTTTGCCCATATGGAAGTGGTAACCGCCAGCATAAGCATTATCTGCAACAAGTGTTAAATCTTGTTCATGAGCAGGTCTGCCTTGACCTTGACCTTCAATCTTACCATTTTTAATAATTATTTTAGAATCAGCCGGATCATCAGGCCAAGATGTACCTAAATCTAATGCTGTAATTTTTACTTTATCTGGATGTATATTTCCGTTAGGTCCATAGTAATCTTGAGGATATGTAGGTACTTCACCTAAATTTTCAATATATAAATTTTTACCGCGAGTTGTAATATTAATTTCATTTGCTGCAGTAGTTTCACGAATAAATGTATCTCCTGAAAATTCAGCATTAATTGAACCTTCACGTGAAATTAATCCGCCAACATTAGTTTCTAATTTATTTCCTGTATCAGCATCCATTCCTTTTACGTTGATATTTTTTATTGCAAGCATATCAACGCCGTTGTGAGCATTATCTGTATGATCTAATTGATCATCAACATTACCATAACTTCCGTTATTTTGTCTGAATGTTAAAGAATTGCCGTCTTCTCCGATATTTCCGCTTGCAATAATTGAAATACCGTCACCTTCAACATTTGGCTTACTGATATCAGAAGCTGCATTTCTTATGTCGTATGGAGTTGCACCTTTATTTGTTGAATCATCCGCTAACAAAATTACCCTTCCGTCAGCTTTAATTTGATCAACATTCATATTTTTATCTAAACTTGCTAAATTAATTAACGATTTATTAGTACCTTGAGTACTTGTAGCTTTAATTTTACCGTCAATTGAAACATTAACAGATTTTGATAAATCTCTTGCAGTTGTACCAATTCCTGTATAAATACCGTCATTAGGACCAACTTCTTCACCAATTGCACCATTTGTAACATCTAAATTTAAATTAGCACTATTTGTAGTTGCAATTAAATTGTGAGTTACACCGTTATTTAATAAATTACCATTTTCAATACTGATATTTACATCTGCATTTGATGAAATATTATCTTTATTACTTGTATGACCTATAGTCATATTAGAATTTTTATTAGTAAATTGAACGGTATTAATTTTATTGGCATGGTCTATATTAACTTTACCTTGAATATCCATACCAGCAGTGCCATCATTATAAACTAATAAATTAGAGCCTTTAGAATTTACAATACCTGTAGTATCTACAAGTAATTTACCATTATTATTAGTAAATGTAGCAGAACCTGCATTATTATTAACAGTACCAGCAACAGTCATGCCTGTACCTGTTGTATTTTGCATAGTTAATGATGTACCGTTAGAATTAATTTTACCAACACTTGCAACATTTAATAATCCTGCTTTATTTGTAAATGTAGCAGAACCTGTGTTATTTGTAACATTACCGCCAACTAACAGTCCATTAGCACCTGTTTCATTAGTTACAAGTAAATCTCCATCATTTTCAACAGTTCCGTTTAAAGCTAATTTAGTACCTGAAACATTATTATTAAATGTCATTGTACCGTTATTTCTAACTAAACCTGTTGTATCTACAAGTAAATCTCCTGCAGAGTTTGTAACAGTCAAATTACCTTTTGCATTTGAAACTTCACCTGCAATATTAACACCTAATGTACCTGTGTTAGTAATTGTAGTATTACCTTTACCATAGTTTCTAACTTTAGCACCATCACCAATAGATGTACCTGTTACAGACGTAATTGTAATATTTCCGTTGTTATTAACAAATGTATTGCCTGAGCCCATATTGTCAGTATTTACAAGTGAATCAAATAAAGCATTAGCAGCAACATCACCTGTTAATGCTTCTGTATGATTGTTACCAATTCCTGCAACAACAAGTCCGTTTACGTTAACTTGTCCGCCCTGCATATTTACATCACCGCGAGCTGCAACTTTACCATTAATAGAAATAGCACCAGAATCTGCTCCAGAAACTAAACTTGATGTATCTATAGTCTTATCAGTAAATATCGCTGTATTTTTTGTATAGTCATAACCGTCTGGAACTATTACAGATGTCCCTTCAGGATTATCTGCATCATAACTTACATGATAATTATTAATATAATATTGATGATTTTGAGGTAAATTTAAATTTTTTGTCAAAGTATCATATGAAGTCTGTGTCGGAGCAATCACAGATAAATTACCAACATTCAAAACACCTGATGCACCAACAACCATACCTCCAGGTGATATAATCATTAAATTTCCATCAGATTTTAATGCTCCACCTGCACTTTGTAAAGCATTAACAATACCATTAATATTTACACCTTGATTTACTAATGCAACAAATGTGTTTATATCACCTGATTTATCTCCTAATGTTAAATCAGCACCAGTACCTGATTGATATTGATTTAAATAACTATAAATAAAGTTTAATACATCACCTTGAGACAAATCAATTTGACCAAATTGTTTAAAACCTGTAACACCATTTACAGCATCAGGTCCTATATTCCAAGTTCCATTAGTCAGAGATCCATTATTAGATTGTATTTTATTACCAGCTCCATCAGTAATAGTTGAAGCCAATACTTGATATGTTAAAGATTGCTGCATAATCAGAAGCAAACTTAACATAAATGCAACCACTCTTTTTTTCTTTATTCCCAGTGTCTTCATAATTGACCTCAAATTTCTTTTTTATTGCACGTAAACACTTTATATTACATGTATATAAACGGTTTTAACCCGATATTCTTTACTATTTTTTATAAAATGTTTACAAAAATTTATATTTTATACAATATTGGGAAGAAATATCTCCCCAATATTTTTATGAACTTATAGTACCTTGAGCTTTTACAAGTCTTTTGCCCTGAGGATTTACGTTTACTCCGGCAACAGTTCCTTTAACACCTTCAGGAATTGTTTTATAAACGTCTTTGTAATTATCAACCGGAACTAATTTTTTACCGTTGACTTCTAAATCTCTAAATAAATAGAAATTGCGATTTGACATTTCACCATTTATTTTACCTTTATAGGCTTTGGCAAAATCACTTGCACTTACAGGTGTACCATCCTCATACTTATATAATACATGGTATGCTGCAGGCCCTTGCCATTTTACAGCAGGTAATGCTTCAACATTTTCGCCAACTTCCATTTGACAGCTTCTTGTCTCTACTGTTGTAAATTGTGGAATTTCTAAAGATAAAGTTTCATCACCTTGCTCAGTATTTGACACTTCTTGTGTAAGGGCAAAAACATCATCTACATTACGTCCTCGTTCATGAACTCCACCCATTGTTGCGAGCCCTGAAGCTGCTCCGCCAATAGCGCCTAAAATACCTGCATTTTTAGCGTTATCCAAATGATTATTATCGGAACCGCTATATTCTTGACCTTTAGCCTCAACTTGTCCGCTATAATCTTGACCTTCAACATTTGCAGACCAATCTTGACCTTTAACAGTTATATTTTTATTAACAGTTTTAGAAAATTCTTCACCATTTACTTCATATTTAAATGTTGTTTTATCTTGGATAACTCTATCTGCTGTAGTACCAGAAATTACTCTATCACTAGTTTTACCAGCAAAAGATACCATCTGAGAAGCTGTTGTTCCAGCAACCTCTAAAGCTCCTGATAATAAAGAGCCTAATCCACCGGTACCAATACCAATAGCAGCACCAATACCTGCATTTTTCAGTACATGTAACAATCTTTTACCTGCAGTAGTATTTTTATCAACACTATAACCTGCAGATTCGACCATATCTCTTAAAGAATTCAATTCTCTATTACCGATAGAATTATTTGAATTCCCAATTATATTTTCGAATTTTAATGTACCTGTTTCTCCATAAGGTGATGGTAATTTCATATCTAATACGCTTCTGCCTTCTTGAAGTGTCATATTCAAATCTTTCAAGAAATTTTCTTTGGCATTTTTATCATCACCGAATAAAACTTTCATTTCAGCATCTGTTGCTCTTGAAGGATCACAACATATGCCCATAAATGTTTTCCATTTATCTTGACTAAATTTAAAATATCTATCTTTTCCGTTAATGTTTGCTTTAAAATATCCGTTATCTTCATCTTCTTTAAATTGACTAGGATCAGTAATTTCATCACATAACATTGTAGGGCAAGCTTTTACAAGTGCACGACCTTTTTTACCTATGTCGGTATGCACCTTACCATCTTCAGATGCATCTTTTCTTGCACTTTTTGAAAAATGTACTGTTGTATTTGGAACATCTTGTTGTACTTGTTGATTTTTAACAAAATCATTAGCTTGTTCTTTTGCAAAGTATTCATTATCATTTGCAACTTCCTTTGGAGTTCTACTTTTCAAAACATCAGAAGTCGCCATTAATCTCAACAAAGTATTAGCATCATAACCACATGCTTTTGCCATACTTATAAGAGCACCTTTTCTCTTTAATTCAGGCGTTAATTTAGCATAACTATCAGGAATTCCAATTACATTAGAATCCTTTAATGCATCCATAATTTGTTGTTGGTCTTCAGCATTTGTTGAATTTTGAATTTTATCTACTAATGCATTTAATTTTGTTTTATCTTGATCATTTGTATATTTATTAATATACATTTGTATTATATCTGCATCATCACGCTGAATTTTCTTTTCTTTTGTACCGCCGATTGTTGTTTTATATTGCAACATTTCTGCCATTTTTTTATCTATTTGTTTGTTATATTTTCGTTCTGCAACGTAAAGATCGATTGCATTTCTCAATTCAGGATCAGCATTTGCAGCCAATTTTGCATATTCTTTTTCAGCATTTGCTTCAAGCTGTTTACGCACTTTTCTGCTTTCGCGCAAATCAGCAGGAACATCAAGAATACTTTCTCTTGTAGTAGTAGTTGTTGTTAAACCAGCCTCAATAGATGCAGATCTTGAATCTGCATTTGCATATGTTGTTTGACCTACTTGTCTGTTTAATTTTGTACGTAAAGCTTCTTCATTTTTGACTGCATAACGTCCATTTGATACAGGAGAATCACTAATAGTACCCTCTTGACCTAATGTAGTAATTACTTCAGGAGCAGAATCTTCTGTAAATTGGATATATTTATCAGCTTTAGGATTGACAAAATTTGCTTTATGTTGTTCCGCAAAAGCTTTTAGAGCATCATTTAATGCTGTTTTATTTGCATTATCAAAATTTATATTACCATCTTTATCTAATGATAAACTTTTCTGTTCGCCTAAAAATTTCAAAAATTCAGCTTTTAAATTATCATCAGTTAGTCCCATTCTTTCTATTAACATAGAAGAAGAAACCGAATATGATTTTACAGGTTGACCAACAATTTCTCCTTTCGGAGGTTTAGTTGTTGTTTTTTCAACAGCAGTACCCATAACAGGTTTTTCTGCAGCTTTTGCACGCTGAACAGGTTCATTCCCGTTTACAGCCTGCGGATTTTCAACAATACCAACTTCTTTTTTATAAGCGTCAAATATAGCCTGTGCTTCTTGTTTTGATTTGGCTTTACTTAAACGTTTTTGTAATTCAATTTGTTGTTCAGCTGTAAATACTACTTTGCCTGTGTTTTCAATTTGCACACTCATAATGAACCCTTTCTCTCAATTTTCAATTATTTGCACTGAAAATTGATTGTTTTATACTTCTCTATGTCCATGTAAAAACTTTTTTTAACTAAAAATTGCCTATTTTTTACAGCGTTTAATTTTCTTTCTAGTAAAAATGCTGATTTTACAAGGTTTTAGAGATTTTCTTTTTCTTTACATTTGTTAATACTTTTTATATACTAAATATATAAAAAAGTATTTGTATCAACATTTATTTAAGATATTTTTACACACCTTAAACTTAGCTTCTACAAAATTATTATCGGCAGAGTTAGACAAAATCTTTAAAAATTTCATATTTATGTTACATTTATTTACATTTTGTACTAAAATATTATCAGGAAAAAATATGGCTGATATATTTGAAAGACTTGCAAAATCTGAATTTAGAAGTAAATTTAAGCTTAGACAAAAAGAAAAAGATTACATCAGTGAAAAAGGGATTGATGTAATAAGATCTCACGCATGTGATTTTATTTCAAAACGTCTTGCCCCAAAAGACATTCCAAATGACGGGAAACAAACACCTATGAAAGGGCATCCTGTATTTATAGCACAACATGCAACTGCAACTTGTTGTCGCGGATGTCTATATAAATGGCATAAAATTCCACAAAATACAGAACTGACAAAAAGCCAACAAGATTATGTCATTGATATAATAATGGAATGGATTAACAGGCAATTAAAATCTTAGAGGGATTTTTGAACGATTAACAGCTTTCTTTTCATACCCAAAATTTGATAACATACGACAAGTACTTGTATAAAAAATACTCTCATCTAATGTAGGTCCGATATTTATTGAATTTACTGTTTTTTTCAAAAATTTGTATTCTATATAAGGAACAAACAAACCGTTTTTCTCACAAATTTTTGTCTGCTTTGCAAAATTTGTCCCAAAGTTGTTAATAAAAATTATTCTGTATTCTTTTTCGTCTTTAAAATGAGGATTTTTAAAAAATAAACTTATGATACTCAATATATCAATCAATTCAAATACAATATCTACAAGTTTATCTTGATTTTTAGGACTTTTAAGAGCTTTTTCATACTGTTTGTTCCATTTTTCAAAAATCAATTTTAATACGGTAATTTGTTTTTTTCTGTCATAAATAATATTTCCATATACAGAATTAAAACCGATTTTAACCATATCTGCAATCAAGTCCTGTTTACAAAAACCAATATTATAACCGGTATAGTTTTGCCCTTTAGCGTAATTATTCCATAAAGTTAAATTATCGGATTCTGTAGAAAAGGAAATTGTGTAATACTCGTACTTATAGCCAAAATCGTTGGAGCCGTTAATTATATTTGTATACTTTGAATAAAAGTTTTCCTTAATTTTTGAAAATAAATCTTGATTAAGTTCAGGCATTTCATCTATAAGATTAAAGATTAATTTATAAGAATATGTAACCTCTTCTTTGTCATTAAGATATAAAGCGTTAGAAAATCTTATAGTACCTGATTCCAAAATACTCAACAATTTTTCGGGTTTTGTATAATGGTATAAAATACTGTTACTCCCGTCATCGAGTATTTTTTTTACCTTAGGAATTTTCTCAAGCAAACTGTCATAATCAAGCATTTTTATAACACTCCAAAATAATATTAATCTTTATACTCACATTATAACATATTTTTATATAAATTATCCTGCAAAAAAATCATAAAACTGTTTTAATCCGTACTTTTTTAGTATAATATTGTATGTAAAATTTATTACTAAAGAAAGAGGTTATTATGTTAACTAAAAATTCAAACGTAACAGTAAAATTTACAGGGGTTGATTTCAGTACATATTCTGCAAAAGTTTCAGAATTTGTAAAAGAATTTTCATCTCGTGCAAACCAAAAAGGTCAATTTTTAAATTGGGTAAACTTACCACAAGAACAAGCTAAAAGAGTAGATGAAATTTATTCATTAGCAGACAAATTAAAAGCACAAACAGGTGCTAAAAAACTTAGCGTTATGGGTATTGGCGGTTCTAAACACACTGTAGAACATATGCTATCAATCAATGGCTTAAATGTTTGCCATGATGTTGTAGAATTCTATTCAGACGTTGATTCTTCTAGTTTAGAAAGATTTTTATACAGATTAGGAAACGATGTTACAACATCTAACTTCATGATAGCTTCAAAATCAGGCTCTACTTTTGAAACAAAAGATGGTTTCTTAAGAGTTCTTAATATGTTAATTGATGCTTACAAAGCTCAAGGAAAATCTCAAGAAGAAGCTGAAAAAGCAGCTCACAAACACTTTATCGCTGTAACTGACGGTAATGCTGAAAAAAGTGAATTAAGAAGAACTTCTAACGAAAAAGGCTGGTTAGGCGACTTATTTATTCACGACGACGTAGGCGGAAGATTCTCAGCTTTTGATGATCACGCACTATTCACTCTTGCATATGCAGGAATGAAAAAAGAAGATATGGTAAAAATGTTAAACGCAGCTCAAGAAGTTTCTACAGAATCTTTAACAGCTGACTTAGATATTAACGATGCACTAAAAGAAGGTATCTTCTGGGCACACGCTAAAATGAACGGAATTTTAACAACTGTTCATCAATACATGGGTTCAATCTTTGAAAATACAGTATACTGGCATGCTCAAATGCAAAATGAATCTGTAAAAGATACTCTAAAACAAGTAGCAAAAGTACCTGATGCAATGCACCACTCAGCAGAAGCACACTTCAATCCTGCTAACAAATTTGCATTTGCTCTAACTGTTCCGCAAGATAACGGAGTATGCAGAGAAAATGCTGAAAGCTACATTGATGCATTAACAAAATCTTATACATCAACAGGTGCATTCTTCCTAGAAACAGCTAAAACTCTTAAAATGGGCTTAACACCTGAAGCTGCAGGTACATTAACTCAATTAAGAGCTTTTGCAACAGTCTACCAAGAAATTGTTGAAAAAATCATGGAAAATAAATCATTCCCAGAAGTTCTTGACAGCGTATTGCAACCACACGTAGAATTCTACAAAAAGAATTTAAAAGGCGGAGTTGTTGTTCCTGGTAGAATTTCTACAGGAGCGTAGCCACTTAAGTTATGTATAAATTTTGCAAACATAACTAAAGAAAGAGCGTAAAAACAAAAATAAAAAGCGAGAACATGAAAATGTTCCCGCTTTTTTAATTGATGTGGTATTATTTTTTATATGGCAACAAATTTTGATTTTCTAAAAAAAGTTGATACAAACCTGTTTGAAATAATCTCGGAAGCTGAAAAATTGTATCGAGATGAATATTTTGAACAATGCATGGGACAGACTAGAAGATTTGGAGAAAACGTCTGTAAAAAAGTTTTAGGCGCAAATAGAACTGTAGAAAAAACTTTTGATGATATGCTTGCAACTTTAAAAGACTGTTCAACAGGTGAAGATGTAGAAAAAGAATTTATTGACGATTTGTATTTTCTAAAAAAGCATGGCAATAACGCTGTACACTCATCAAGCGTAAAAAAAGACGGTATGGAAGCTTTAGAATGCCTTCAAAGAGCATTTGAAGTCGCTATAAATTATTCTGTATATAATCGCAGTGCAAGTCATAATATTTTAAAACTCAGATATGATACAGAATTGTTAGTTACAGGTAAAAAGAAAGAAAAAAGTTTGGCAGAAAAATATACTGAAGCAAAAAAACAAACAACTAAAAAAACTACAACTAAACCTAAAACTAAAAAGAATACAACCAATAAGAAAAAATTCCAAAAACAATCCTCGGTTATGGTCTGCAAAGTTCCTAAAAAGAGAATTTCTCTATACTGGATATTTGTCGGAATTTCCTGCATAATATCATTAACTATCGTACTTGGAATGATTATCGCACTCCATGTAAAGTAATTTAGTGTATAATTTGAGTTATGGAAATGAAAAAGTTATTTTTATGTTTATTTGTAATTATATCTTTCTTTTTTAATACAGCAATTGCAGATGAAAATGACATTGATGAAGATGCAATTTTTTTGAAAGATAATCAAACTTTTTCGATTAATACAAAACAGAAAGATATAAAAAAATTAAATAATATTGATTTACAACAAAAAAAAGATTTTAAAATTTCTCCACAAAATGTTTATCAATACACAGATCAAAACCCATATTCAACTAAATCAACATCTTTCACAAAAGAAAAAAAACATGGAAATTTTACTCTGGGAACAAAATATGACAGCTCTTTTGCCCCTGATACATATTCACAAACAAATACTTTATTCACAAAATATCAAAAAAATAAATTCTCTCTCAATACATCATATTCAAATAATGCACTGACATCTTTTGCACAACAAAGTAAGGGGACTTTTGCATTCTCTCCTGAATATAAATTAAATAATCATGTATCATTACAAAGCGTATATTCAACAAATTTTCTGGATAAAAATCGAAAAAACGAATTCATATTCAGCTTAAAACCATTTAAAGATGACAGGATGAACTTTAATGTCGGCGCAAGTCAAATTTATTCTGAAAACAGCGCTCCTACAAGGTCTCAATTGAATTTTTCCACTAAATTCAAATTTTAAATTAGACCAATGTATTACAAAATTTATATTGACAATTATTTACCATTAAGTTACAATATAATTCCATTTTATATACTATAGATATACATATTTTAACAAGGAATCTATTATGAAGCGATTATGGTTACTTGTTGCCTTTGTATTTTGTGTTAATTCTGCAATGGGCAACGAAATTGTTTCGGCTGAAAACCCGGCTGAAGCTTTAAGTTATTGTAATTTAAATACAGCAGGAGAACATCAATGCTCAAACTATTATAAAAATAAGGAACTTTATGCTGTAAATCTTGAAAAAGACAGAACTTTCAAAGTCAAATCCGATATTCCACTTGATTCATCTACTCCTATTGGTACAAATATAAATTTTACAGCTATTTCTGATGAATTAATTTTTGCAGAGAAAAAACCTTCAAAAATCAATTTTTCAGGCACAGTAGTAGAAAATAACCCCCCGGGACCGGCAGGCAAAAGCAGCTCTATCAAACTAATGATAGACAAAATGAAAGTTGATAATGTAACTTACCCTGCAAAAGCATATATTTCAAGAATGGGAGATAAAAGAACAATAGGAGGGCTACTATCTACTTCCGCATATCTTTCAAATCTAGGAGATATTGCAAATAATGGAACTATCACCATAAATAAAATTTATAAAGACCCTTGTGAATACAATACTTGTGATATTGCAACTCCTGTCGTAAGACCATTTTATTATCTTGGCGGGGCATTATTACAATTCGCAGACTTACTATTAAGTCCTATAGTATGTTTATTTGTACAGGGTGAAAATCTTTCAATCCCAGAAAATACGGTATTTGAAATTAAGTTAGAAGAATCTGTTCCTATAATTAATCTATAATTTGATTAATATAAAAATTTTTGTTAAACTTATCCAAGTTAATAAAAAAATAAGAGGGGATTTTAATGAATTTTTATACTGATCTGCATATACATTCTAAATATTCCCGAGCTACAAGTAAAAATTTAACTTTGGAAGAATTAGCAATATGGGCAAAGAAAAAAGGATTAAGCCTTATTGGTACAGGAGATTTTACACATCCTGCATGGTTTGATGAGATTAAACAAAAATTAATCCCCTCAGATGACGGAACATTCAGACTTAAACCGGAAATTGAAAAGAAAATAAATGCTTCCGTAAAATTTATTTTGACTGTTGAAATTTCTACAATATACAAAAAATGGGATAAAACAAGAAAAGTTCATCATATTGTATTCGTCCCAAACTTAAAAACAGCAGAAATTTTTAGAAATAAGTTAGATGCAATAGGAAATATTAAATCAGACGGCAGACCAATTTTAGGACTTGATTCTCGAAATCTTTTAGAAACAGTTCTTGAATCAGGAGAAAATTCATATATAATCCCTGCCCACATATGGACACCATGGTTTTCAGTATTAGGCTCAAAGTCAGGATTTGACTCAATTGAAGATTGCTACGGTGATTTGTCAGAACATATTTTTGCATTAGAAACAGGACTTTCATCTGATCCTGAAATGAATTGGAGAGTATCAAAACTTGATAAATACAGACTTGTTTCAAATTCTGATGCACATTCAGCTTCAAAACTCGCAAGAGAAGCAACCGTTTTTAACATTGACCCCAACTATTATTCAATTATGAATGCCTTAAAAACAGGGAAAGGATACTTGGGAACTGTAGAATTTTTCCCTGAAGAAGGAAAATACCATGAAGACGGTCATAGAAAATGTAATATTTGTATGAGTGCAGAAGAAACAAAAAAACATAACGGGATTTGTCCTGTGTGCGGAAAACCTATGACAATAGGAGTTTCGTACAGAGTGAATGAATTAGCGGATAAAAAAGATTTAAACACACTACCAAAAACCGCAGGAAAAGTTTACAGCTTAATCCCTCTGCAAGAAATAATCTCTGAAATTATACAAGTAAGCGCAAACAGTAAATCTGTTTGTAATGAATACGAAAAATTAATAAATAAATTTGGAACAGAACTATCTATACTTCAGGATATTCCGACAGACGAAATTTCAAAAACTTCCGAAATATTAGCAGAAGCCATTGCACGACTAAGAAAAGGCCAAGTTATAAAACAAGCAGGCTATGACGGAGAATATGGAGTTATAAAATTGTTTAATCCAAATGAATTAGGCAATAAGAAATTAAAATTTTTGATTTAAAATTATTAAACTTATTATTATTTTTTAATCCTATTCAATTGATAATTTTGTAAATCATGAAAATCCCAATTTATATTTCTTTTTACAATTTTGGCAGGATTACCGGCTAAAATTACATTTGATTCGTCAAAATTTTTAGTCACAACACTCGCCCAGCCAATTATACTGTCATTTGAAATCTTTGTATTTTTCCCTATTTTAACATCTTTACCTACCCATACATGATCGCCGATTTCTATACTTTTTCCAAAATTCATAGGATTTCCGTCTAAATCAGTAATAGTATGAACATCTGTACACCAAATATCAATTCCCCAAGAAATCATACAATCATTTCCGATTGAAATTGATGAATTATCGTCCTGCAAAAATAATCTTGCACCGCAAATAATCACATTATCACCTATATCAATTTTGCAATTGCTTGCATATCTGTTTACTCCCGGCTCTATTGTATCTTCAGGAGGATTTCCAATATTTATGGTAAGTCCTGTAAGACCGATAGATGGATTTGCAGGGCACAGAATTTTTCCAATATTTACAGAATTATTATGTCCATATACATATATTGCCAAACCAGGTTTGCTTAAAAATTTTGCAATGTCTTCTCTTTCGCTTACCTTAATTTTTACAAAATTATTTTTCCCATCTAAAAATAAAGGGAATTTTTCAATTAATTCTTTTTCCTCATTATTAAATTCATCAATTTCAAGTCCGTTATCAAGTATAAATATTAATTTATTATTTTCGGCAATATTTTTCATAGTTTCCTCCATACAAAAAATTATAAAACTTGATAGTAACTATCAGTCAAGCATTTTTATTTTTTTAATAGAGAAATCAGATTTTTATTGAAATAATTCAGGTGCATCAGCTTTCGTAATTTCTTTATTATTAATAAATAAATGGTCCCCATCTGCAATAGAGATATTCTCAAAACAATCTTTTAATGCTTTTAAACTTTTGACCTGATTATATCGCATATTATTCCCTTTTTTATATTCGGAAAATAAAGTCCACGTATCATTATCAAGAGAATATATATAATGAGTTTGAGAATTTTCATATCTGTGTCTTTCAAATAATGAAACATTTTTAATACGCTCCATAAAAACTTTTTTGAACCGCTCAAATTGTTCAATAGAATATGGAGAATCTTCTAACTTTTTACTTCCTACAAGTAATGCTCTTTGCGGATTTTTTACAAAACGGAATAGCGAATTAACTATATCAGGGAATTTTTTTTTATTTGTCATATCATCCCAAAAATGAAACCCTTCAGCTTCTTTAAAAGGAGTAACAATACCTCCGCCTGTGCAAGTTTTTATACCTTCAGAATAAAATTCATCAGCTTTTAAAATATTCGGTACATCATGCCAAAAACCGATAGAATTCTTTTTTTTAATCTTGTTATATGCAATTCTATCAACAAAACAAATATTTGAGGTAAATGGGATTGAACTATTTTCCATATCCCTGTAAAAACTCCTGATAAAATTTATTGACAATTTTCTATTGATTATTAAGAATTCTTAGTATAATTTGTATCAAGAAATATTTTTTATCTCTGCATTTTGAGAAATATAATCTTCAAGATTAAATTTCCGTTTCAAAGAATCATAAGTCATTCTGCGAATTTTACCGGTGACAGGGAAATTTCTGAAAGCTCTATCATGCAAAGCTCCAATTGCCCACAAAATTCCTGCATAACCGCTTGGAGATGGCGAATCATAAGAATATTTATCATTAAGATAAATAGCAATATCAAGAGCTTTTTGCGGACTTTGTGACCATTCTAAAATCTTTTTTGCCCAATACATTCTCAAATACCCATGAATACCGCCATCATTTATTAATTGAATTTGTGCAGCATTCCAAAGTCTGTCATGAGTTTTTGCTTTTTCAAAGTCAATTAAATCATAATTATAAGCTCTCAAATCATTTTCATGTTCTTTCAATGAATTTTTAGCCCATAATGGTATGCAATCAAGTGTTTTGTAATTTTTACAATAAAGACAAAAATTATCTGATAATTCTTTTTGGATAATTAATTCTTCTAAAAAAACTTCTTTATTAATATCTTCTACATTAGCTTTTATAACCTCAATTGCAGCTCTTTGCGATGAAATAAAACCTAAATTCATATACTTAGAAAGACCTGACAAAACATTTTTTGACGGATTATTTTTAAATTCAGCATATTGAGGAAGTTTATTTTGAATAAAATGTTCTAACAACAAATCAGCTTCAGTTTTGATATTTGCAAAATTGTCATACTCAGTCAAAAACGGAAAAATTTTGTAATAAATTTTTCTTCGCATCGTCATTGCATTATATTCCTGCTTGTCTGACAAAAATCTTGCAGGAACAATATTATGCCCGTCAATTTCGTAAATTTTATAATCCTTATTTGCCAAATAATCTCGATTTAATAAAGGGTTAAAATCAAAAATTAACAAACTTATATCAAGTTTCGAAAGATATTTAGGAATATCTTTTTCATAACAAATCTCAAAATCAAAATTGAATTTAAAAAAACTTTTTTTAACCTCATTAATTTGATTGTCAATAAAATTCTGTTTAGGCTCATATTCATAAATCGGTTTTGCACAAATAATTTTAAGCGGTTGATTTAATTCATTTGATTTTTGTATAGCAAATTGCAACGTAAAATTGTCTTTTATCCTAATTTCCCGATCCATTAAATATACAACAGAACCTTTTTTTATTTTTTTATCGTTCAACTCAAAAATTCTGAAAGGATTTATAAAACTTTCTACAGAAAACTCTGATGGTATATATTTTAATAAATTATTTTTTGTAATTCTAACCATTTCTTGAGTCTAAGTAAAAATTTAAAATTTCACATCGCAAATATTACTAAACAGTTTTCTACAAAAAAAATTGAAAACCTTAAAAAAAGATTAAAAATATCCGAATTTCTAAAATTATCATAAATAATGTAATTGGTGATACACCTCTTGCCAAGCTGAATCCTTTGATGATTTGAGTGTTTGCAAGGAGTAACTGAAAGATTTGTAAGCACAGTGAAGCA
>CAJMDF010000036.1 GCA_905212085.1 uncultured Clostridium sp.
AGTGCTTTTTCAAATTTTTATAAAAATATTTTTAGTGCTAAAATTAAAAATTAGAAAGAGAGGGATAAAATGATTAATGAAAAACTAGAAAAAGCATTTAATGTACAAATTAATAAAGAATTTTACTCAGAATATCTATATCTTTCAATGCAAGCTTATTTTGAAAGATTAAATCTTAAAGGTTTTGTAAACTGGATGTCAGTACAAGTTCAAGAAGAACGAGCTCATGCAATGGGTATGTTTGATTATTTGAATCAACGTGGCGGAAATGTGCAACTGGAAGCTATCGAAAAACCTCAAATTGATTGGACATCACCACTTAATGTATTTGAAGAAGTTCTTAAACACGAAGAATATGTAACATCTTCAATTAACGCTCTAATGGACGTTGCAGAAGAAACAAAAGATCGTGCAGCAATGTCATTTTTGAACTGGTACTTGAAAGAACAAGTTGAAGAAGAAGATAACGTAGGTAATGTACTAGCTACATTAAAACTTATCGGAGATGACAAAAAAGCTCTATTAATGCTTGATAAAGACTTAGCTACAAGAACATTTGTACAACCTGTTATCGGATAATGAATTTTAAAATTGAAAAAGTTGAAAAACAAAATATCAAACAACTTGCAAGTCTGGCTCATGCTATTTGGCATGAATACTGGACTTGCATTCTTTCTCCTGAACAAATTGATTACATGGTAGAAAATTTTCAATCAGAACACGCTATAAATAATCAAATTAAAAACGAAAATTATACATACTATTTTATAATCCAAAATGGTCAAAAAGCAGGATATTTTGGGATATCAGATAAAAAAGATTACTTATTCTTATCAAAATTATACATACAAAAAGATTTTAGACATAAAGGGCTTGGAACAAAAGCCTTTTCAGAAATAAAACAACTCGCAAACGGGAAAAAAATTCAACTCACAGTAAACAAACATAATATAAATTCAATTAATGCCTATAAAAAATGGGGATTTAAAACAATAGATTCAGTTGTAACCGATATAGGCTCAGGTTTTGTAATGGACGATTACATAATGGAAGCATAAATATCTATTGTCATTGCGAGCGTATGCGAAGCAATCCAGCCAATCAATTTTATTTTTATTAAAGCTGGATTCTTTCGGAACAAAACATCAGAACGACTATAAAATTTGTCATCCTGAATTTAGTTCAGGATCTCAATAATAAATCAAGATTCCGAAACAAGTTCGGAATGACAGTGCAATAGATTTTATCATTGCGAACATACACTTACATATCAGCTTAAAATAATGTAAACTATCACTTTGTATCATCGTAAATTTCAAAATTTAAAATTAATACACATAAAAAATAATAACAAAATGTAAGCCCCTGTAAAATACAGAGGCTGTTTTTTGTATAAGAAGGTGTGTAGAAAAGATTCGCATTTATGATTAAGTTTTAGCTTTGAACTGTCTTTATTCCCGCATTTCTGTAGCCGATACCTGCCCTATAGCCTGATATAAAATACATAAAAGGTAATGCAGGCTCAATCCATTTGAAACCTGATAAAATCCCTGCAGTTGCTATGTCGTCAGCATGCAACGCAATATCTAAAGCTTCAGGCCTGCGCTCATTATATAACCCTTTGTTATCCTTTTTTTCACCAAATAGCGGATTAATACAATGTTTGCTCACAAAATTCGCGATATAACTTCCGCCAATAATTCCTGTTGCCGTAATTCCTGTAAGTATTACAGCTAATTTTTTCATCGGAGTAAGCGGTTTAATTTTTTTAGCTTTTTCTAACTTCTCAGAAAGAAAAAGGGCACTACCGGCACCCACATTACATAGGAAAATATTTGCAAGATACTGGTATAAGCCCTCTTTGACCTTATCGGCCGTTCCTTTTCTAGTGATTTTATGTGTAGTTTTATCCGCTATAATACCGCCTGTCACACCACCGACTACCGGTATAAGACCTAAAAGAGACAATCTTTTTATTTCAGAAAAAATCTCCTTTGAATTAAGATTTTTCTTTTCAGGCAAAATTACACTGAAAAGTTCTTTTTTCGCAGGAGATTCAGGAAGTTTATTGATTAGTGTATCAATTTGTTTTGGAGATAATTCTTTTAATTTAGCAGTACGCAAAATCCCTAAGATTTTTTCATCCTTAATCTTCGTTTTCGTAATAAATCCATCAATAGCCTCTGTATGAGCTTTTTGCAATTCAGAAAAATGCACTCTTTCCATTAACCCGTTAAAAATCTTTTTACCGCCAATTTTTAATCCTCTTGTACCCAGTAATGATGCACCAATTGTACTTGAGATTACAATTACGTTTTGGACAAACTTTTGTTTTGCATGTTTTTTATCTTTTTTAGCACTACGAAAAGAATCAACTACTCCATAAGCACCACCTGCTCCGATCAATAATGCAGGCATCTTTTGATCCAATTTATTCAAAATCATAGGCTGGTCTACATATTTACAAAGTGTTGAGATTTTCATGTTAATCCTTATTTGTTAGTCTAGACTAACTTTATATGAAATAATCATTTTTGTCAAGAGGGATTAAAAAATTTGATTAAAAATTTGTCATTCTGAATTTAGTTTAGAATCTCAATAGTAAATTGGGATTCCGAAACAAGTTCGGAATGACAGCAAAATAGATTTCGTCATTGCGAGCGTATGCGAAGCAATTCAGACAATTGAATTTTATTGTTGCAAAAGCTGGATTCTTTCGGGCTATTGCCCTCAGAATGACTATTAAATTTGTCATCCTGAATTTAGTTCAGGATCTCAAGATAAAATTGGGATTCCGAAACAAGTTCGGAATGACAGCAAAATAGATTTTGTCATTGTGAGCGTATGCGAAGCAATCCAGCCAATCATTTTTTTTTAATTTTTTCAATTATTTATACAATTTTTTCAAATCTATATCTGATTTTTTAATATAATCGGTTAACTTCACCATATTTTCAAACAATTTATCAGATACAATATGTTCCATTTTACAAGCTGTTTCAAGTGCTTCTTCTTTTTCTACACCCAAAACTTCCATAAAAAATTTCGACAAATTTTCATGTTTCATCAAAATATTTTTAGCAATAATTTCTCCCTCACTTGTCAAAGTAATAGGGGCATAAGGAGCGTAATTAATAAGTTTTTTTTCGGCTAAAATATTCAAAGCTCCTGTCACAGATGCTTTTTTAACGGCTAAAGCAGAAGCAATAGCAGTAACTTTAGCTTGACCGTTTTTCAAAACTTGATTATAAATTTCTTCAATGTAATCTTCTAAACTTACAGACAATTTTTCCATTACAAACTCCTAATTAAATTTATAATATCACAAGGGTTGTCTATAATAAAATCAGCACCTTCCAAATCTTTACGATCTCTAAATCCCCACAACACTCCTATGCATCTCAAATCTGAATTTTTAGCAGTTTCGACATCCACCTCAGAATCTCCGACATAAATTGTAGAATGTTTGTCTGTACCCAACTCTTTCATAGCTTTAAACACCCCATCAGGAGCGGGTTTTTTAGGAACATCATCAGCTTGACCTATAGCTACATCGATTAAATCTCCAAAATATTTTTTACATAATCCTTTAACGGCAGAGTCGAATTTGTTAGACACCACGCCTATTTTGACGCCATCATCATGTAAAGTTTTTAGTATCTTTAAGATACCATTATAGGGAACAGTGTTGTTACACATATTTTCAGAATAATTTTTCTTGAATACGCAAAGACATTCATCAACATTTTCACAATTATCAGGTACAGCTCTTTCAATAAGTTTTTTCACTCCATTACCCACAAAACACCTGATTTCTTCAAGTGATCTTTTAGGATAGCCAAATTCTGAAAGAGCGAAGTTTGTTGCATCTTTCAAGTCTTCCAAGGTATTTAGTAAAGTTCCGTCCAAATCAAAAATTACAGTTTTAATCATACTCAAATTTTATCACAGAAAAAATCATAAAAATGATAAAATTGAAGCGGATATTTTTTAGTCAAAGCTTCCAAAAATTCAACATATTCTGATTTCAATTTTTCCAATTTTTCTTTTCGCGTACCTTCAGATATAAATTTTTTCAAATGAATACAATATTTCCCGTTTTTCTCCAAAGTACAGGCTATAAAATAAATAGGAGAATTAAGCATAAGACCAAATTTGAAAGCTCCAATAGGGAAAGAAACTTTTTTGCCTAAAAAATCAGATTGGAATACAGCATCTTTATTATGAGCAGAAACCCTATCTCCTGCAATAAAAAGGACTTCACCTCTATCCAGTTTGTCTTTAATCTCTATTGATGTTGTTACATCAATATTTTCAACTGGATAAGCAGTAATAGGATTATTTGAGGAAATTGAATTTAAAAAATTCTTGAATATACTGCATTGATTTCCTTCCAAAAACAAATTCACTCTTGTATCGTCAATAACCTCACCTGAACGGAAAAATGTTCTCATAGCATTGACATTCCCAAGATGTGAGCATAAAAAATAAATCCCTTTTTTATCCAGCAAATCATCATAAAAAACTTTCTTTTCTGCTTCATCAGCAAAAAATATATTCTTAAAACTGAAATTATCCGTAAACATTTCAATTTTATCCACAAGACTGTACGAGTAATTTAAAAAATGTTTGAATGATAAGAAGATATCACCCTTACCTGTCGCAATTTTCAAATATTTTTGAGAGCATTTTCTAATTTCAGGTGCACCTAAAAAAGCAAAAAGAGTTACAAAAAATACAATAAATTTAACAGGAGCCTTACCTGCGATATTGTAAATATACCATAGCAGCATAAGCCTTTTACGCCCTGCTGCTTGTTCTTTTACCTCATACCACTTTAATTCGTTATTCTCTGAATTCTCTGACAAATTACACTCCAATCAATTTATATTTTAGCATTTTACACACGATAAAAGAGTATAATCGTGAATTCCGATATTTTCATGTTTTTTATCGAGCTTTAATCCGGCTTTTTCAATAAGTTCAATCATTCTTTTTTCAGAATACATTTTACTTTTTCCGTTAGCCATACAAGTAAAATACAATGAGATATGAACAAGTGAATATGTAGCACCGTCAAATAATTGTCTATCGGTGAAAGGTTCTAAAATAAATATTTTTGTATCGTCAGTCATAGCATTTTTTATATTCTTTAAAATTGTAATAATCTGCTCCTCAGAAAAACAGTCTAAAAACTGACTCATAAATACCGCACCTGAAATTTTTGGGAATTGAGATTTTAAAACATCAACACCATGAAATTTCAATCTGTCATTATGCAAATGATTTTTAGCAACCTCAATATTTTCAGGCAGGTCAATCATATTGACAATGCAATCTTTATTGAATTCCAAACAAGCTCTTTCAAATTTACCTGTATTCCCGCCAATGTCATAAATTTGAGCCGGCTCATCTTCAAAAATAATTTTCAAAACTTCTTCAAAACATCTGTCTGAATAGTAATGGTCAAAATCAAACCAACTTTTTTTCATCTCACTCGGCAATTTATGAAGAGCATTGTAAATCGTTTCATAATCCCCGATAAATTTATGACACCCTACAGGTTCTTCTTTTGCAAAAGATTCCCCAAGTTCAGATGCACCAAGATAACATACATCTTTTACAAAATTAAAATTAACCTTTGTCATTTCGTTATGCAAAAATGCTGAAGCAACTAAAGAATTTGCAAACTTATCACCTGTTTTAATTACAATCCCGCAAGCTGATGCAACTTCTAATAAGGTTTCTGCAGTGTATTTTGAGACATTACAATTTTCAATAATTTGCTCAACAGTAGACGGATTTTCATCTAAAAAGTCCAAGATCCCAAAATTTAACATTGCCCCAACAGCTTGAAAAGTCAACGGTGCAAATGCAATTTTTTGAGCTTCTGATAAAGCCTTAACTTGTGGTGATATGTGTCTTTTAATTCTTCTATACTTCATTTTTTTACCTTATTATGTTAAATTTCATTTCTCTCTGCTGTTTCTTTTATTAATATTAAACTAAAAATATAAGAACACAAAAGTCCGAGTGCTAATACAATACCCAAAGAACTTATAAGCTTAAATCCTGCACAAGCAAGAAGTGAAAAAGAAAATACACTTGTCAGACAAGATAATAACACAGCATCACCTGCTTTCCCTGCATTATTGTATCTGAATACCGAATAATCAAGTCCAAAACCGATTATAAGAAATATAGCAAGCAAATGGAAAAGATTTACAGGGCAATTGAATACACCAAGCACTCCAAATGCAAATGCTACAGACAAAATCGACGGTAAAATAATCTTTAACCCGCTTTTGTAATCATATATTTTTGAAAGAATTAAATACAAAATACCGAAAATAGGTAACAGCAGACCTAGACAAATTTTTCTGCATTTCCTAATTTGAGCTGAAATATCTTTTTGGAAATTGATTAAACGTGCATTATTAATCTCCCCGCCATTGTAATCATAGACAACGATTATGGAAGTATTTTTATCAATTAAAAAATTCTTTTTCAAAAATTCAAAATCATTATTTAAAGTCAAAAATCCGTTTTTATAATCCTGATTAATTAATTTTATACGCTGTGCAGGCGGTAAAAAAACAGCATAACTGTTAATTCTATCTTTATATAACTGTTTTCTAAGTGCCTGATTGCTTTTTTGTCTTTTAACAGATGGAATATAACGACTTAATGATTGATACTCAATATTTTCAGAATCAAGATTGTCTTCTATCGCTTCTTCTTTTTGAAGTAAATCCTCAAGATTTTCCCCTTTAACAACAAAAAATGATGTATCATCATTTGTACCTGCCAGTTCACCAAAGAGTTTTTCTGCATTCATAAGATGTCTTGGCGGCACATACATATTTTTTATATTGTCATCAAAATGTGTTCTGAAAAATCCTACTATTGCAATTACACAAGCTGTATAAACAGCTATTTTACCCCATTTTTGAGGAATATTAAAAGGTTTTATTTCACGTTTTTCAAACACAAAATTTTTAGGAATCAAAGGATAAAAAAGAACAACAAAAAGATATACAACCGTAAGACCGGTAATTGTGAATACAGAAATTTGTTTTAGTAATACAAAATTTGCAAATAACAATACAATAAATGCGCTTACTGTCGTAAGCAGACTTACAGTTAAACTCTTAAAAATCTCTCCGATTGTATCTTCGCCTTTGTCTGAGACAAAGTAATGCAAAGAATAATCGACACAAATACCTATTAAAGTTGTCGAAAATACAAATGTCAGAATATGTATATCTCTAAAAATCAAAGACGTCATACAATATCCAGAGAAAATTCCAAGTCCGATACTCAAAATAATCGGTAATAATGGTTTGAATGACCTGAAATACCAAAATACAAGACCGATTACAAATAACGTGGATAATATACAAATTAAATTAATCTCAAATATTGAATGACTGCTGGCATAATAAGAATGAATCGGTGCACCTGTAAGATAAATCTTTACACCATCTTTTGACAATTCATCTTTTATTGAAATAAGTTTTTTCACTTCATCATTCAAAATAGTTGGAGAAAGTGCGATATCACTATCTACATCAAGCATTATAATGCTGAAAAATTTTGAATTTTCACCATCTTTACTATGCTCAAACGGAGTAAAATTAGTTACCTGCTTATTTGGAGATAAACTCATCACAAAATCGGTTAAAAGTAAAAACGGGTCTTCTTCAATAGAACCTACAGGAGGCATAATCGGATTATACAAAGCCTCAAGCCCGCTTTCTTCGACGATATCGTATTGCTTATTTTTTAAAGTCATACGCATTTTCCCTGAAAGCAGATTATTATGATATTTTTCGTAATTTGTCAAAACTTCATTTACGTTCATATCAGATGTGTACATCTTTGTTTTATCTAGCTTTGCATAAATAGTTTTTGCGGTCTTTTCAGACTTTTCAGGGCTGTCACTTTCTACAATCACATTAATTTTTGCAGAAAACTTACTGCTTAAATCAACTAAAATATTATCCTGCATAGATGAAAAAATCGCTTTTAAAATGTTAGTTTCCGTATGTGCAGGCTTGAAAAATACAAGTAATCCCAAGATTACAAGAATAAAAATAAATAATATTCTAAAAGTTTTTTCTAATTTGTTTCGCATTTAAAAGAAATATCCGTAACCCCGTTTTTTATAGTGGATATTTTTATGTTTTGTATATCCTCTTTACCTTTTATAATAATATCATGTAATTGTGATGAGGCAACTGAACCCTTTTTAGGCTTTAGGCCAATAGTCCATAAGCCGTTATTTTTTTCATAGTACAAATTGAAATTCTTATCTAAATAAGAATAATTTTTATTTGAAATGGCGACAATAATATCATTAATTTGCTTGTTTTGAGAAGATGTATAAGATACAGTAGACCTAATCGGGTATAGTGTTTCAAAAATCGCACCTTTATTCTTTATAAACTGAAAGTTTCCGCCTGATTTCAAAACAGTTTCACCAATTCTTTTTTCTTGGGTAAATTTGCAGTATGCATCCCCTAACTTTGGCATCTGCTGAGCTATCGCTTTGCTTGTAGAAAGATGATTAAACACATCTTCGACCGCAAAACACAAATTTATTCCGCATAATATTGAAATCAATAATATTAAAAATTTACGCATAAGCCTCCAATTTTTCAACAAATCTTTTTGGAGCAGTATATACACTCTCTCTTGTCGTTGTATCTACACATATTTGCATACTCTTAGCTTTAAAGATTTTTTCACCGCTTTCACAATCATAAATTTCATACTTGATATTCAAAGCAGGCTCATAATCCACAATAGTTGATACAACTTTTAATTTTTGCATAAATTTTGCCGATTTAATAAATTTTAAATCCATAGTAGCGACAGGATAAGCATACCCGTCAGCTCTCATATCATCGTATGTGTAACCTATTTTTGAGAGCAAATCACATCTTGCAACCTCTAAGTATTTTACATAATTGCCATGCCAGACGACATCCATAGGATCTAAATCATAAAAAGGCACATCGATAAAAGTTTCTGCAAAAATATTTTTCATACCATTATTATAAAACAAAAGTCCCTGAAGAAAAAATAACTTCATCTTTCGTAAACTTATACTCAACAGCTTTATCAGTCTTGCATAAAGTCAATCGGACTTTCTCATCAGGCTTAATTATTGATGAAAACTTAACTTTTTTAACCTTTTGCGGAACAAAATCAAGATGAAAAATATCTTTTATAAATTCTTTTACAAAAAATAATTGAACAACACCAGGTAAAATAGGCATTTGAGGGAAATGTCCTTCAAAAAAGTTGCTGTTTTTAGGGAAAATCAAATCCAAAGAAGCACTATCTACATTTATCATAAAATCAATGACATTAGGATATGTCACATTGGTATTAAAGATTTCTGCAATCCTTGCTAAATTAGTCTTTCCCCTTTGATTAACAGGCAAATCATATAAAAATCTCCATTTCTTTGGCAACACTCTTTCATATTTTGTCATTGTGAGCGAATGCGAAGCAAGCCAGCTATTTTTAATTTTCTTTACTAACTCAAGTTTCCCGTTTTCTTCTAAAAATTTACGGCCATTTTCATTCAACACAACTGCTGCACACAATTTATCATCAAGCTTTAAGCAATATGATTTTTCAATAAATTCATCTGAATTTAAAATATTTTCTATCTCGTTTAACGAAATACGTTTCTCCTGAATTTTAACAATCCTGTCTTTGCGACCTTTTACCCTAAAACCATCATCGAAAAATTCAAGTTCATCACTTAATTCTAATTCATCTTCATCAAAATACGGTGATGAAATTTTCCCGTCATTGTAATGGACATTTTCAAAAAAACGTAAATTATCTTTAGCAGACTGCCTGTGAGCAATTATACCGGCCTCTGTACTTCCGTAAATTTCTGTCACAGCATCTGAAATCCCTTGCAAATACTCAAATAATTCATCATTTAAAGAAGCACCTGCAGAAAAAATCATTTTGGGCTTACGTTTGAATGTGAAATTATATTTTGCTAGCTTTTCCAAAAAAGATGGTGTCGATACAAATACATAATTCTCGTAATCTTTAATATCTTCAGGATACAAAACTCTTTCACTGTCGACAACACAGCCTAAAACTTTAGGCAGCATAACCGTAAAAGTAGTACCATACATATAATCAGGATTTACTGTCGATACAAATACAGTATCAGCCGGAAAATTAAACAATTTTGCTAAATCTTGCCCCTCTTTCAAAACACATTCATAGCTTTTTTCTATAATTTTCGGCTCACCTGTGGAACCTGATGTATTAAAAATAAACGTTTTTTTACCCTCTTCGTTGATTATCTTATAATTTGTCATATCCCAGTCAGTCGCTATGCTCCCCTTTTTTACCCTGTTCGCCAATTGTCTTATGATTTCCTATATCTCTGTCAGTCGCTATGCTCCCTTTTTTACCCTCTGTCATATTTTGCTCTCAAAATAATTCTTACAATATATTCTACCCCGAACATCAAACCTAAGGCAATATATGAAATGCAAGCGTTATACAAAGTCCAAATTTTTGGGGACATAAAAACTGTTGTAAAAGAAATTGACAAATTTATAAATAAAAAAACACACCATACATAAGTAAGTTTTCTTGTATAATTTCTTGAGAATTCTGACAATTCACCATCCATCTTTTTGGCAATTTTTTGTATTACCGTCTCTTTGCAAAAAAGCGATGAGAAAAAGACACAAAAAATAAAACTGTTCACAATGACAGGGTAAAATTTTAAAACATACACTTTGCTAAAATGAAAAAGGCAAACAATAAACAAAGTTCCGACAAACGGCAATAAAGGTTTGATTTTCTTTATATAACCCATTTGCCCACCTGACATATTGCCTTCCAATCTGCCAAGTTACAGCAATTCTTCAATAGCAGATACAACATCATCAATTGTTCTGATTTGCTTAAAGTTTTCAGGAGAAATCTTTTTCTCAGTGAATTCTTGCAATTTTACAGCCAAATCAACCGCATCAATGCTATCAAGTTCCAAATCTTCAAACAAATTTGCATCTAATACAAGTTTTTCTGGCTCAATTTCAAAATCATCAGCCAGAATACTTTTTAATCTATCAAAAATTTGTTCTCTTGTGTATTTTTTAGCCATTTAACTAACCTTATTTCTTATAAAATCAGCAATTGTTTTAACTGAATAAAAATATTTTTTATTTTCTTCTTTGTTGTCGCTCAAATCAACATTATACTTTTTCTTTAACGCCATACCGAGTTCCAACGCATCAATGCTGTCAAGACCAAGCCCACTGATAAATAACGGCTCATCATCTTTAATATCATCGACAGTTATATCCTCTAATTCAAGCGACTCAATGATTAGAGTTTTAATTTCATTTTCCAAGCACATCTTAATTCACCTATATTAATATTTATAACTTAATTAATTAGTAAAGTCAAATTCATAATTAACTTATATAGCAATTTAACTTGAAACTCACTAACTCTGTCACCCTGAACTTGATTCAGGGTCCCGCATAATTTCAAGATTCCGAAATTAATTCGGAATGACGGGAATTGTATATACTTTTGTCACTCTGAACTTGATTCAGAGTCCCACATAATTTCAAGATTCCGAAACGAGTTCGGAATAACAAGAAATTCTATATTATTTTAATTTTGCATAAAGTCAAATTTGATTTTTTCAGAAATTGCTTTTCTCAGCTTAATTTCTGATTTTTCATCAAAGTCAGACAATTTTATCGGATCCAGCTGACTTATTGTGTAAGTAATTAATCTGTCTGAAGCATCATATATCGGCTGCCCTTTTTGCAAAAACGGGTAATCGCATTTAATAGTTACGGGCACAATATCTGCACCTGATGCAATTTGCAATGCGGCTGCACCTTTATGAATTTTCAAGTCTTCACCCTCTACTGTCCTTGTACCTGTTGGAAAAATTATAATATTATATCCGTCATTTAATACTTCAGTAGAAATTTTTTTAAATTCATCTAATTCAACATTATTCGGAATATAAACGTTTTTTATAATATTTTTCAAAAATATATTATTCAACAACTCTTTTTTCGCCAAACATAAAGAATTATCATAAAGCCCGATAAGTATCATAATATCAATAAATGTCGGGTGAGTTGAAACTATTATTTTCCCTCTTACTTGCTCAAAATTCTTCAAATCAATTTTGATTAGTCCGAGTATAACAAAAAGATTTGTATAAAAATGCCAAAGTTTGTGAATTAATCTAGAAAATCTTTCACGCTTTCTTTTGTCTTCTTTAGCGTTTTTTATAGAATTTTCAATACTACTATGGGAAGTTGAATTTTCAGTTTTTTCAAATTTCATAAAAATTTGCAGCAGAGGTAATACTACAAAACCCAGAAAAAATGAGCAAATTCCGAATATGGAAAATAATAATACAACGCCAAAACCTCTTAAAAATCTAATCATTTACTCTCTCCATAATATATAAAGGACAAATATATCGACCACCCTTTAAAAATTCGGTAAAACTGTTAGATTCTAATTTTTCATTATTGCTTGTTATCCTGACGCGCTCACCATCTTTTTCATCTATTAATATTGAAATACTCTCATATCTGTCAACTGATTCTGCGTAACAAAAAAGAGTTTTCCCTCTATTCATTACAGCATCTAAAAGTCCACAAGCGA
The DNA here is from genome assembly GCA_905212085.1 of uncultured Clostridium sp. Taxonomy (GTDB): domain Bacteria; phylum Cyanobacteriota; class Vampirovibrionia; order Gastranaerophilales; family Gastranaerophilaceae; genus Stercorousia. The sequence continues at coordinate 12,694 of CAJMDF010000036.1, forward strand.
AAGTATCTTCTCCGGCAGCAACAGAATTATAAGAATGATGCAAATTCTTCAAAAGCGAAAAAAATCCGATTGTAGAATTATGAACAGAAAAACTAAAACCTGTCGGAGATATTTCATTTTCTTCATTTTTTTGTCTAATAAGTTTCAAAACTCTTTCTAATTCGCCATATCGAGAAGCGTAACACAATTTCAAATCATCACTGCCCTCATAGCATTCTAACATTGTACTCAATGCAATTTTGCCAACAGGAGACAATTTTCTCCTCATAAGCATCGGCACTTGAGACAAATCAATATTTTCACCGACAGAATAAGAAATCTTTTTTATAAAAAATTCCAGATTAATTCCATTCATGCTAACATATTATCATGAATGAGATTTATATTACAGATGCCTGTGCATTATTTGCTGATAAACTAACGCCTGATGAAAAAATCGTTAAAGGCAGTAAATTTTATTTCGGCAAATTGGAAAAAGATTTTGAACAAATACAAGAACCTAATTATAACTTGAGATGCAACAGACTTTTAAAATTTCTTGTTGACAAACTTGATTTATCAGAATACGACAAATCAGAAATCGGAATTGTAATAGGAACTACAAATTCAGGAATAGAAGAATACGAAACAACAGAAAATAAACACCATGCAGAACTTGGAAACCCTGCTGAATTTTTAAAATGGTATTTAGGCACAACAAACTATGCAGCTAGCGTATCAACAGCCTGCACATCAGGGATTAAAGCATTTGCAACAGCAATAAGACTTTTAGAAAATAATGTCTGCAAAGCTGTAATTGCAGGTGGAGTGGATACATTAGCTAGTATGCCAACTTACGGGTTTGACGCTCTGGAAGTTTTATCACATGAAAAAACAAATCCATTTTCCAAAAACCGCAACGGCATAAGTCTTGGAGAAGGTGGAGCATTGTTTTTGCTGACGCAAAAGAAAGCAGATAGTCAAGATGACAAGAAGGCAAGCGATTATATCCAACTGTTAGGAATAGGAGAAACCTCTGATGCTTATCATTCTGCAACACCTGACCCTGAAGGGACTCAAGCATCAATTGCAATTCAAAAAGCTCTTGATGAAGCAAAATTGTCACCTGATGACATTGATTACATAAATCTACATGGTACAGGTACAATTTCAAATGATTTAATGGAAGCAAACGCTATTTATAAAATTTTCCAAGATAAAGTCCCGACTAGTTCAACAAAACCAATAACAGGTCATTGTCTTGGTGCTGCTGCATCTATTGAGACTTTTATCTGCTACGAAATTTTGAAAGGTAAAAGGAAATTACCGATACACAATTTTGACGGTCAATATGACGATAAATTACCTAAAATTAATTTAGTAAATGAAAATTCCGAATATGGAGAAATAAATACTTGCATGTGCACATCATTCGGCTTTGGCGGAACAAATGCAGTAATTATTTTAGGCAAAGGAAATACAAAAAATAAAGAAGAAAAATACAATTTATCAAATATTTTACCTCACGAAAAACCAATGATTTTAATTGACGACATTTTGCAAATTGATATGAAAAACCAATTTGCAAAAGCTTCTGTCACAATAAATGAAGATAAGGTATTTTTTGATAAATCGATTAACGGAATTTCCCCGCTTGTCGGAATTGAATTTATGGCTCAAACCATCGGCTGTTATGCATATTTTAAAGCCGGAGAAACAATACCTAAAATCGGATTTCTACTTGGAACAAGATTATATGAAAATTCGTTAGAAAAATTTGAAAACGGTAAAACATATACTATCACTGCAAAAGAAATTTACGGGGACAACGAACTTGTTTCATTCGAATGTTTAATTTATAATGATAATCAAGAGGTGGCTAAAGCGGTTATTAATGCATTTCAACCGGCAGATGCCGAAAAATATATAACGAAAACGGGAACAAGCGGTAATTAAAAATTTTAAAAAATTTTATAAAAAGGATAGGTTAGCGAAGTGACTGAAAAAGATTTAAAAAATTCTGCGGGAATTGATCCAAAGGGCAAAAAAAAAGTATTGGTAACAGGTTCAAGCAGAGGTATAGGAAAAGAAATAGCACTATATCTGGCTAAAAACGGTTATGATATCGATGTTCATTACGCTCACAACAAAGAAAAAGCACAAGAAACAGCTGACGAAATCAAAGCTCTTGGACATGAAGCACAAATTTTAAAATTTGATATTAAAAACAGGGAAGAATGTGCATCCGTTTTAGCTGACAAACTTTATTACGGCATCGTATTAAATGCAGGTATTGCAAAAGATAACGTTTTTCCAACTCTTGAAGGTGATGAATGGGACGATGTAATTAACACAAATCTTACTGGATTTTACAATGTCTTAAAACCTCTTGTAATGCCTATGATTTCAAACCGAATTAAAGGAAGAATTATTACATTATCATCAATTTCAGGACTTTGCGGAAACCGCGGTCAGGTAAATTATTCCGCATCAAAAGCAGGCATAATCGGAGCGACAAAAGCACTTTCTCTTGAACTTGCAAAACGTGGAATTACAGTGAATTGTATAGCCCCTGGGGTTATAGAAACCGATATGATAAAAGATGTTCCAGTAGACGAAATCAAAAAATTAATCCCGATGAAAAGACTCGGCCAAGCACGTGAAGTTGCAAGCCTTGCAAATTATTTGATGAGCGAAGATGCTTCATACATAACCGGTCAAGTAATTTCTGTCAACGGAGGTATGTATTTATGAAAAGAGTTGTAGTTACAGGAATGTCTTTGACAAGCCCTTTAGGAAGCGATATTAATACCGCATTTGAAAGCTTGCAAAAATTGGAAAACTGCGTTGAATACAACAAAGATTTAGACCAATACCAAAGATTAAATACAAGACTTTCAGCAAGAACAAAAGGCTTTGAAATTCCTCCAAATTACAACAGAAAAGTCCTCCGCACAATGGGCCCGCTTTCAGTTATGGCAGTAAGAACAGCTGAATTAGCTCTTGAAGATGCTGGACTTTTAGGAAATGAAATCATAACAAACGGCCAGACAGGTGTCAGCTACGGTTCATCTTCAGGCTCGTTAGACGCAATTATTGATTTTTACGGAATGCAGGTGGACAAAATCGTAAGAGGTCTAAATTCAGGCTCTTATGTAAAAATGATGCCTCAGACAACAGCTGTTAATATTTCATTGTATTTTAAAACCATAGGACGTCTTGTCCCCTGCTCAACTGCCTGCACTTCAGGTTCTATGGGAATAGGATATGCTTATGAAACAATTAAAAACGGATATGAAACAGTTATGATTGCAGGGGGAGGAGAAGAACTCCATGCAACTGAAATTGCGATTTTTGATACTCTCTACGCAACAAGTCAAAAAAATGATACCCCAAAACTAACTCCATCACCTTTTGACAAAAACAGAGATGGGCTAGTCATAGGTGAAGGCGCAGGAACTCTTATTTTAGAAGAATATGAACACGCAAAAAAACGCGGAGCAAAAATCTATGCAGAAATTATAGGCTTCGGCACAAACACAGATGGTACTCATATTACAAATCCAAACAGAAAAACAATGGGTATAGCACTTGAACTTGCACTAAAAGATGCAAACCTCTCACCTGATAAAATCGGCTACGTCAATGCCCATGGAACAGCAACTCTGCAAGGTGACATCGCTGAAACTTATGCAACTGAACAAGTTTTCAAAAGACAAGTTCCGATAAGCTCAACCAAAAGCTACACAGGTCACACTCTAGGTGCTTGCGGAGCCATCGAAGCAATTTTAAGTATCGAAATGATGAATAGAAGCTGGTTCCACCCGACATTAAACCTTAATGAAATCGACCCTGAATGTGGGGATTTGGACTACATCAAAGGGCAGGGCAGAGAAATTTCAACAGATTATGTAATGTCAAATAATTTTGCCTTTGGCGGAATTAACACATCATTGATATTCAAAAAAATCTGATTCTTTTTCTTTATTCAATTTTTTTGCAACCAAACAAGCTGCCTCATAAAAAACAATCGGCAAAGAACAATAACCCGATACGATTAATGCATCTTTTATCGGAGTTGATTTTTTCAAAGGCTTTATTTGCGATGCTTTTGGGGTAACATTATTAATATTTACTGCCGGTACTTTCATAAAAATATTCTCTTATTTTTTATGAATAAATACATTAGACACAAGGACAGAAATTTTGTTATTTTTATATTATAATGAAATTCAGCTGATTATATAAATAGGGAAACAAGTATGATAACAACAGATAAATTGACCGTAAGATTCGGATCTCAAACATTATTCGAAAATGTAAGTATAAAATTTACCCCTGGTAACTGCTATGGCGTCATAGGTGCAAACGGTGCAGGAAAAAGTACGTTACTAAAAGTTATAGCAGGAGATATTGAACCAACATCAGGTGAAGTGCATATCACTAAAGGACAAAGAATTGCTGTTCTTCGTCAAGACCACTTCGCATTCGATGATTATAAAGTTATTGATACCGTAATTATGGGTCATAAAAAGCTGTATGATATTATGCAGGAACGTGATGCTTTATATGCAAAACCTGATTTTAACGATGAAGACGGGATTAAAGTTGCACATTTGGAAGAACAATTCGCGGAACTTGACGGCTGGCAGGCAGAAGCTATGGCTGCATCATTGTTATCAGATTTAGGAATTCCTGATGAATTACACTATGAGCAAATGTCTGAACTCGCAGGAAGTGAAAAAGTTCGTGTATTGCTTGCTCAAGCACTATTTGGCAATCCTGATATTTTACTGCTTGACGAACCTACAAACCACTTGGATTTGAATACAATAGCTTGGCTTGAAGAATTTTTAATCAATTTTCAAAACCTTGTAATCGTTGTATCACACGACAGAAAATTCTTGGATAATGTCTGCACACACATGGCAGATATTGATTACAAAAATATTCAGCTCTACACAGGTAACTACACATTCTGGTCACAAGCAAGCCAGTTGATTAAAAAACAAAAAGAAGAACAAAATAAGAAAACCGAAGAAAAAATGGAAGAATTAAAAGCCTTTATTGCCCGCTTCAGTGCTAATGCATCAAAGGCAAAACAGGCTACATCAAGAAAAAATATGCTTGATAAATTGTCTTTAGAAGAAATTAAACCATCATCAAGACAATATCCTAGAATTCGATTTACCTATAATAAAATCCCCGGTAAAGACGTTCTTCAAGTAAAAAATTTATACAAATCAGTTGATGGAGAATTGCTGATTAAAAATTTAAGTTTTGAAATTAATCAAGGTGAAAAAGTAGCATTTATTGCTCGCGATCCTTTTATTATTTCAAATCTTTTTGATATTTTGGAAGACCGCGTAAAACCTGATAGCGGAGAAGTTATATGGGGTGTTACCGCAACTCATTCATATTTCCCGAAAGATAACAATTTTTATTTTGAAAACAATCTTACAATTATGCAATGGCTCGCACAATATTCTCCGGATCAGCATGTAAACTTCTTACGCGGATATTTGGGAAGAATGCTATTTTCAGGCGATGATGCCGATAAAAAAGTAAACGTTTTATCAGGTGGGGAAAAGGTAAGATGTCTGTTTGCAAAAATGATGATAGCAGAAGCAAACGTAATGATTTTTGACGAACCTACAAACCACCTTGATTTGGAAGCTATTACAGCATTAAACAACGCAATGATTGATTTCCCTGGCACAATCTTATTCACATCTCAAGATTATCAATTAATCCAGACAGTTGCAGATAGAATAATCGAAATATCTCCAAAAGGTTACATCAATATGCGTAACAAATATGATGAATACTTGAAAAATCCTGTAGTAATCAAAAAACGTCAAGAAATCTACGGAGCATAGAATTCTAGATTTTTAATAATATTGACTTTTTTTGCTTATAAACTTATAATTTTTTGAAAGGGTAAGCCCTATTCTCCAACTTTCAAGGCACAAACTCAAAATTTGCTGAAACTTTGAAAGGAGGTGATAAAGTGGTTATAAATACAGAAGAACTAGCAATAATCCTGTTAATACTGCTAGTTCTAATAACCAAATAGGGGCTTTTAATGGGGCAAGCTGGAACTTGCTCCGCCCTTTCTATCATTATAACATATTTTCAAATGATTTCAAGTGTAGTTTTATTTGCTCTCAATTATTTCTATTTTATAACCTAGTATATTGAGCATCATTTCAGCTTCTTTAAAAGAAATACCATCTCTGTTGAGTTTGGCACTCAAATTTTTGCCTGAATATTTATTAGTATGATTTTTCTCATTAAGTAAATTGGCAAATTCTTTTATTTGTATCTTTTCTAAAACTAAAATAGATTTTATCTTACTGCATATATCCATTCCTTAATTATATAAAAATTTGACAAATATTGAATACTTTTGTATAATAATCCATATAAATATGGATAAAAGAATGTAAAAAAGGAATTTGTCTTAATAAATTTTACATAAGGAGGAACTATGAATTACCAAAAACTTTCTGATTTTGATAAATTGAGGATTGTTGAACGCAAAGTATATGATGCTTATTCGACAGTAAAAATTATTGCAGATGCTTTGCAATTCAGAACTGTTTATGACGACTATGACAATCATTCTGACTGCATTAAGTTTTTAAGAAAAGCTCAGAGCAATTTGCATCAGTTGAGGAATTTATTTTAAATTATTTATTTTTTTGGAATAATTTATCAAGACCTTTTGCAATTGCAAAATGCATAAGAGTTGCAATACCTGCAAAATATGCGCTGTATTTATGAACTTTCATTTTATATGGGAATTTAACACTTTTTAGCCCTGTTACTCCACATACAGTACCAAATCCCATTGCTGCATAGCCTGTATTAGATACAAGTTTTTTATGTAATTTTCTTTTATTATTATTTTGGACTAAAGGTGTCGGAGAAATCGGTTCTATCATTTGTCCTCCTTATTAAAATCATTTTTTACATAAATTGTATATTTGTCTTGACCAAAATGTGAAAATATTATTTTTCCGATTGATGAAGCTTTAAAAAGTCCGCCTACAGGAGAAAACTTTACACTTTGAGGATGGAAAGAATATTTATGGAAAAATGCATTTGTATCATTCAGCAGTAAAAAATCTTTCTTTTTCAAAAAATGTTTTTTGACAGTGAGTTTTTTATCCTGATTAAATTGAGAAATTTTAATTATTTCCGCATTCGGGAAAATCTCCTGAATTTGCGCATCGGTCAATTGTTTTTCTTCAAAATTTTTGCCGTTATAAACTAATTCATAAATCTTTAATTCAGCGTTATGGCAAGTAATCAAACGTCCGTTGAATACAAATTCATAATCAGATCCAAGCATTGTAGGCTCGTTATTGTCAGAAAAAGAATATATCGAATAGTTGCCAGTTCCTGTTGAAGTTTTTTTAGATATTGAAATATCGCCCTCATTAGATTTCCCAATCGAAAAAAGATTACTCTTTGGCGAATAGAAAAGTTTTGTATTATTTAATACAGGTTCCATATCCCCTGCAAATACAGGTGAGCAAATGGATAAGATAGCTAAAATAATTATAAAATTTTTCATAAAATCCTCTTTGTATTTTATAATATTA
>CAJMDF010000037.1 GCA_905212085.1 uncultured Clostridium sp.
TAATACGATACTCAAAATGAGCATTACTACCATCATTTCTGCTAATGTAAATGCTCTAAAAGCTTGATTTGAGAGGCTTTGAGCCCCCCCCCGAATTTTATTCTATTTTTTTTCATACTTTCACTCCTTGAAACAAAAAATTTTTTAATTTTTTTATATTATACACTATTTTTTAGTTTTTTTCAATATATTAATACTTTATTTAATATTCCATTTTTCCTGTAATCTGTTTAACTTCCCTTTACTTTCTAAATTTCCAATAATATGATTAACCTTTATTAAAAGTCTTTCAGATTCTTTCTCTTTACGAAAAGCAACAGCATAAGGTTCTTTAGAATAACGTTTCGATAACAATTTTACGGATTTATCTTTCAATGTATAACTTAAAAGTATCGTATCATCTGCAACTATGCCATCTGCTTTTTTTTGTTTCAGTGCTCTATAAGCATCGTCATAATTTTTATAACCGATTACAGTAACTTCCGGAACATTTGTACGTAAATTTCTTTCACTTGTAGAGCCAAAAACTATAATTAATTTTTTTCCTTCAAAATCACTTAAAGAAGTTGCTTTACTTGAGCTATTAACTAAGATCGCTTGTCCTGCAACGTAATAAGGCACAGAAAAATCTAAAATTTGTTGACGTTGTTTTGTAATAGACATTGTAGCTAACAAAAAATCAACTTCACCTGCACTCAACTTCATTATACGATTTGAAGCCGTTACAGGCACAAATTCAATTTTATTTTCATTACCCAAAATATCTTTTGCAATAATTTTTGCTAAGTCAATATCATAACCAATAAGGTTTCCTTTTTCATCCCTATATCCAAAAGGCGGAGCATCATCGCGCACTCCGACAATTAACTTATCACGTTGAATAACTTTTGCAAAATCATCATTTTCGGCATTTTTTTTGCCGCAACCCGAAAATATAAAACAAAAACATATTAAAAGTAGAATAATCTTTTTAATCATATAAATATAATACTTAAAAAAATACAACCATACAAGCAAATTATAAAAAATTAGACTCATAATATAAAACAATTATTAAAGAAATCTTACATACCATAATAAAAATCAAATAGCCCAGGCGAATAACCGCTTACGGTAATGTTTCCAAAGAAAAATAAAGTACATAATCTAGTATTAGTTTGTTTTTTAAAAATATTTTTGGGGTTTTTAGAAAAAAGCCCATAACACAAGGAGGTAAAAATGACTATTAAAAAACTTACTGTGGCAGCTGCAATTGCCGTTGGAATAGCAACGTGTTCCTTGAATCAAGCAATGGCGGCTTGTCCTTGCGAGACACCGGAAACTCCGGCACCTTGCGCAGAACCTTTACCTGTAGTAACAGGACCTGCATGTCCATGTGAGACTGCAACACCAAATACTTGCACAAAATGTAAAAAAGCATTACCTGATTGTGATTGTCAAAAACAAGATCCATGTGATCCTTGCGAAACAGAACAAAAATCAGACTGCGGATGTCCTGATGAAATCAGCTGTGATGATCCGCCGGAACCGGCTTGTGCTCTTTGCCCTCAAACAGGCAAACCTGACAGAAAAGATATGAAACAAGTATATGGTTATCCAAATGCCATTTATGGTACAAATAACTACATAGGACAACCTGCAAATTCAATTTTCTCAACAGATACACCACTTGCAGGAACTCCTAGAACTCTTTCATCTAACGTAAACGGAACAACTATTTCTTCTCAAGGTCAAGTAACAGGTGCTGCTACTCAAATGCCTTGTCTTAACGAAGCACCTACAAGACACAACGGTATTCCAATCGACAGAAACGAAAGATTAATGGACGGTAATAATTGTCCTATTGATTTCCAATCTTCAAACTCTATTGATGCAGTAAGAAAATCTTTTGTTCCCTATGAAATTCCAAACCAAATGATGCAAACAACAGGTGCTGCCGCAAACTTGGGCGGATGCCAATTCCCTGACGTACCTAACGGTTTTTGGGCAGCATGTGATATTGATAAATTAGCTATAAATGATGTTGTAGTAGGTTACCCTGACGGATATTTCAAACCAAATAGAAATATCTCTCGTGCAGAATTTGCAACAATGTTAGTAAAAGGTTTCAATCTTGATCAATGTGATATGCCTAGAGAAGGATTATTCAAAGACGTACCAAAAAGCAACTGGGCTAACGCTGCAATTGCAAAAGCTGTTGATGAAGACTTGTTAAAAGGTTACCCTGACGGAAACTTCAAACCAAACCACCCTGTAACAAGAGTAGAAGCCTTAACTACAATCGCAAAAGGTATGACTTGCGACATCGACCAATGCAAAGCTGATGAAATTTTAAGCAAATATGCAGACGGTGCATCTATTCCTAACTGGGCAAGAATTCCTGTTGCAAAATCTTTGGAAAACGGTGCTTTAAAAGATTCACCTAACCCAAATATGATTATGCCTAACAAAGAAGCAACTCGTGCAGAAGTAGCTTCAATGATGCAGACTGTTCGTGTAGCATTAGGTTACGATACAAATCCAAAAACTGCTAACAATATTTGCCCTGCTTGTCCTGTAAACAAAAATGCTTTTGTAGAACAAGAAGAAATCGTTAAAATTCCTACATTACAAGTGAAAATGATTGACCAATTAACAGCAAAATCATCTCACGTAGGTCAATACTTCAGAGCAAACACTCTTGAAGATGTAACAATTAACGGTGTTACATATCCTTGCGGATCTACAGTAACAGGTCAAGTTGTTGAAGTAATCAGACCTTCAGGCTGTGATAAAGGTGCTTTAAAATTGTCATTCACAGAAATTCAAAACGGTGATTGCAAAACTAAATTACCAAAACAAATTTTACAAGCACAAGTAAACAAATCAAAACAAGTAAACCCTGTTGCAAGATTAGTTGAAATGCCATTCACATTAGCAGGTTCAATGATCGGTATTGTGGGTAGAACTGCAGGCGGTATCTTGACTAACGTAGGTAACGCTGCTGAAAATATCTCTAATGACGCAGGTTATATGCTAGGTCACGCATTCCAAGGCGAATTTGGTGCTGCTGCTCGTAACTTAGGTGACGGTCTATGGGAAACAGTTAAAGCTCCTGTTGACGTAACAAGAACTGCCCTATCAGGTACAATGGGCTTATTCCAAACTACAGGCGACGAATTTGCTTACCTTGTTGACCCACGCGGATACAAAATCTCCGCTGTAAATCCAAGAGAACACATTACTATTGCATTCGGTTGTTCTGAATAATTTGAACAAATAAAAAAATGCAATTGATTTCAAAAAAACAGTAATTAATTGTTCGAAGCCTGAGAAAACCGGTATTCAATAAAGAATATCGGTTTTCTTTTTTTTAATTTATTATTTTATAAAATTTAAGCCTTTTTCAATTTTTTCATCAACATTAAAAGCGGAATTACTGCAATACATAAAGCACCAAATATTCTGAAAGAATCTATAAATGCCCATAGAGTAGATTGTTTGACTAATTGTCCGTATAAAGAATATTGAGCCATATATTGAGCTACAGTGTGTTCTGCGTAACCTGCTAATGCACCTGCTGTTGATTGAACTCTTTCGATAAATGCAGGGTTTAATTCACTTGTTTTGCCAACCATCATATATTGGTGAACTTGAGCAAATCTTGTAAGCATTGTCGCAACTAAGGATGTACCTATTGCACTTCCGATATTTTTTAATAAATTTTGAATACCGGTAGCATTTGTCATTTGTTCATTTTTCAAAGTATCAACAGACAAATTCATAATAGGCACCATAGAAAGCCCCATACCCATACCCATTACAAAGTTAGGTATAGCAATATTCATATTAGAAATCTGTAAGTTTAATGAGCCGAAAACTAAAGTTGAACCACCAAGCAAACATAGTCCAACAGCTACCAATAATCTGTTATCAACTTTATTTGTTAAAGTCGCAGTCAAAATCATTGAAGTCATACTGCCAAACCCTCTGGGCATCATTGTTGCACCGCTTAAAAATGCCGTATATCCTAACATACTTTGCAAAAATTGAGGAAGAATAGCAAGTGATGCGTATAATACAGCCTGAATTACAACAGAAATTATAGTCCCTGCTGAAAAGTTTCTGTCCTTGAAAACAGATAAATCAACTAAAGATTCTTTATTAGTCAATTGTGAATGGAAAAATAAAATACAAGCAACACAAGACACTCCAAATGTCCAACAAATCCAAGTTGCATTGAACCAATCGGCATTATTACCTTTATCTAATACTGTCTGCAATGTGACAAGCCATATCGTTAAGTAGAAAAATCCTTTACCATCAATTTTTACATTCTTTTGTTTTTTTGCATAAGGAGGATCTTCAACTAATCTATGAGATAAAATTGCTGCCAGACAGCCAAACGGAACATTTATGTAAAAAATCCAAGGCCAAGTCCAGTTATCAGTAATCCAACCACCTAATACAGGACCTATAATAGGAGCAAGAATTACCCCCATGCCAAATACTGACATTGCAATTCCGCGTTTTTCTTTCGGGAAACTTTCAATAATTATTGCTTGCGAAATCGGCAAAATACCGCCACCGCCAAAACCTTGCAATACACGGGCAAATATCATAAATTCAATATTTTTTGCCATACCGCAAAGCATTGATGCGATTGTAAACATTAAAATACTTATAATAAAAAAGTTTTTACGGCCAAATACTTTACTGAAAAAATCTACAGCAGGAATTACTATACCTGCAGCAATTAAGTAACTTGTCAAAATCCACATTGATTCATCACGAGTAGCAGAAAAACTTCCTGCCATGTGAGGCAAAGCAACGTTTCCTATTGTTCCGTCCAATACATATATAAATACGGCTAACATTACGGGAATAATCATTATCCAAGGATTAACCGACGGGGTCCATTGTTCTTTTTCTATTTTATTTTCAGACATATATTATTATTTCCTATCTTTTTTCACCTTTTAATAAAAACATAAATGGTATTAAAATAAAACACGCTATTGAAAAAACTTTAAAAGTTGTCATATAAGCACATAATGTAGATTGTTGAATTAATTGACTATAAATCATTTTACCTGCCATATAAGTAGAATTCATAATATCACCTGCTTGATGAATAAAAGTTCCTGATAGCGTATTTAATTTATCCATAAACACAGGATTTGAAATACTTAAATTTTTCACAAGACCATGTTGATGAACCTGAGAAAATCTTGAAATCATTGTAGCAACTAAAGATGTACCTATTGCACCACCTATGGTTTTTAATAAATTCTGCAATCCTGAAGCATTTGTCATCTGGTCATTTCTGATTGTAATACAAGATAAAGTCGTAATAGGCATAAATGAAAATACAAGTCCTAATCCAAATACATAATTAGGTATTGCAATATTCATCGGATTAATTTCAAGATTTAAAAGTCCTAACATCCATCCGCCAATTCCTAAACAGATTAAACCAACAATACCGTAAGTTCTGTAACTCAATCTTCCGCCAAGACCACCAAATATTAATAATGCTGTTAAACAACCAAGCCCTCTTGGCATTATTGCTAAACCGCTTAAAAAAGAATCATACCCCAGAAGATATTGAAGCATTTGAGGCAAAATCGCTAAAGATGCCAATAATACAGCATTTATTAATATAAGCATAACCGTACCAAAAAGATAGTTTGTATCTTTTAATACATCTAATCTTACAAGCGGATTTTTCCCCTTAACCTGTGTATAGAAAAACAAAAAAGCACCTGATACAGCCACTGCTGTCAACCAACAAATCCAAGTTGCATTAAACCAATCGGCATCATTACCTTTATCAAAGACTATTTGTAAAGGAACAAGCCACACACACAGCCATAAAAATCCCCATCTATCCAAATGAATATTATTTTGTTTTTGAGCATAAGGAGGATCTTCCAAAAACTTTTTTGCTAAAGTAATACAAATAAACCCTACAGGTAAATTAATAAAAAATATATAAGGCCAAGACCAATTTTCTGTAATATACCCGCCCAAGACAGGACCAAAAATAGGAGCTACAATTACAACTAAACCAAATACAGCCATTGCTTTGTTTCTTGCTTCTCCCGTAAAAGATTCCAAAGTAATTGCCTGCGCCATTGGCATAAGACATCCGCCACCCAATCCCTGCATTGCTCTTGCTATAACTATCATTCCTATAGAATTTGAAATTCCGCACATAAAAGATGCTACGGTAAATATAAATACGCCAAACATAAAAAAGTTTTTTCTGCCAAAAAATTTACAGAAAAAATCTATCATAGGAATAACAATACTACTCGCCATTAAATAACTTGTTAATACCCATATTGATTCTTGCGAACTTACTGAGTAAGACCCTGCAATATGAGGCAGCGCAACATTTGCAACTGTTTCATCCAAAGCATACATAAATGTAGCTAACATTACAGGTAAAATTATTAACCATGGATTTGTTTTAGGCTTCCACTCTTCTTGAATTAGTTCTGCAGACATATTTTCCCTATATATTCTTTTATTTAAAAGGAGCCTTGACGGCTCCTTTTTCTTTGTAATCCTTTTTGCCGATATACCAGACTTTTTTAATATTTGTCCGTTTTTTTACTTTATTATTATTTTACTCTTACTTTTGGAACTACTGACATTCCAGGAACAATATTATATTCATTAGGATCAATTTTTTCTGTGAATACAATTTTTACTGGAATTCTTTGAACAATTTTTACGAATGATCCTACAGCATTTTCAGGAGGGAACAAACTTGATTTAGCTCCTGAAGCTCTTTGAATACTGTCTACTTTTCCTTTGAAAACTTTATTTGGATATGTATCTACTTTAATATCAACTTCCTGACCTGGTTTCATATGGCGCAATTGATTTTCTTTAAAGTTTGCAACAACCCATACATTTTCAGGAACGATTACAAATAGCGGAGAACCGACATTTACATACATACCTTTTTCTACACGTCTTGAAGATACTGTACCTGTTTGAGGCGCATATATATTTGTGTAGCCTAAATTTAATTTTGCTTTATCTCTTAATGCTTTTATTTCTCTCAAATCAGCATCTGCAACTTTATTTCCGCCTTGAGATAATAAAGCTTCTTCTGATTGGGTCAAATTAGCTTGAGCAGAATCATATTTTGCTTGTGCTGTATCCAAAACTTGTTTTGAAACTGCTCCTTTTTCATACAAATTTTTATATCTGTCTAAATCTTTTTTAGCTACTTCTATATTTGTCTGCATTGCTTTAAAATTAGCTTTTGCATTTTTCTGATTTAAAATAGTTCTTTCATATTTTGCTTCTGCTTGAGCAAGAGCTACTTCATAATCAGCAGGATCTATTTTTGCGACCAAATCACCTTCTTTTACTTTTTGGTTATCTGTTACATACGATGCAATGATTTGACCGCTTACCCTTGGTGCTACTTGAACAGTGGTTGTTTCTACATATGCATCATCTGTTGATTGATATAATAATGCATCATGAATTACAAATCCTGCTGCTATAGCAACAATTGCTCCTACACCTATTGCAATATAACGTTTAAATGGTTTGTGTTCTTTCTTTTCTTCTGTTTGAACATTTTCTGATTCAGTATTTATATTTTGTTCGTCCATTTTATACCTCTTATTTTATATTTGCATATCTACTATTTTACTTAAATTATCTCTAAATCTTTTTAAAATATTTCTTAATAATTCTTTTTCTTCTAATGAAATATTTTGTCGACCTTTTAATGCATTAACTTTATCAATCGCTGCACGAAGCTTTTCTGTTATTGAATCATATACATCTTTGCCGGCTTCTGTCACACCCATTTTTCTGACTAAACGATTGTTTTTCATGTCAACAAATCTTGTAATATAGCCTTTTTCTTCTAATGAATCCAATATTTTACCGGTATTTGCTCTGTCTTTCAATATTAATTTTGCCAAATCCCTCTGACAAATTCCGGCATTACATAAAATTGTTTCAATTGTGACAAATTCATCAGGTGATATATTAGCATTTAACTTTTTAAAGAATTTTAATGAGAAAACTCTAAAAAATTTTGTTGTTTGCTCTAATTCGTAATATATACTATCTGTGTAACGTTGTATTTCTTCTTTTTCTATCTGTTCCATTATAGACTCTTTTATTATTTTAATTATTGTTGTAAAAAAAATTTGTTGCATTTACAACAATAATATGCTAACATATGATTATTAAAAATGCAAGTACTAAAAACAAAGGATTAAAAAAAGTGAAAAAGCTATTATCTACAGCATTATTAATGAGTTTTTTAAGCATGAATATCATGCCTGTTTTTGCTCTTGAAAATAATACAAAATCCACTGCTGCCCCAAAACAATTTAAAAGCATGGTAGAAAAAAGTAATAAAAACACTAAAACTTCAAAGAAAAATAATGCTAATCGCAAAAATGATGATTATAAATTCGCATATGTAAATATGAACTGGTGGAATAATTTTAATGATGATATTTTAACTTCATATATTGAAAAAGCTGTTTTAAATAACTATGACTTAAAAATGGCAACAATCAATGTGGAAGAATATTACCAAAATGTAAAATTACAATTTGCAAGCGAATTACCAAGTGCAGTAGCAGGTTTTGGCCCGGGCTGGTATAAAGCACCTGGAGCTACAAATACTGATATTGGTTTTGGTCTGCCAATTATTGTTCAATATGAAGCGGATATTTTCTTAAAAAATCACAATAAAACAAAAGCTGTAAAAAAATTGTATGAAGGATCTAAACTTGATGAAAGAGCTGCATACATATCTGTTGTATCAGCAGTCGGATCAACTTATTTTAATATTATTAATCTTGATAAAATGATTACATTGCAAGAACAAATCGTTAAAATAAGACAAGAAATTTACGATCTAATGCTTGCAAGCAACAAAGAAGGTCTAACTTCTACAGCAGATACTGTAAAAGCAAATAAAGCATTAGTTCAAGGCCAAACCGATTTAATTGAGTTGAAAAAACAAAGAGAGCAATTGCTACACCAAATGTGTGTACTCATCGGAGAAAGTCCTGAAAATGCAAATACTCTAAAAAGAACATCTTTAGATGATGTAAACTATCAATTAGCTGTTCCTTCTCAAATTCCGTCAGAAATCATTACTCAAAGACCTGACTATATGAGAGCTGAATTGATGGTTGAAAAAGCTGGGATTGATGTTAAAGTTGCAAAAAAAGAATTTTTACCATCTATTAACATCTTAGGCGGTGCATTATTCAATGCAGGAGATTTAGGCAGCTTATTTACAACAAAAAATATGTTGCTTGGTCTTGGCGGCGGACTAATGACTCCATTATTCCAAGGTGGTTCTTTGATTGCTAACTTGAGATTAAAAAAAGCAACTTATGAAAGAATTTTGCAAGACTACTACAAAACTAATTTAACAGCAATCCAAGAAGTAAATGACGCTCTTGTTGCATCAAAACTTGATAAAGAAAAAATGCTACAAACTACTAAACAATATAATTTGGAAAAATCTGATTATAAATACAATGAACACAAATATGATCAGGGAACAATTTCAAAACTTGATTTAATTCAATATCAAGAAAACTTACTTACAATAGAAAAACTTGTAGCTCAACAAAAAGTTGAATGTATGACAGATGCAATCAGCTTATACAAAGCTACAGGCAGCAAACCATACGACTATGTAAATTAAATTCACATATAATCATCACCTCTTTACTTTAAGAAAATTAAAGTAATGTGCCGGCAAGTCTCACTATTGCCGGCATTTTCTTGCACTACGTGCGTAGATATAGCTTACGACTTATTAATAGTCGCTTTTTACGATTGTCTTATTTTTTTACAAACTATTTTAATATCGCTTTGTTCAATTCATGCACTCGGGTTCTATCGTCTGAAGTTATATTAAATACTTCAAACTTTTCCCTCGCATCTCTTACTCTACGTGCGTAGATATAGCTTACGATTATTGAACTAATCGCTTTTTATAGTGATTAAAAATATTTAACAAACATTCTTATTGGCGCTTTGGTAAAGCTATGTACTCGGGTAATTTTAAAGATAAATATAAAATTGCGAATTTTGATTATGAATAATACAATGAATTTTGATGCGGTAAACCAAAGATTTACCACATCCTACTTGCTTGGCAAAAGTCCAGATTACCTTGAATGATATAGAAAATTTCTTGATGTATATTCAATGTAATCTTTAATCAAAACAACTTTTTCTATCTGCTTTACTTTGTATGACTGATAATATTCTTTTATTATATTGCTGGTTAAAAATATATAGAAGGGCGATAGTCTTCAGGACGAGGTTTCCAGTCATGATCGTAATAGTTAGGAGGGTAATCTAAATTAGATGTAGTATAAGACCTGGGAATACAAGGTTTACTAAGAAAATATTTTGTTTTACCGTTATGTGTAATAAAGTTAAAGCATCTCTCTTGTGGTGTGCTTTTGTCAGAAGATAACCAAAGATCTCCATCTATCTGTTTAAGACTGCCCAAATCAGTAGCATTTGATTCTCTAAAATCAGCAGTACCTGTTATTCTTTTTATCTTTTTAAACAATTTATTTTCATCAACACCAAGCTCTGAGAAATAATGAGCAGCACCACCACCCTTTCCATATCCGGAAACGATGTACTTGCCATGTGAATCTCTTTTAGTTTTAAGTCCTACAGCCTCAAAAAGTATTTCGACATCACAATTTTTTATAGCATCTTTTATTATTTTTTTTACTTTTGCTTTATAAAGATCTTTTTCATCTATATGTTTTAATGCAATTTTAGAAGCAGAATCAAGGACTTCTCCTCTAGAAGAAAATGCTACAGAAGATTGATTGTTTGAAAAATTTTTACAATTTTGGGTATTTGTATTGAAATTATTTGTAATAGAATTTATTTGCATAAAACCTCCTTAGGTATATAAGGATAAAAAAAATAAAATTTGCTATAATTTTTACAAAAATTCAATATTATAATCATATTCACACAATATTTTTATTTTTCTAAGTAATTAAAATAAATTTCTACCTAAATTTAAATTTTTCAAAAAATTTTCAACACTGTCCTATTTTAGACATTGACAGATAGTAACCAGATTTTTTGCCAGTTCAGGAATTTCATTTTTAACAACTTCCAATTAAAAAATCAAATTCCTGCAGTGTCTATTAAATAGCCACTACTATTGAACTAATCACTTTTTGAAGTTACTAAATATTACAAATTTCCAATAATTACTCTGTCAATTCCTGCTAAATCTTTGATTATTTCTATGTTTTGGAAACCGTTTCTCTTCATTATTGATTTAACATCATTGGATTGACCTATTCCCAATTCATAAAGTAAATATCCATCTTTATTTAAAATTCTTGGAGCGTCTTTAGTTATTTTTTCATAAAACTCCAAACCTTTTTCATCTTCAGTAAACAGAGCTTGTTCTGGGTCAAATTTTACTTCTGTTTGAATTTTTTCTTTTTCTGACGGTGGAATATAAGGAGGGTTTGAAACAATTATATCAAAGCTTTCACCTGGTTTTACATTCGAGAAAATATCAGATTTTCTAAAGATAGCTTTGTTAAATAGATTTAATTTAGAAGCATTATCGAGTGCAGTATTCAATGCATCTGATGAAATATCAAGCCCGATAATTTGGCATTGTGTATATTTTGCAATCATACAAGCTATACACCCAGAACCTGTTCCGACATCCAGAGCCATTTTAAAATTGTTTTTATTAATTATCTCGATTGCTTTTCTTACTAAAAATTCAGTTTCATCTCTCGGAATTAAAACTGACGGATTTACGATAAACTTTTCTCCCATAAAATCTGCATAGCCGATTATATGCTGAATTGGCTGTCTTGTTTTTGCTCTTAATTCAGCCTTTTCCTTTACTAATTCAAGTTTTTCATTTGTTAGCTTATTCCCTGAAATAATATCTTTTACACCATAATTTGCAAAATGTTCAAGAAGCATTTTCACTTCCACATTTGCTTCATTTTGTTCTATACCGCTATCTGTTAATATTTTTATAATCTCTTGAATACTCATACTTTCCGCCATTTTATTCAATTATATTGCGACAATCATGCTCGTTTAATATCTTATCTATTTCATTACGAGCTTCGAGTTTTGAAGTTAATTCTTTTTTTTCTATATTATATTTTTTACACAAACGGTCATAATAATAAAGTTGTTTTTTTGTCGGAGTTTCTTTAGACATTTTAACTTCTTTTAAGAACTCTCTTTTTTTCTTTTCAAACTCTTTTTGAGCTTGAATTATAGGTTCTTGTTTTTTCTTGTAATCATAATACTTACGGCATTCTTTTAAATAAAGAATACTTTCTTCCATAAACTTATCATTATCTAAATAATCTTCCAAAAACTCAAAATGAGGATTATTTATTTCAAGGTAATATCTTTCATCTTCTACAAACTTGTCATAAATGTCTTCAACTGACATTTGCGGGGATTTTTTGACTAACGCACGCAAAAAATTACACAGAGCTGATTTCTGTGTTTTTGTCATATCTTGGTAAATTTGATTTTTTATCTGGTACATTATTTCTTAAAAAGGTCTTTTACACTGAATTTACCGATATTTTCCTGATGAAACTCTACAAATTTTTTCACAATAGGATTTGTCTGAAGAACAGTTTTCTTTTGAACCTTTTCTTCGGTTTTAGTTTCATTCTCAATTACGGTAAACTCTCTTTTATCCATAAAATAATTATACCTCTTTATATATTTATAAAAAAGTTTGTTAAGAAAAAATTGACTTTTTCTTATATAAAAAGTATATAATATTACAATTTGTTACATATTATGCTGCATTATTTATCTGATTTGTTTTTTGAGCATCTTTATTTGCACTTGCATAAAATACACCACCAATAACTCCTAATGCAGCCATTGCAATACCTAATTTACCTTTCCAAGACAATTTCGAAAGATTTTTTGTATTCTCTTTTACTGTTTCTTTTATATTATTATGAGAACTTTCATAATTCCTTATTCTTCTTTGAACTCGTTTTGAATTTACTTTATCTTCATAAATATGATAATCTGGTGTTCTTTTAAGTATTCTATCTATTAAATTACGAATTTGTTTTTCTGCACTTCTTTTTATTTTAGCTTTTTTCAAAGGAGAAGAATTGCCGCTTTCTGCACGCATTTCAAGATTTTCAATATGAGATAACTGTTTTATTTCACCTTTTAATTGAGATCCGATTTGGCGTTCTTTTATTGCTTCTGCACTATTTTTATTAACTGGCATACCTTGTACTATTTTAGGTTTTCTTGATGCTTCGAGCCATTGTTTTTCTTGTTCTAGAGCTTCTGCAAACTGCTTTTCTTCAATAGCTTTTGCAGTACCGTTTTTTTCCATTGAAAGATCTTTTGCAAAATTTCTTCCGTTTTCTTTATTAGAACGTCTAAATTCATCTTTTTGCAAACCAACAATATAACGTTCAATCTGTTCATTAAATTGAACATCTGTCATATTCTTTGGTCTGTTTTGCTGTAAAGAATTTTTATATGCTTCTATTTTTTGATAAAAATTACTTGATGGAGTAATTGTAAACATTTATAACCTTTCAAAATTACACACATTCTATTATTAATAAAACATAAACATTTTATTTTTTGCCTTTGTTTCAATTTTATTTTTACATTTTATGTATTATACTTCTTTAAAACAGATGATTACAGTTTTTTTTTAATAAATTGTTACATTTGTAGTTTTGCTATTGGTATTTGGAATACTGCCTCAATATCAACTCCATTTAATATTTCTGTAATCAAGTCATTCGGATTTATATTTTTGTCAAACGATGGCAAAATTCCTAATATTTTCACATTTGTATATTCTTCTATTAATCTTGGTAACAATTTTATGTTCACATCCTCCGTAACTTCAGGATAATTACTCAAAATAACACCGCGAAAATTTATACCTATTTCCAATGCATGATTTATCGATAAAATTATATTGTTTATTGATGAAGACTTTGCAGAAACAACCATTAACAATGGCAAATCAAGCATTTTTATTAAATCTTCTTCCAAAAAGTTTTTACCCAAAGGAGTTGCGAGCCCTGATACACCATCAACTAACAGACATTCATGTACATCTTGAATTTTTTGGTAATCGTTTAAGATTGTATCTTTATCGATAACAATATTTTCTGCTGCTGCCGCAATTAAAGGTGATGCTTTTTGTTTTAACAGATATGAATAATAAGTTTTTATATAAGGATCAGTATATTTTATAAAAGCAATATCCAAAGATTGTTCAAAACCGTTTATTTCAACAATCCCTGTATCAACAGGCTTATATACACCGCAAGAATAGCCTAAACTCTGCATTGTAGCAGTAAGTCCGGCTGTTACAAAAATTTTATCAGATGTATCATCAGAACCTGTTAAAAATAACTCTAGCATAGCTTTATACTAACATGGGCTGAATTTTATTGTAAAGCTGTCTTATAGTCTATTTTTTATTTCTTCAAAATTGTCACCGCCGTATTTTAAAAGAATTTCATTCAATAAAACACAGGCAATTCTATTTTCTGCAACAACCGAACAAGCCTCCACTGCACATGTATCAGAACGTTCAAAATGAGCTTCTGTTTGCTCCATATTCTTTAAATCTACGGTTTTTAGAGGTTTTCTCAAAGTCGGTATAGGTTTCATAACGGCTGTCACAACAATCGGTTCACCATTTGTCATACCACCTTCAATACCGCCTGCATTATTTGTTTTTCTTACAATTTTACCGTTTTCAAGATACATTTGATCGTGGAATTCACTTCCCATCATTTTATAAGCATTTTGATTACCTACAGAAACTGTTTTTACTGCAGGTATACTCATAACTGCCTGAGCAATTTTACCATCTAGCATTCTATCCCAATGCACAAATGAGCCTAGACCAATAGGCAAATTTTCATAAATAACTTCGAATTTCCCGCCTAAAGTATCTCCTGCTTCTTTTGCTTTGTCTATTTCATTTTTAAATTCTTCTTCAGTTGTACCTTGACCAATTTGAATTATTCTTGAATGACATTTTATATTAAACTGTTCAAGAATTTGTTTTGCTAAAGCACCAACTGCCACTTCTATTGCAGTTTTTCTTGCACTTGAACGTTCTAAAATGTTTCTCAAATCAGTTTGGTTATATTTTACGCTGCCTGCAAAATCAGCATGTCCGGGACGATATTTAGAAAAAGCTTTTTCTTCTGTAAAATCTTTTGGATCTGTACTCATAATCTTTTGCCAATTTTCAAAATCTTTGTTTTGAATAACAAGAGTGATAGGAGATCCTAACGTTTTTCCAAAACGGACTCCGGATGTAATTTCAACAGTATCTGATTCAATTTTCATACGTCCGCCGCGGCCATATCCGCCTTGACGGCGTTTTAATTCTTGATTGATAAAATCGGGATTTATTTCAAATCCCGAAGGTATTCCGTCTATAATTGCGGTCAAGCATTTTCCATGGCTTTCTCCCGCTGTTAAAAATCTAAACTTTTCCAGCATAATCCTCTATAATTTATTTTTTATTAGCGTATTTTAAGAAAATTTGTTCTTTTGTCTGCATTAATTCTTCTGTTATTTGCCATTTACCGTTGATTTTCTTAACTATCATATAAGTTTTAAGTTTATAAGTTTCACCTTTTGGCTGTCTTAAAGAACTTACTTTATAGGAACCGTTGCCTAAAGATTTTACAGTTACATTAGTATAAGTATTTTTGTAACCTCTCATTTTAGCTCCTGCTTGACCTATTTTCATTTGTTTTATGTAAGTTGCAGTATTTGTAGACACATTAACTAATTCACCGTTTGGTTTTACAACCTGTCTTATAATTTTTGCATTAGGTGAATACATACCTGCAACTGTCGGACTATATGAATTTGCAGCTGATACATAGCTGTTAAAGAAATTCAATGCCTCTTGAGCACTGTCTGCAAATGCTTGTAATCCTGTCATTACAAACATTGTAAATACCATGAATATAGATAATAATTTTTTCATTTTTTTCCTTTCTACAACAAAATCTTCCAATTATAGAACGATTTACGTATAAATTTTGTTCATTCTAATTATATCATATAAACGCTGAATGTCATTAAACGAAATATGTAGTAGAATTGAATGTATGAATATGCAAGTTTTATCAGAATACTTAGATTATCTTGAAATTGAAAAAGGTCTTGCTGAAAATACTCTAGAAGCATACAGGAGAGATTTGAGTGATTTTTTCGATTTTTGCGGAGAAATTGATATTAACGATATTCAAAGATCAAAAATTAATACGTATGTCAGAAACCTGCATGAAAAGAAGTTTTCACCCACAAGTATTATGAGAAAAATTGCATCTCTTCGAGGATTTTTCAAATGGAGTTGTGTAAATGAAATTACCAAAACTAACCCTGCACTTACTCTAGAACAACCAAAAATTCCTCAAAGACTTCCAAAAGTCATGACAATAGAAGAAATTAATAATATCTTAAACCAAGATTTATCAAAGTTTCACAGGGTAATTATAGAACTTTTATACGGATGCGGACTTAGAGTATCTGAACTTGCGAATTTGAAAATTACTGATTACGATTTGAAAAGTAAATTTCTAGAATGTACAGGTAAAGGCTCAAAAGATAGACTTGTGCCGCTTGGGAAAAAAGCTATTCAGGCAATAAAAGACTTTTTACCTGAAAGAGATTACTTAATTTCAAAATACAACTTACAGACAAAATATCTTTTAATAAACGACAAAGGTAAAAAAGTAACCCGTCAAGAAATCTACACATTTATCCATGAGCAGGGAAAAAAATTACACAAAGCAATCTCTCCGCACACACTGCGTCATAGTTTTGCAACTCACTTGTTAGAAAACGGAGCTGATTTGAGAGTTGTGCAAGAACTTTTAGGGCACAGTAATGTATCAACAACTCAATTGTATACACACATTAGCAAAAAGCGACTTAAAGAAGTTTATTTTGCTATTAATGGATAAATAATTTTACTCTCCAATAGGTCTTATATATATTTTATTATTTTTTAATGCATTTACCATTTTTAAATATGTATTAGTTTCAGGATCTAGATATTTAAAAGTATTAACATCAATACTTTCATCAGCTTTTTGAAGAAACATCATAAATCCATTATCAGACATATTCATTTCATTAAAGCCTTTAGCATAATCTTCTGAAATTTTTCCGAATTCTTCTAGCATTGATTTTGGTGCACAACAAACTTTATCTCCAGGTTTTACGATACCTTTGTCATACCAACCATCTACTATATTTTCTAAATATTCTTTTGAAAATTCTTTTGGTTTTTCAAGCATATCTTTTGTTGGACTTGGTAAACTATCTTTTGCCTTAGTTAATTGCTCAGCAGCTGTATCAACTGCTTTTGAATCAAGATGTTTTTTTACAAGCAAACCACCTATAACTATTGCTGCTGCTGCACCCAAACCTACTAAAGTCTTTTCAGTATTTGTCATACCTTTTTTACTTGTTTCACCTTTAGGAGAATTTGTTGTTGACGGTAAATCCCCTTTAAAAGAATTTACACTACTATTATGATAAAAAGATGAAACTGGATATAACATATTACTACCTTTCTAAAAATTTACCTTGATACATTTATCAAAAATAAAAAACAATGAAATTTGCTTTATTTTTTTTCAAATGTAACAAAATATTAATAATATTGATATAGTTTTATCTTATTTGAACAGGCATAATCAAGCAAACATAATCTTCTTCGCTGTTAGGTTTGAACATTGTAGCTGACAATGGTGTATTAAGTCCGATTTTAACCTCATCAGAATCAATGTTTTTCAAAGCTTCCAACACAAATTTATAATTAAAAGCAATTGTCAATTCTTCTCCTGCGTAATCAATATCAATATTTTCTTCTGATTTCCCGGAATTAGGAGTATCAGCTGAAAGTTTTAAGTTATTATGGCTGAATTCTAGTTTAACGATACTTGTTTTTTCATTAACCATAATTGATACACGTTCCAGAGCTGATGTCATTTGAGAAACATTTACCAAAGCTTCTTTTGGACTTTCTGCAGGAATCAATTGATTATATTTAGGAAATTGACCTTCCAATAATCTAGAAATAGTTGTTGTTTTTTCTGATTTAATTATTAATCTTGATTTTTCTGTGTAAATTTTTACAGAATCTTCATCAATGAAACTACTCATTTTAATAAATTCGTTCAAAGTCTTTGATGGAATAATCAATTGTTTAGAGTGATTGTCTTTATTATCAATAGTTTCACGAACTCTAGCTAAGCGGTTACCATCAGTTGATGCAATTTCCATTATGTTTTCTGAAATATCGCATACAATACCTGATAAAAGATTGCTAGTTTCATAACTTGCAGCAGCAAAACCTGCTTGTTTCACAGCTTTTACAAAAGGTCTGATTTCAATTTCAAAACCTTCTTCATCATTCACATTAATTGTAGAAAATTCAGGAGGAAATTCTGAAGCAGAAATACCGATTATATCAAACTTTGAGTTTTGACAAGTGATATTAACAGATGTTTCACCCTCGTTCATTTCAAATGTAATTAACTTGTCACCAAGCTTGGAAACTATTTCATTGAGAGTCTTTGAAGGTAATGTGATTTTTCCTTCTTCTTCAACTTGAGCATCAACTTCAGCAATTACTGTCAAATCTAAATCTGTTGCAACTAATTTGATTGTACTTTGATTAATTGTTTCAATCAAGATATTCAAAAGTACAGGCTGCAGAGCTTTCATAGATGTAGCTCTTTCAACAATTTTAATCCCGTTATATAAATCTTCTTTTTTTACAACAAATTTCATAATTTTTACTCCCCGATTTTATATTCTATAATTTGATTATATCCGTTGAAAATTCAAAAAGAATAGAATAATACAAAAACTTTACTTTTTAAGTTTTAAACAATTGAATT